>CAYJRR010000028.1:0-12564 GCA_964372275.1 uncultured bacterium
GGTTTGCTCGGGGCGCGGTGCTCGGTGAAGCCGGCCTCGCGGTGGCGCGCTTCGGGAAGGTGGCTGTCCCAGCAGGCGGTGGAGCAGAAGGTGAGCGCCAGCCGGTTGCGGTTGCAGGTGGAGACGGTGCACTTGTACCAGCTCTGGCCCCAGGCGATCTCCTTCTTGCAGACCGAGCAGCGCATGTAGAAGAGGCGCCCGGCGCCGTCGCCGGCGATCGCGCCCGACTTGGGGGGCGCGCGTTCGGGGAGGTCGCGGTGCAGCGCGAAGTAGCGCGCGACGACCGCCGCCACCTTCTTCACCTCCTCGAGGTCGGCGTCGGCGAACCCCGACCGGGTGTGGCTCTCGGCGTCGATCACGCCGTAGATCGTCTCGCCGGTCTTGATCAGCACCGCGAGCTGGGCCTTCACGTCGAGGTTGTGCGCGACGTAGCCGGCGGCCTTGGCGACGTCGTCGATCCGTTGGTCGGCTCGCTGCGAGAGGGCCTGTCCACAGACCCCCTTTCCCAGTGGAAGCCGCATCTGCTCGGTTGGCCTCCCGATGAACGACCGCAGGACGAGCTCGTTCCCCTCGACCGCGTAGACGCCGGTCCAGTCGAAACGGGGGCGGTCCTTGAGATAGGCGACCGCCAGCCCGTACGCCTTCTCCCGCGAGTTGGCGCCGACCAGCTTCTGCTCGAACTCTTCGTAGGTCACGGGACGAACGCTCCTCTTCTATCGACGCAGCTCGCCGGGGACCTTGGCCCCGTCGGCCGCGGCCAGCAGCCTCTCGTGCTCCGTCTCGAGACGCTTCGCCTCCGCCTCCGACTCGCCGGAGATCCGGATCGCGGCGAGATAGACGGTGCGAAACGCCCGCTTGGCCTCGGCCGTGCTGCCGGCCGGTGGCGTCTTGTCTCCTGGAGCGAAGCCGTACCGTTGTCGGAGGTAGCGGACCGTCCGGTCGGCGTCCGCGGCGCGCGCCTTCGCCGCGCGGAGCCGTTCCTGTCCATCGCGGAACCGGTCGATCCACCACGCGGCCGGCTTGTCCCCGAATCGCGGTCCGGCGTCGACGCCGTCGAGCCGGGCGCGGGCCGCGGATGCCGCGAGACGGACCGATGGGTCGCCGTGACGGGAGGCGATCCCGGCGAGCGCTTCCCGCGCGCCGGTGGCGTCCGGCCGGGCGGCGAGGGAGGAGATCGCCTGCCTGGCGACGTCGCCGTCCGCATCGCCGAGCGCCTGGATCAGCGGCGCCGCCGCAGAGCCCTCCCGGATCCGCCCGAGCGCCCAGGTGGCGCGCGACCGCACGCGCGGATCGGGATCGCGGAGCGCGAGGTCGGAAAGGAGCGGAAGCGTTTCGGGCAGCGCCAACTTTCCGAAGGTCGCGGCGGCGCGGGCGCGCCGGGCCGGTTCGCTCGACGCGATCTCCGCGCGGGCGCGATCCACTTCGCCGGGTGCGGGCAGCAAGGGGTTCACGGAGTCCCCGACGTGGCCCGGCGGGCGATGAACGTCCCTCGCCTCGCGCGTGGCGCCGATTCCTTCGACGGAGGAGGCGCCCGTCGAGGCGGCCGTGCGGCCATCCCGCTCGCCGTCGCCCGACGTGCGCGCCGCGTCGGCGCGCTCGTCAGGCGCCGTCGCGCCGCCGTCGCCTCCACGGAACGCCCCCAGCGCGGCCCACAGTCCCCCCATCAGCGCCAGTCCCGACACGAAGTAGATCCACGCCGGCCGCGCGATGTCGGGCCGGACACGGGTGCGCGGTTCGGGGGCGTGCGCCGGCGCCAGTCCCGCCTGCACGGCCTCGAGGTCCTCGATCAGCTCCTCGTACTCCTGGTAGCGGTCGTTCGGCTCCTTCTCCAGGCAGCGCTCGACGATCGCCCGCACCGCCTCCGGGATCGCGGGGTTCAATCGCCGAAGGTCGGGGATCGGATCCTTGACGTGCTTGATGATCAGCGAGACCGGGTTCTGCGCCTCGTAGGGCGTGAAGCCGGTGATCATGTGGTAGAAGGTCGCTCCCAGCGAATAGAGATCGCTGCGGTGGTCGATCGCCTGACCCTGTCCCTGCTCCGGGCTCATGTAGTACGGGGTCCCCATCACGATCCCCGACTGTGTGAGGTGCCCGTCCCCCTCGGCGATCTTGGCCAGACCGAAGTCGGAGATCTTGACCGTGCCGTCGGCGTCGATCAGGAGGTTGTTCGGCTTGATGTCACGGTGGACGATCCCGGCGCGGCGCGCCGCGGAGAGCCCCTTCGCCGCCTGCACGATGATGTCGATCGAGTCCTCGACCGGCAGCACCCCCTTGTGTCGGAGCAGGTCGTAGACCGAGACCCCTTCCGGGATGTACTCCATCGCGAAGCAGGGATACCCGTCGAACTCGCCCGTCCAGAAGATGCGGATGGCGTTGGCGTGGGCGAGCTTCGCCAGCGCCTTCGCCTCCTGCTCGAAGCGGCGGACGTTCTGCGGCTCGTCGACCTCGAACAGGATCTTCAGCGCGACGACGCGGTCAAGCAGCCGGTCGACCGCCTTGTAGACGACCCCCATGCCGCCTTCGCCGAGCTTTTCCTGGATGCGGTAGGGACCGACGTCGACGCCGATCAGCGGAGCCCCCGGTGCCCTCGCGCCCAAGCGGGTGGGACCCTTCTCCTGCCGGTGCTCCATCTGGTCGGAGTGTATTACGCGCGGCGGGAGGTGGCTACAGCCAGACTCAGCAGCGGCGTCGTCACACGTCGGTAAGCGGAGCACTCACTTCGTCGCCGCATCGTTCGGGGCGGCGGATGGCAACCCCGCGTAATGCCACATCGCGGGCGGTGGCCGGGCGAGGCACGGTCGTTGCCCCTTGATCGCTCGAATGAACGCGACGGTCCGGGCGGCGACGATCCTGATCGGTCTTCTGGCGGCGCGCGATCTCTTCGCCGCGCCCCGCGAGGTGTGCCACACCGACGGCGAGATCACGCTCCACGCCGACCGGTCGATCCACGCGCCGGCGGTCGGATCGTTGCGCGAGGGGGCGCCGGTCGATTACCGCCGGCTCTCGCGCGACCGGCGGTGGGTCGAGGTTCGGACGCGCGACGGCCGGCGCGGGTGGATCCAACGCAGCTACGTCTGCTACCGCGATGGCGCCCCGCTCCAACGCGAGCCGGCGGTGACGCCCTGGCCCGGGATCTGCCGCGGGAGGCGCGGCTTCGGCGTGCACATGCATCCGATCGCGCGTCAGCGGCGCTTCCACGACGGTCAGGACTACGGCGCGCCGCAGGGGACGCCTCTACGGGCGCCGTTCGCCGGGACGGTCGTCCGCGCTGGGCGGACCCGCGGCTACGGCTACGCCGTGACGATCCGCCGCGACAACGCCGACGGATCGGCCGACTTCTTCCTCTTCGGCCACCTGTGTTGCGGCCACCGGTTCCGGTACGGCCGTTCGTCGATCCGGGTGAAGCCCGGGCAGCACGTCGACGCCGGACAGGTGATCGGGCAGGTCGGGGACACCGGCTACTCGAAAGGCTCGCACCTCCACCTGCTCACGCGCCACGTGCCCGCCGGCGCCGCCTCGGCCTACCGCAATCCCGCCACCCGCGCCTTCTTTTCCCGCCGCTATGCCGTCGATCCCAACCGGCTGCTGAAGGTCCCCTCCTGCGGCGGCGAGCGCGTCGCCCGCGCGAAACGCGGCGGCGGGCGCTACCTCCGCCCGTAGTCCGCGCCGTTGGGACAGGTTGTAACCACCCCCTTCCCGCAAATCCGCTCCGAAAGCCGGTTTTCGGGCTCTTCCGCTTTACCCGATGCCGCGGTGCGTGATAGAAACGCCGCCTCTTTTTTTCGGGTGGAGGCCTGGTTGATCAATCGGATCCGGAGCTCGCTGGCGCTCTCGACGCTGCTTCTCGCGTCGGTGGCGGGCTGCCGGACGATCCAGGGGGCCAATCCCGTCCTCGACGGGCAGGACGTTCGCCTCACCGTGCTGCACACCTCCGACTTCCACTCCCGCCTGCTTCCCTACGCCTTCTCTCCGGGGCTCACCGACCGGGACCTTGGACTCGACACCGACCGGTCGGAGCAGGGCGGGGTGGGCGGCGTCGATCGGCTCGCGTACCTGGTGGCCCGCGAGCGGGCGCGATCGGCGCGGGTGTTCCATGTCGACAGCGGCGACTGCTTCCAGGGGGCGCCGATCTTCAACCTCTACCAGGGGGAGCCGGAGATCCGCTCGATGTCGATGCTGGGGATGGACGCGGCGGTCGTCGGCAACCACGAGTTCGACCAGGGGGCTGCCAACTACGCGGAGCAGATCGAGCGCTGGCGCACCTTCCCCCTCCTCGCGGGGAACTACCTGTTCGAGGATGAGCGCTTCCCCTGGAACAACACCCTCAATCGCAACGTGCAGCCCTACACCATTCTCAACGTGCAGGGCCTGAAGGTCGGGGTGATCGGGGTGGGGAACCTCTCGTCGCTCAACAGCCTTCCCGAGCAGGGGAACTCGCTGGGGATCATCGCCACCGAGACGATCGAGACGGTGCAGATGTGGGTGAACGAGCTCAAACCCCAGGTCGACCTGGTCACGCTGGTGACGCACATCGGTCGTAGCGAGGACGAGGAGATTGCCGAGTCGGTCCGCGGGATCGACATCATCTTCGGCGGGCACCTGCACATCGTCCTGAACCCGCCGATGCAGGTGACCGACCCCGACGGCCGCACCGTGTTGATCACCCACTCCGGGGCGTTCCTCAAGTACCTCGGCCGGCTCGACGTGGTGCTGCGCAAGTCGTCCGATACGGAGGAGGCGGCGCGGAACGGATTCGAGGTCGTCTCCCACCGCTATCGCGTCTTCCCGATCGACAGCCTGGTCGACGATGAGATCTTCCAAGATGCAGAGAAGGATGCGGCGCAGCTCGCCGGGGTCGCGGCCTGGGCGCGGATGCGGGAGATGCTCGAGCCCTACGAGCGCGGGATCGCCGAGCGGATCGATCTAGACCGCACCGTCGGCTGCCAGCTCGAGGACGCGCTTCCCCGCTTCGGCAGCGGCGGCGGCGACAGCCCGCTCGGCAACCTGGTCGCCGAGGCGCTGCAGCTCGAGCCTCGGATCCAGACCGACTTCGCGGTGACGAATTCGCCCGGCATTCGGGATGATCTCCGCGGCGTGCAGCGGAGCGAGCCGGGTCGCGCCTGTTTTGACGCCGATGGCGACCCGATCTACTCCGTCTCGGCGGAGAGCCTGTTCAACGTGCTCCCCTTCGAGAACACGATCTCGACGATGTTCCTCTCCGGCCGCGAGGTGCAGGAGCTGCTCGACTACAACGCCGGCCGCTCGGCGGGGCGCGGCTGCCAGAGCCAGCTGCAGGTCTCGGGAATCACCTTCACCATGGTCTGCCGTGGCGACGAGCACGGAAACTTCGCGCACGCCGATGACGTCGAGATCGGAGGCTCGCCGATCTCGTTCGACGCCACCTACGAGATGGCGACCAACGACTACATCGCCGGAGGCGGATCCGGGTTCCAGGTGTTGCGACGGAACACCACCCAGATCAACAGCTTCATCCCGATGCGGGAGGCGGTGGTCGGGTACCTCCAATCGGTCGGCGTGGTGCCGTGTAACGACGACGACCCGTCGTTGCCGGAATGTCCGGGGAGCGTCGTCGCGGCGGGCGTGGAGGACGGGCGCATCGTGGCCCAGTTCTAGGATGATCACGGGACTCCCACGACGAGCGATCGGAACCGGCGCCGCGATGGCGGTGGGAGCGGCGCTGTCGGCCGGATGCGAGTCGAAGAAGGGGTTCGACCTCGACCGCACCAGCTCCTTCCGGGTGGAGATCCTCGCCGGCGGCACCGGGTCGGAGCAATCGCCGATGCCGTTCGAGTCGACCGGCGCGGAGTTCACGCTGCGCATCACGGCGATCGACGGGCGCGGCGAGACGAAGGAGTCGTTCGCGGGCGAGGTGGAGATCTCCTCCGAGCCCGGCGACGTCGACGGGGACGACGTCACCTTCGTCGACGGCGTCGCCACCGCGACGGTGACGCTCAACAAGGCGTTCGGTCCGACGCGCATCTGGGTCGAGGACCCCGAGACCTACGCCACCGGCGTGACCGACGCCATCTGGTACCGGGGTCCTGCGATCGACGACGTCCAGACCTCGACCACCACCGTCTCCTCGCCGTTCGAGGGGGAACGGGTCGAGATCGACGACACCACGAACCTGGTCGTCACCTCGGTGGCGCGCGACGGCTTCTACGTCACCGACGTCGACGTCGCCGGCGGCGCCTTCGCCTCGGTCTTCGCCTACACCTTCGGCGCCCCGCAGGGGCTCGGGATCGGCGACCGGCTGACCAGCCTGTCGGGGCGCGTCTCGGAGTTTCTCGGATTCACCGAGCTCAACAACCCCTCCTGGGACGCCGAGGGGACGCTGGCCCTGCCGGAGCCGGCGATGCTCACCTGCGCCGAGATCGCCGACTCCGAGCCGAACCTCTCGATGGAGGCCCGCGAGGCGTCCCTGGTCGCGATCGAGGACGCGACGATCGCGATCTGCTCCTCCTACCCGAACTGCCCCGATTTCGACGAATACCGCCAGTGGACGGTGACGCTCGCCGGCGGTTGCGAGATCAACGTCGTCAGCCGCTACACGCTGGGCAACTTCGACCCCGAAGAGAACGAAGGCGAAGCGGTCCCGAGGATGAGCGGGACGTTGCGCCACATCCAGTTCGCCGATCCGCAGTGGATCCTGGAGCCCCGCGATGCCGCGGACGTCTGCTGCCCGACCTGTTCCCCCGCCCTGAACCAAGGTTGCTAGAGCCCACGAAGATTCGAAGGAGAGCGTCATGAAGAAGAAGATCCACCTGTTCACCCTCGCCGCCCTGGCCGCCCTCGCGATCGCCTGCGGGGCGACCGACAACGGAACCGGCAACGGCGACGACGACGTCGGCGATGACGACGACGACGGGAACACCGGCGGGGTGACCGTCGCCGACATCCAGCAGGGGGAGATCGACGTCGACGCGGTGGTGACCCTGGAAGGCCTGATCGTCACCGCGGTCGACGTGGAGGGGGCGGGGGTCGACTTCTGGGCGCAGGACGCAGGGGGAGGCGCCTGGTCCGGGATCTACTTCTACGACAAGGACGGCGTGACGCCGGCGGAGATCGCCATCGGCGACGAGATCACCGTCACCGGGAAGTACAGCGAATACCCCTGGGACGCGGAGGAGGGGATCAGCGAGATCACCCCGTCGGCGGTCGAGATCACCGACAGCGGGCTGACGCCCACGATCGACGCCATCGCCGCCGCCGACATCGGCACGGAGCTGGCGGGCGACGAGGCCGAGAAGTGGGAGGGCTGCCTGATCGAGATCGACGGCTCGTTGACGGTCGCCGACCTGGCGGTCGGCTACGGCGAGTACGTCGTCGCCAACGGCGACTCGGGCCTGCTTTTCGTCGACGACGAGATCTTCGACTCGCTCGAGGGTCGCTTCGACGACGAGACGATCGAGTACCTGGCCGGGATCTTCCACTTCGCCTTCGAGGCGTTCAAGATCGAGCCCCGCTCCGCGCAGGACGTGATCGGCTCCGACCCGATCCCCGCGGCGGCGGTCCCGGTGGCGAAGATCACCGACCAAACGGCCTCCGACCATCCGGCGGTCGAGACGGTGCTCGACGTGGAGGGGGTGACGGTCGTCGCGATCTACACCAGCGCCGGCAACACCAAGCGGAACTTCTGGGTGCAACAAGGGGCCGGTCCGTGGAACGGCATCCTGGTCTACGACGATGCCGGCCTCTATCCGACGATTGCGGTCGGGGACGTGATCAACCTCCGTGACGTCAACTACACCGAGTTCAAGTTCTCCAGCTGGACCGACACCGTCGCCGAGCTGGAGCTCACCGACAACTCGGTGATCGAGCCGGTCTCGACGGGAGCGACCCCGGCGATCACCGAGGTCTCGATGGCCGACCTCCTCGCCTCGCCGGAGCAGTACGAAGGGGTGCTGATCAAGCTGTCCGACGCGAGCGTGACGGTCAACAGCCTCAACCCGGACGCGCCGTCGGACTACAAGGAGTACACCGTCACCGACGGGACGAACTCCCTCCGGATCAACGACACGCTGTTCGACAGCCGAACCGGCAAGACGCTGAGCCAGTCGCTGACGACGGTGCAGGGGGTCCTCAACTACTTCGTCCAGTACAAGCTCGAGCCGCGCTCGGCGGCCGACGCGCAATAGCTCGAGAGGAAACGAGATCGGCGCCGGACCGCGGGGGGCGGACCGGCGCCGGCAGGAGTCGCCGGTGAAACCGAACCCACCCCCCCCGAGACAGCCCGCCCCCGGCCGTTGGGCTGGCGCGGGCATCGCCGGGGTCCGTACGGCGGCCGCGACGTTCGCGTACGACGCGCACGCGGCCCTGCTCGGGGCCGCTCCGGCGCGGGCGTCCGACTTCATCGACACCCGGATCACCTTCCTCTTCTCGGACGACAACGTCCTCGCCGGACCGGCCGACTTCTCCCCGCAGCCCGACTTCACGCAACGGCCGGGGGTGAACACCTTTTTTGACAACTACAACACCCGCGACACGGGTCAGGAGACCAAGACCGACCTGGCGCTCTACCGGCGCATGGCGGGATGGCACCCGCGGCTCGAGACCGAAGCGGCGTTCCTGGTGCGGGTCGACCTCTTCGCCGACGACGTCACCGGCAAGGGGGGACAGAAGTTCGCCGACGACGGCACCTACGTGCAGGTGAACTGGCTCGCCGGCGACGTCTCGCAACCGCGCGGAGCCGGAAAGCCGCCGCGCGCCTACTTCCTCGCTTTCCCGTTCAACGCCGACCGGTTTCGCCTCGGCTACTCCTACGGGATCACCTGGGGTGGTCGCGAGATCTTCCCCAAGAACACCGGTCCGGTGCCGGGGGTGAAGTTCGGCTACGACGGCGAGCGCGGATACGTCTTCGGCGGGGTGAAGACCCACCGGCAGCTCAACGACAACACCAACAACATCGAGGCGGTCTACGCCTTCCTCGCGGGGGCCGGCATCGACGTCACGCCGCTCCTGCGGATCGAGGCCGGGGCGGGGCGCTTCCAGAAGGGGGCGCTGCCGCCGATCGGGCCGGGGGACACGCTCGCCGGCGAGCGGATCGACGCCAACGGCGTCTCGGGCCAGGTGGTGCTCCACAAGGGGCTGCCGATCCAGACCTCGGTCGACCTGCGCCTCTATCGCAACGACCCCGACGCGCCGTTCCAGGCCTTCCGCAAGGAGGAGTACGGGCCCGGCCTGTCGTGGCTCGTCTCCGCCGAGGCGAGCTACCTGAACCAGAACCTGCGGGACCCGGACACCTTCGGGCAGACCGTGATGCAGCCGGCGATGGCGGCCGACGTCAACGCCAAGGTCAAGGCCGGTTACGCGCGCTTCCTGTTCGACTTCGTCTACCGCGATCTGTCGTTCCTGCTGTTCAACGTCCCGTCGTTCACTCCGTACTACGCCTTCCCGGGGAGCGCCGACGTCACCGGGATGTGGTTCGTCGACGTCGGGGCCGATCTCCACATCCCGTCGTTGCACATGACGCCGGGGTTCACCTTCGGTTACGACAGCCCGGCGACCTACACCGGCGAGACCGGCGGGGCCGGCATCGACGGCACGAACACGGTCGTGGTGCGGCGGCAGGGGGACTTCGACATCCTGCCGCCGGGGCAGGCGGCCTACGACATCCTCTCCACGCGCGTCTACGACCGGATCGAGCTGTCGGAGATGATGAGCCTCATCACCCAGGTGACCTACACGCTCGACAAGAATTCGACCCGGCTGGTGCGCGACTCGGGCGGCTTCCCGCGCCGCGTCTTCGACGACGCGAACGTCACCAACCAGCTCGCCTTCGCGGTGATCTTCCAGAGCCGATTCTGACCGGCGTGCATCAGCCGGACTCGGCACAGAGCCACGCGGTCGCGTTCAGGAAGAAGGCCGCGTTGTCCTCGGACTCGTCGTGCCAGCTGTCGTAGATGTTGGAGTTGCCCGGACTGGCCGTGCCATCGTCCGCGGGCGACGAGTCGCCGATCAGCACCACGCGGCCGAGCCCGAACCAGCCGGCCGCCACCAGCAGGCCGGCGTCGCCGTCCTGGTTGGGACGCCAGGCGATCCCCCGCAGCCGCGGGTTGACTTCGCGATCGATGGAGAGCGTCGTCGCCCCGTAAAACCCGATCGCGCCGACGTCGCCGTACGGACCGTGCAGGAGCGGCTCGCGCGGGTCGGCCACCAGCCCGTCCAGCGCCGGGAACGACGCGAAGGACGCCGGATCGAGCTCGAACCCCCACGCGGGGGAGTCGGCCGGCAGCTCGTTCAGGACGGAGTACGACTCCCAACCGTCGTTGTCCCGGTCGGACCCCTCGTGGTTGGCGATCAGGAAGGCGCCTCCTCCGTGCGCGACGAAGTCGGCCAGGGCCGAGATCTCGGACGCTGATAGCCGGTTGTTCGGCTCGGGGAGGACGACGGCGTGGAAGTTCGCCAGGTCTTGCGTTCCGGACGAGCCGAAGGTGAAGCTCTCACCGGGCGGAAGGGTCTCGACGAGGTAGCGGCCGGTCTCGAACAGGGCGAAGCCCCAGGCGGAGTAGGCCCCCGACCAGCCCGACTCGGTGGCGGGCGAGGCGGGCGCCGGCGCCGGTTGGTCGTTGTCGATCACCCAGTCGGCGTTCCCGGCCTGCTCGCCGTGCGCGTTGTCGAACAGGACGCGAAACGGGGCCGAGGGGGCGTCGAGCGTCTCGACGTCGGTCGTTCCGGTGACGCCGGTACCCTCGCCCACCCGCACGTCGTAGACGGTTCCGGGCTGAAGACCGTGTATCACGAGGCGGTGTTCGATCGCGGTCTCGGCGGCGGCGACGACGATCGCCGGTCCGTCCTCGGCCTCGACCGCGGCCGCCGAGGGGAGGGGCGCGTCGGTGTCGTAGCGGACTTCGACGGCGAACGGCGAGAGCGCGACGGCGGTCGGCGTGACCGTCGACATCGGCGTCGGCGCGCCGCCGGAGCCCGGTTCCGGCCGGCACGCGACCGCGGCGACGAGCAGGGCGGCGTACCCCGCCCAGAACGCCGATCGAGGTGCCGGGCGCACGGCCATCGCAAGAGCCTATCATGCGGTTGACGGAGTCCCGTCGGCGCACGATCCTCCTCCATTCGATGACCGGAAACGCCGCGCGCGCACGTTGGAATCTACCCGCGGGAATCCGGGGGGCGCGACGGACCGGAGGACTGTTCCTGTCCGCCTCGGTCCTCGCGGCGATCCTCCTGGCCCGTTGGCAGTTGATGCCGACGCCGGTCCCGTCGATGCCGCAGATTGCGGATCGCGAAGCGCTCCTCGACTACGCGCGTGCGCGGATCCTCGCTCCGGAGGACGCTCCGTCCACCGGGACGGCGGCGAGCGCGCCCACCGTCGCGCGGCTTCCCGGAGTCCGCGGGGTGATCGTCACCGCGTATCGGCACGGGCTGGGGATCCTCGGAATATCGGTCTGGCGCGACGTCGAAGGGTCGGACGTCGTCCAGGCGATCGGGGACGCGGCCGCGCAGGCGGGTCACAACTGGCAGCGACAAGGGTGGCGCGGGGGGGTCGAGACGCTCCGCGTGCGGATCGATCTGACCGGTCCCGAGCGGCGCGTCCTGCGGAGGACCGATCGCTACCTGTCACGGGTCCTCGACCCCGGCGTCGACGGGCTCACGACGCGCGGGACGGCGTTCGAGTACGTCGCGCCGTCGGTCGCCGTCGAGCACTCGGTCGAGCCCGGGCGGCTGGCCGACGGCCTGGCCAAGCGCGCCGGTCTCGCGTCGCGTGACGACCTGCCGAACCTCTACCGCTTTCGCGCCGCGAGCTTCGTCGAAGGGCCGGGAGGGGAGGGGAACCACGTCGTCGTCCGCGGCAACGTGCCGCCGCCGTTCCCGCCGACGCCGGCCGACCTGCGCGCGGCGTGCGACGCGGGGGCGCGGTTCCTCGCGGCCAAGCAGGCGGCTAGCGGACGGTTCACCTACCAGTACGAGGCGCAGCAGAATCGATCCGAAGGGGGGTACAACCTCCTGCGGCACGCCGGCACCGCCATGTCGCTGTTCCAGGTTCACCGCGCGACGGGGAACCCGGAGGCGCGCACCGCCGGGCTCGCCGCCCTCGACCACCTGATCCGGGGGTCGGTGTACCGGGATCCGGCGCATCCGGAGGCCGCCTTCCTGATCGAACCGAACGCCACGAAGCGAGGGCAGCTCAAGCTCGGCGCGCTCGGGCTCGGCGTATTGGCGCTGCTCGCCGCGGTCGACGCCGGGGTGGCGCTCCCGCCGGAGCACGAGGAGCTGACGCGCGCGCTCGGCCGCGGGATCCTCACGATGCAGCTCCCCAGCGGCGAGCTCAAGTCCTATCACGTCACGCACGACGACCCCGGATCGACCCGCCGCTCGATCTACTACCCGGGTGAGGCGACGCTGGCGTTGGTGCGTCTCCATCGCTGGGATCGCGATCCGGCGTGGCTGGAGGCGGCGCGGCGGTCCGCCGACTTCCAGATCGAACGCCGCTGGCGATGGGGCGGCTTCGAGCTGATGATCCCGCCCGACGCGTGGCTCACCCAGGCGCTGGAGGGCCTGTCTCCTGGTTGTCCCTCATTCCCTGCCTGG
>CAYJRR010000028.1:12574-39647 GCA_964372275.1 uncultured bacterium
ACGAAGGACGAGCGGCACCGGCGCTACGCCTTCCGGCTCGCCGACGAGCTGGTGCGCACGACGATGTTGGGTCGCGGCCACCCCCCCGACCTCTACGGCGCCACCTTCACCGGGCAGCGCTCCGCCCGGACGACGCCGACCTCCAGCCGCAACGAGGCGATCGTCGCGGCGGCGAGGCTCGCGCGGAGGACGGGCGAGACGGCGCGGGAGAGGCGATACCTGGAGGCGGCGACCGCCTCGGCCTGGTTCTCGCTCTCGCAGCAGTTCCGAGCCGAAAACGACTACTTCGTGCAGAACCCGCGAAACGCGCGCGGGGGGATCCGCGAGGGGGTGACCGACAACTCGGTCCGGATCGACGGCGTGCAGCACGCCGTCACCGGACTTCTCGGACTGGCAGACCTTCTCGAACCGCATCGGGGGACGACGCCGTGACGCCGTCCGGAGAGTCGATCGCCACGTGGGTGTCGAGGGTCGGCGGCGTCGTCGGCGCCGTCTGCCTTTTCCAGTTCGTGCGCGGGATCGCCTCCTACCGCGACCTGTGGGACGTGTCGGCGTTCGTCCTGCTCCTGCACCTCGGGCTCGTCTCCAGCCTGTCTGCGGTCGCGGCCTTTCGATGGCGGCACCGGCGTTCGGCGTCGCCGACCTCCGACGGGGAGCCGGGGGGACGGCTGCCCTCGGCCGATCTTCTCGTCCGGATGGCCGCGAGCTTCTGTCTCGTCGCCTACCTCGCGCTGTACGCCCACGCACTGTCGCCGGCCGCGCGCTCCCTTGCGGTCGCCGTCGAGCGCCGTGCCGTCTTCCTCGGGATGGCCCGGGACCTGCCCGGACCCCGGTGATACGATCGCCTTGGCCGTGACCGCCGAGTCTCGACGTTTCGCGTTCGCGTTCGTTTTCGCCGTCGCGGCCTGCTCGCGCGGTCCCGAAACGGCCGCGCCGGCCGGAGACGCCCCGGCCGTGGCGGCCGCGACCTCCGCATCCACGCGCGAGAACAATCCTCCCGGCGTGATGCGGGTGACGATCGAGCCGGTCGGAGTTCCGGCCGACGCGGTCCATCCCCATCGCGGCGACACGCTCAAGGCGAGCGCCCGGGCGCGCGACCTCGACGGAGACGGCATCATCTTTCTCTGGCAGTGGCTCGTGAACGGAGTGCCGGTGCCGGGGGCGGTCACCGACACCCTCGGCCCCGGGCCGTTCAAGAAGGGGGACCGTGTCGGCGTCGACGTGCGCGCCCGCGACAACCGGGGGACGATCTCCGAGCCGCCGCTGCGCGGGGAGATCGTCATCCGCAACCGGCCGCCGGTGCTCACCAGTCAGCCCGGCCCGCGACTGGACGGGTATCGCGCGACGGCGATCGACGAGGACGGCGATCCGCTCGTCTACACGTTGGAGTCGTCTGCTCGCGGCTTTTCCATCTCGCCCGACGGAGTGGTTCGATACGACGCCACGGTCGGGCAGGGCTCGGGCGGCCAGGTGGTGATCGTGGTGAAGGATCCGGAAGGGGCGAACGCCAAGCAGACGATCGGGGTCGGCTTCTGATGAAGGGGACGCTCTCCCGGATCCGGAAGAGGCTCGACGCCTGGCCGGTGTGGGGCGTCGTCCTGCTCAACGCAGGGGTACTGGCCCTTTGGACGGTCGACCTGCGCGCGATCGATCCCCTGCCGTTCCTGGACGAGATCTTCGTCGGCGGAGTGATGGCCGGGTCGGCCTACTACCTCTGGAACCGGCTGTTCGGCCCGCCGACGGCGCTCGCGGCCGAGAGCCGGCGCCGGTTGGCGGAGGTGGAGACGCTGTTCGGCGAGTGCGAGGCGGCCGCCCGTGGATCGGAGATCGCCGGGGCCGAAGTCGCGCGGATGAGCGGGCTCCTCGACCGCGTGCGGGCGATCGAGCAACGGATCGAGCAGGCGGAGCTCGTCCTCGGGACGCCCCAATATTCGGTCGGCGCGGCGGAGGCCGAGGTGGCGCGGCTGGAACGGGCGCACGCCGAGGCGTCCGATGCCGCTCGCCCGCACCTGGCCGGCGCGCTCGAGGAGGCGCGGCGACACCGCGAGAACATCGGACGGATCCGCGCCACGCGCGACGAGCTGGGTGCGGCATTCGAGCGGATCTTCCAGCTCGTGCGCCGGATCCATTCGCAGATCCTCGGACTGGGGCTGACCGACGGCGCGTCCGCGGAGCTCGCATCGTCGGTCTCCGAGCTCGGCGCCACGCTGGACGCCTACGAGCGCGACCGCAAGGCCGCCGAGGAGGCCGCGGCGCTCGTCGACCGCGAGCTCGAACAGGCCAGGGCCCGCTCCACGGAGCGAAGGGACGCCGAGCGCGCGCGAACGAGCTGACGGTACCGTCGGGACGGCTCCGGCCGCCGGCGACGTCACGGTGCGGCTCGCCGCCGTCAGCTTCCGCGGAGGATGACCACTTCGCAGCCGAGCGCGGCGAGGAATCCTGCGGCGCGATAGAGGGCGCCCGGCGAGGCGCCGGCGGCGGCGAGCGCGATCGATTCGTGGGCGCGGCAGCCCTCCGGCAACAGGCTTCTCGCCTCCTCCGGCGGGACGTCCCGCCGCGCCGCGCCGAGCTCGATCCGGCCGTCGGCGCGAACCGTCGCCCGTATCAACGCCGGGGGCGCGGCGCGGGGGGCCGGCGCGGGGAGCGTCGCGGCGGAGGCCTGGACGCGAGCCACGACGAACCAGCCGCGCGAGCGCGCGATCTCGTCCACGTCGACCAGGCGGCCGATCGCGGCCTCGGTCGGGGCGCAGGTCGTCGTCAGCCAGCGCGGAGTGCCGTCGTCGAGCGCGGCGAGCTCCTCGGCGCGGGCGAGGGGCTCCTCGCGGCTGCCGACGAAGATCCGCCCGTCGGGGGCGATCGTGACCCGCTCGAAGGAGCGGGCGGGTCGCGGAAGGTCGACCGTACGAGGCGCCGGGGCGTCGGCGGAAGGCGGCGCGGGGCGTGGCCCGCAGGCGGCAGCGCCAAGGGAAAGCGACAGGAACGCACGCCGGATAGACCGCGGCCGGAAAAATTGAGAATTGGGAATTGGAAATGAAAAACCGACAGTCGCATCATTGTCGGTTTTCCATTTCCAACTTCCAATTTTCAATTTCTTAGGCTCCGTCGCGCCGGAACTCCAGCTGCCGTAGCGGCCCCGGATTCATCCCCAGGAATGCCCTCCGCGACCGCGCCACCGTCTCGATCCGCTCCTCCGCCATCCGGTCGGCGGCTCGGTTCGTCGGGATGTCGTGCCTCTTCGCGATCTCGAACGTCTTGAGCAGGTTGTAGTAGATCCCCCGCGTCATGCGGAGCGAGCGCTCCCGGTTGTACCCCTCGAGCTCGCTGTAGACGTTGATCAGTCCGCCGGCGTTGATCACGTAGTCGGGTGCGTAGAGGATCCCACGCTCCTTGAGCTTCGCGCCGTGCCGGTCGTCCTTGAGCTGGTTGTTGGCGCCTCCCGCCACGATCTTGCACTTGAGTCGCGGCAGCGAATCGTCGTTGATGATCGCCCCCATCGCGCACGGCGCCAGCACGTCGACGTTCGCGGAGAGGATCGATTCCGGCGAGACGATCTCCACGCCCCGGTGCTCCTTCGCGACCCTCTCGCAGCGTTCGCGGTCGATGTCGGTCGCGACGACCGTCGCCCCCTCGTCGAGCAGGTGCTTGAGCAGGTTGTGGCCGACGTTGCCCAGGCCCTGGATCGCGACCGACATCCCCCGGAGCGAATCCTCGCCGCGCGTCTCGTGGACGCAGGCCTTGATCCCCTGCAGCACGCCGTAGGCGGTGACCGGCGAGGGGTCCCCCGACCCGCCGTGCGCCGGCGCGACGCCGGTGACGAAACGGGTCTCCATGTAGACGTACTCCATGTCGTTGACGTCGGTGCCGACGTCCTCTGCCGTGATGTAGCGGCCGTTGAGGCTCTCGACGAATCGCCCGAAGGCGCGAAACAGCCCCTCCGACTTGGCGTGCTTCGGATCGCCGACGATCACCGCCTTGCCGCCGCCGAGGTTCAGCCCCGCCGCGGCCGCCTTGTAGGTCATCCCCCGAGAAAGTCGCAGCGCGTCCTCGATCGCCTCGAGATCGTTGGAGTAGGTCCACATCCGGCAGCCGCCGAGCGCGGGGCCGAGTGTGGTGCTGTGGATTGCGACGATGGCGCGCAGGCCGACGTCCTTGTTGGTGAACAGCACCAGCTCCTCGTGCCCGTACTGCTCGAGGTTCTGGAACACTTCCAGCGCCATCACCGCTCCTCCCGCGGACGGAAATAACTCGCCGCGTCAATGACTTACGTTTTGGGGCGCGGATCCTAGCAACCTCCCGGAACGTCCGTCAACGAGGCGCGGCGCCGCACGGCGGGCGCGGGGACAGGCGCGTCACAATTCGCCATGTCGATTCAACACGGACGAGCCGAGTCGAATCCTGAATTCGACGCGCACGCAACGACATGGTCGGTTCATTCGATTCGATTCGACGGCATGCGCATTGCTCAGCGGCGCCAAGCATGAAACGCCATTCCCTTCTCGTATTCGTCCTGACCGCGTTGCCGCTTGCCGCTTCCGCGCAAGAGTGCCCCGGGGATTCACCGACCGGATTGGTGGAGTTCGGTGAGACGGTGGAGGCGGCGTCCGGATTGAGCCGTTCCGGCTACTACCGGCGTTATTCCCGCCTGGCCGAGCGTGAGCGGACCCTGCGGGAGAGGGTGCGGGAGACCCACGGTCGCACCCGACGCCGATTCGAGCGGCGGCTCGCCGAGAGCAAGGAGGCGCGGCGCGAGCTGCGGCGCGACGCGCGCGAGCACGGCATCCCCTTCGATCCGACGCGGTACCGGACCCTCGAAAAGAGGATGGACGGGATCCGCGAAGGGATCTGGCGGGAGGAGTCGCGCATGGGTGGCTACGTCCGTCGCGGCAACGTCGACGCGGTACGCGAGTCGAGCGCCACGATCCTGACGTCCCACGAGCGCCTGGAGCGCGTGCGGGAGCGGCTGCGGAGCCTCCGCCGCGGACCGGCCGTCGCACCGAGCGACGCCCCGATCTCGCCGGAGGTCGCGCGACGGCGATTGCGGTCCCTTTCCCGCCGGCTGCGGCATGGCAGGGATCGGCTCGAGACCCTTCACCTGCGGTCGTCTTCCGCCTACTCCAATCTGAGCGGCGGCTACGCCGAGGCGACGGCCGCGTCCTACGAAGTCCCGACCGTTCTCACATTGCGGCGTCTGAGCCGGATCGAGGCGAGGATGGCCGCCATCCGGCGTCGAATCTCACCGCCGCCGACGGTCATCGAGCCCGCTCCGCTTGCGAGCGAGGAGATGCCGTTCGCCGAGACCCCCGACCCGTTGGAGATCGAGCTCGCCGAAATCGAGGCGGAGTCGGAGCGCCTCGATTCGCTCGGGGCGGCCGCTCCGCCGGACGAGCTCGCGCGGCTCGCCGAGCGGGTCGCGGCCTTCGAAGCTATCGCCGGTTCCCGACCTTGATTCGCGCGGCGGCGAGGCGCTCGGAGAGCTCGTCGGCGGTCAGGTCGGCGTACTTCTTCGGAAGCATGCTGCGGTTCGAGGCTTCGAAGACGGCGAGAAGCTCCATGAACTCGAGGATGGCGACGTCGCGGGACGGGAGGTAGTCGGCGACCGCCTTGGCGAGGTCCTCGGCGGCCGGGCTCTGTGCGCGCCCCGCGGAGTCGGCCAGCGAAGCGGCGAGCATCACCACCCCTTCGATGTCGGCGTTCGAGTAGCCGACCAGCTTCGCCGAGATCTCCGCCCGCTTCGACTTCAGGTCGAAGCCGGGCGTCAGCTTGTGGCGCTTGAGGAGCGCGCCGAGGATCGGCTCCACCTCCGCCGCTTCCTGCGCGTAGAAGAACGGGATCTTCCGGTCGAGCCGCCCGGTTCGCTTGATGTCGGTGTCGAGGCGGTCGGGGCGGTTGGTCATCAGCACGAACAGGATCCGTCCCCGGTTGCGCGTGTCGGACATGAACTCCTTGAGCCGCGCGATCACCCGGCTCTCGGTGCCGCCATCGCTGCTCCCGTCCTGCCCGGCCAGCGCGCGATCGACCTCGTCGATGAAGACGATCACCTGCCCCATCGCCCCGAGCACCGCCAGTATCCGCTCCAGATTGGCCTCGGTCGCGCCGACCCACTTCGACCGGAAGCTGCCGAACTTCACCGCGGTGAGTCCGGACTCCTTGGCGAACGCCTCGGCGACGAAGGTCTTCCCCGTCCCCATCGGCCCCACGAAGAGGAATCCCATCGGGACGTGAGACGTGTCGCCGGAGCGAATCGCCTTGGCGACGCGCGCAAGCTCCCGCTTGACCTCCTCCATCCCCCCGACCGCCTCGAACCCGTGCTTGGGTCGGACGAACTCGAGGAGCCCGGAGCACTCCCGTTCGATGATGTCGCGCTTGTGCTTGGCGACCATCTCCTCCATCTCCACGGTGATCCCGGCGGACGGGAGGGTCGCGGTCGGCGCGACCATGCGGCGGATCTCCTCCGGATCCATCCCCTTGGTCATCCCCGCCAGGCCGTCGATGCGGTCCTGCGGCGCCTCCTTGCCGAGGAGCTCGCGGATCAGGCTCTTTCGCTCCTCGAGGTCGGGCTCGGCGTCCTGCGGTTTGAGGATCCCGCGGATCTGCACCAGCTTCAGGCCCGCAGTGATCTCCGCCAGCTTGTCGACCGACGCCGGATCGAAGTGAGGGACGAGGTGGCGAATCAACCCCTTCCGGTCCTCTTCGTCCGGGATCGGGACGCGGATCGCCGCCACCCGGGCGTTGTTGACGATGCGCGGGTGCAGCTCGGAAAGATTTTCGGTCAGGAGCAGGATGACGTTGTCGGCGTGCTCCAGTGACGGCAGCGACGCCCAGCGGTGGAGGGTGATCAGCGTGGCGCGGTCGACGTCGCCGTACATCGAGAGGTCGGCGGCGGGGCAGAGCGTCTCGGCGTACTCCAGGAGCAGCGCGAACCGGTCCTCGGTCAGGAGCAACCGCTCGAGCACGGGGATCACCTTTTCGCGCGATCGGGAAAGCGTCAGCTCGTCGACCCCCGGCAGCCGATCGCGGCGCTTGGCGAAGCGCACGCCGTTCGCCGTGTTGTAGATGGCGACCGAGTCCTTGTTCCCGGCCAGCATCACGTTGCACAGGAACTCGTCGACCATCGTCGCCTGGCCGCGATGGAGGACCAGGTCGTGGACGTTTCCGTGGAGGATGAACTGCGATGCCTCGCCGCGCAGGTAGCGGCGCTTCAGCTCCTCCGCCCAGGCGGGCAGCTTGGCGTCGGTGGACTCCGGACTCCTGGCGGGTGCGGTGCTCATCGGGCCTCCGAAACGAGCAAGCGGTCGGCTTCGCGCGCCGTCTGCCGGACCGCCTCGACGCCGTCGATCAGGTCGTCGAGCTGGCCGGCGAGCTCCTGCGGGCTTCGCATCGAGACGATCTGGTCGGCCAGGAGGCCGAACGAGTTCTCGATCAGGTCGAGCTGGCCGCCGGCGCGGTCGCAGAAGGAGCGGATTTCGCGCAGGCGTTCCAGACGGCGCATCACGATCTCCAGGTTCTTCTTCGCCAGGTCCCGGGCGTGCTCCTGGGCGCCGGCCGCCTCCTTCTCGTACGCGCGGGCCAGGCGTTCGACCTCCGCGATGTCCTCGCGGTCCAGGTACTCCGAGTAGCGGGCCGATGTCGAGGCGAGCTCGACGAACGAATCGACCAGGCGGTCGAGCTTGCGGATCTCCACGCGCACCAGCTCGCCGCCGAAGGTGGGATTCTCGGCCGCGAGCTTCGCGATCTGCGCGCGCTTGGTGAGCAGCGCCATGCAGCGGACCTGCTCCCCGCGGGTGAGCGCGGCGATGGCGGTCTCCCGTCTCTTCTTCGCCGCGTCGGCCTCCTCGCGGTCGATCGCCTTGTCCAGGAGATGGCGGACGGGGGGGGAGTCCGGCGCGTAGAGCATGAAGAGCGCCTCGGCGGCGCCGGCGGCGAGCAGGATCCACCAGTCGCCGGAGACGGCGGCAGTCGCCGCCGCACCGCCGAGCAACATGTAGTTGTAGAAGTTGTTGAACAGCCGCTTGGCGTAGGTCCGGGTGGTACGCGGCGGTCTCGACTCGTCGGCCATCTAGTTCTTCGCGTAGAGCCGCTCCAGCAGCTCCTTCTCCACCGCCCGGAACTCGGGGGCCGCCTTGAGCGATGCGCTCCGCTCCTGGAACGTCGGCACGCCGATCCTCGCCAGGACCCGCGTCGGACGCGGCGCCAGCACGTAGCAGGCGTCGCCGACGTAGACCGCTTCGCTCACGTCGTGCGTGACCAGCACGATGGTGTTGTCCTCGGTCTTGGCGATCTCCAGCAGCATCGACTGCATCTCCCAGCGCGTCTGCGGGTCGAGCGCGCCGAACGGTTCGTCCATCAGCACCAGCCGAGGCCGGTTGATCAGCGTGCGGGCGATCGCCACCCGCTGCTTCATCCCCCCGGATAGGCTCTTCGGATACTGCTCGGCGAACTCGAACAGACCCACCAGCTTCAAATAACGATCGACCCGCTGCCGCCGCTCCTCGGGTGGAACGCCGGCGAGCTTCAAGCCGTACTCGACGTTCTGCCGGACCGTCAGCCAGCCGAACGAGGTGTACTGCTGGAAGACCATCCCCCGATCGCGACCGACGCCGTCGACCTCGACCCCGCCCACCTTGACGCTCCCCTTCGTCGGGCGGAGGAGACCAGCGATGCACTTCAGGATCGTCGACTTGCCGCAACCGGACGGACCGAGCAGGACGACGATCTCGCCGATCCCGGGCTTGTCGGGGATCGTCAACTCGAGCCCGCGGACCGCGTCGATCGCCGAGCCGTCGCGGCCGACGTACGTGACGTCGAGGCTCTCGATCGAGAGCTTGGGGGTGCCCGATGCCGCGGGTGCCTTGGCCGGCGCCGCCGTCACGCCGCCTCCCGCCAACGGAACAGGAGCCGCGAGGCCGACTTGATCACGAAGTCGGTGGCCAGGCCGATCCCGCCGATCACGATCAAGCCGGCGAAGCTCCAGGACGGCTTGTGGTGGGTACGCGCCAGCTCGACCATGTAACCGAGTCCGTGCTCGGCGTTCACCGCCTCCGCCAGGATGACGTAGGTCCAGGCGATGGCGTTCATCACCCGGAAGCTGTCGAAGATCTCCGGCAGGGCGGCCGGGATCAGGACGCTGACGATTACCTGCCGGCGGCCGGCCCCCAGGGTCAGCGCCGTCTGCACCAGCTCCTCCGGGACGGCGCGGATCGCGGACACCACGACCGGGAGCAGGTAGACGAACGTTCCGAGGAACAGGAACGCGATCTTCTCCCGCTCGAAGATCCCGAACCACAGGATCAGCAGCGGGATGAAGGCGGAGATCGGCATGTAGCGTAAGGGAGCCACGATCGGGTTGAAAAACGCCTCCACGGGCGTGAAGGCCCCCATCAGGATCCCCAGCGGGAACGCGACCGCCGACGCCAACCCGAAGGCGATCAAGATCCGTCGCGTGGAGACCCAGACGGCGTAGAGCAGATCGTGCTCGTAGACGAGCTGGAGGATCCCGCGCAGCGTGTCGAGCGGCGTCGGCAGGAACTCCTTCGGCGTGATCCCCCCGAACGACAGCACGCACCAGGCGGCGAGCACGAGCGCCGGCGAGAGGATCGTCAGCCAGGTGCGCGTCGTGCGGGAGAGCGGTCCGCGGATCGCGAGTGCGTCGTCCGGCCGGGCCATCAGTTCGTCGCCAGGACCACCCGGATGTCGGTGCGGCGATTCATTTGCCGCCCGGCCTCGGTTTCGTTGGAGGCGATCGGCTTCGATTCGCCGTAGCCGGTCGTCTGGTACCGGCTCGGCTGGATCTGCGGGAACTCCTTCTGCAGGTAGCGCGTCACCGCGAGCGCCCGCTTCTGGGAGAGGGTCAGGTTCACCTCCGCCGATCCGACGGCGTCGGTGTTCCCCTCCACGCGGAGGTAGGTGTTCCCGAAAGAGACCATCAACTCGCCGAGCGAATCGAGGACGAAGAACGAGCCGTCCATGATGCGGTCGGAGCCCGGCGTGAAGTGGATCTGGATCTGCTTGTTGAGGATCGCGCGGTCCTTCAGGCTCGGCGCCTTCGACGCCATCGCCGGCTCGACCACCTTCTGCCCCGGGAAGTGCGGCGCGAGGCTTCGCAGGAAGCGGGTGTCGACCCAGTCGGACGCCGTCACCGGCCGGGTGACGAGCCCCTTCTTCCGCCAAATGACGAACGCGGTGTCGAACAGCGTCTCGTAGTGCGGCTTGGCGCCGGTGAGGCCGTAGAAGACGGCGTTGTCGGCGAAGGGGGTGAGCTTCAAGCCCGAGAGCATCCCGCTCACCGTCTCCTCGTCGAGCTTGAGCGCGTCGCCGACGATCTTGTTCGAGCCGGCCGGGTCTTCGCGCATCCGCTCGATCCCGTTGAGCCACCCGAGGACGAAGGCCTGGACGGTCTCCGGCGCCCGCTCGATCAAGTCGTTGCGCGCGACGAGCGTGTCGGCGATGACGTTGGTCGCCGCCGCGGTCGAGACCAGCACGTGCGCCTCCTGCCCCCTGGCCTCGACCGCCGCCGAGAGGTCGGGCTCCCAGGTGACCGCCGCGTCGACCTGCTTGGCCTTGAACATCGCCGCCGCCGCCGGCGCGTCGAGACTGAAGACCACCTTGCTCTCGATCTCCTTGCGATCCGCCGGCGACAGCCCCGACTGCGAGAGCAGGTAGAGGAGCAGGAAGTGCGAGGGGGTGAACTGGGTGCAGGCGATCCGCTTCCCCTTCAGGTCCTCGACCGACTGGATCGACGAGAGCGAAACGATCCCGTCGCCGCCGCGCGACCAGTCCTGGAGGAGGATCGACTTTCCGCCGACCGAGGTCTCGGAGAGGACCGACGCCTCGCGCGCCCAGTTGTCGACGGTGTTCCACATCACGTCGACGTCCCCCTTCTGGAACGCCGCCAGCTTCGCCGCCGGATCCTCCAACAGCACGAACTTCACCTCGATCCCGAGCTCCTTCTTGTAGAGCGAGGCTGCGCCCGGATCCATCCCGCGGTTGTAGACGATCCCCGGCGCGTGCCCGGCCCAGGTGTTGATCCCCACCACCAGCGGCCGGGTGAGCTTGCCCTTTGCCACCTCGGCGGCGGTGACGCCGCCGGCCCCCGCCTTGCGGTCGGGATCGGGGGGCGCTTCCGCCAGCCGGGAGAAGTCGCTCTTGTCGAGCGCGTCCGCTCCGGCGGCGGCGCCCGCCGACGGCGCCCCGGCCGGCTTGCCGGTGGCCCACGAACGGATCTTGTCGCCGTGGTGGCGGTAGGCGGCGAAGCCGACGACGGCGAGGACGACGACGGTGAGGAAGAACTTGGCGAACGGTGTCAGTTTCATCGTGATCGACTCACATGCTCTTGGTGGTCGACTTCTGCTGGGCGCGGGCCGCCTTCAACTTCTCCCACTCGTCGTTGGCGGTGACGCTGCCGGCGCTCTGGCGCAGCTTCGCCAGCCGCTGGTCGAGGTCGGAGTCCTTGAGCTCCTGTCCCAGATTCGCCTCGGCGACGGTGTTCTTGATGTGGGTCCGGACGTTGTCGAGCGCCTTCACTTCGGCGTCGACCGACAGTCCGTCGAGCTGCTCCTGGATCTTGAGCCGTGCCTGGGCGCTGGCCATCTTCGCCAGCATCCGGTCCTTCTCGTCCTTGAGCTTGGTGATCTCGGTCTGCACCGACATCAGGCCGGCCTTGGCGTCCTCGGCGTCCTTCTGCGCCTGGCCGAGCTCCTTCTCCAGCTCGGCGACGTCGGTCGCGAGCGCCGTCTTCTTCTGGATCAGCACCACGCCGAGGTCCTTCTGATCGGTGGAGATCGCGACCTCGAGGTCCCGGTCGACCTGGGCGAGCTCGGCGCGCGACTTCTCCAACCGCGCGGTGATCTCCTCGCGCCGGCGGATGATGGCGGCGGTCGCCTTCTTCAGCTGGGAGTACTTCATCACCATCGAATTGATGGCGTTCTCGTAGGCGATCTCCGGATGGTTCCGCTCGACGTCGGAGATCCAGAGGCTCCAGAACCCCTTCCACAGATTCGAAAGACGCGCGAAGAATCCGCCTTCGGCCACGTGGTCCTCCCTTGAAGTCGGGCGTGATCGCCCGCAAGTCGGAGGAAATGATATGGGGAAAGCGGGGTTAGACACCAAATTTCCGCGCGGGCGCCCCACCGCGAGCCGCCGGAGACGGGACCGGCGGTGTCGGCACGATGGGGCGGGGCGCGAGCGTCTCCTCCGGCTACGCGTCAACCCGGCGCGGGTTCGCCCAAAGCGTCGTGTTTCCCGCGATTTGGCGATGGCACGAGCCGTGTAGTTTTCCCCGCGATTCCAACACGGGGGAGACGATGAAATCGGTCTTGAGCCTATCGATCCTGATCGCGTTCACCGGCGCGACGCTCCGCCCGGCCCATGCCGACGAGGAGCTCGTCCCGGACTGCGAGCCGGGAGTCGTCGAGCGATTTCCCGGCGCCTGCCGGAATGCCGACCTGCCGGGGATGTCCGACGAGCAGCTTCGCGTGGAGCGGGACCGCCTCGCGGCGTCGGTGCCCCGGGAGCGCCGGGAATCGCGGCGGCAGCACCGGATCGGCTCGGCGAAGCTGGTCGGTGGAATCGCGGTCACCTTCGTCGGGTCCGTCCTCACCGGTTCGCTCGTCGGAACGCCCGCGTGGCCGATCGGCGCCGCCGTGGCGGTGTTCGGGTTCGGCATGGCGGTGCAGGGCGAGGGGAACGCGCGACGCGCGATCGAGCTCGGCCGGAAAGCGGACGACGACGCGGGCCGGTGGGGGAAGATCGAGGAGCTGTTGGCGCAGCGCTCCGTCGATCGGACGGGCTCCGACGTCGGTCGCGGCGCCGCCACCATCGGCGCGGCCGCACCCGCCGGCTCGCCCGGCGCGGGGCAGCAGGGCGGCGGCCACGCGCGATAGGCCCCGCTATGCGCGGTCCGGCTTCGGCCGGCGGTTCTTCTCCAGGACCACCTTCCGCAGGCGGATCGACTGTGGAGTCACCTCGATCAGCTCGTCCGGATTGATCCACTCGATCGCCTTCTCCAGCGTGAGCGGGATCGGGGGCACGAGCTTCACCAGGTCGTCGGAGCCGCTGGCGCGCATGTTGGTCAGCTTCTTCTCGCGGGTGACGTCGAAGTCGAGGTCGTGGATGCGGCTGTTCTCTCCGACGATCATCCCCTCGTAGACCTGGATCCCGGGACCGACGAACAGCGCGGCGCGCTCCTGGATGGCGTTGATGGCGTACGGCGTCGACACCCCGGCGCGGTCGGCGACCAGCGCCCCGACGTCGCGCCGCTGCATCGGACCGAACCACGGCTCGTAGCCGTCGAGGATCGCGGTGGCGAGCCCGGTGCCGCGCGTCAGCGTGAGGAAGCGGTTGCGGAAGCCGATCAGCCCGCGGCTGGGCACCCGGAACTCGAGCCGCTGACGGCTCCCCTGGTCGGTCATCTTCACCATCTTCCCCTTGCGGGGCCCCAGGAATTCGGCGACCAATCCGACGAACTCGGTCGGCACGTCGACCACGAGCAGCTCGACCGGCTCCATCCGCTTCCCGTCGATCTCCTTGGTGACGATCTCTGGGGTTCCCGCCGCGACCTCGTACCCTTCCCGCCGCATCATCTCGATCAGCACGGCGAGCTGCAGCTCGCCCCGCCCGAAGACGGTGAAGGCGGCCGGGTCGTCGGTCGGCTGCACCCGGATGGCGACGTTCTTCATCGTCTCCTTCTTGAGACGGTCGCCCAGGTTGCGGCTGGTGACGTACTTGCCTTCGCGACCGGCGAAGGGGGAGTTGTTGACGCGGAAGAGCATCTTCAGCGTCGGCTCCTCGACCTTGATCCGCGGCAGCGCCTTCGGGTCCCCCTCGTCGGCGATGGTGTCGCCGATGTCGACGTTGGGGATCCCGGAGATCGCCACGATGTCGCCGGCACCGGCCTTCGACACCTCGGCGCGGGTGAAGCCGGCGAACTGCCAGATCCCGCCGACCTTCGCCCGGATCTGCGCCTCCTCCTTCATCAACGTGACGTAGCCCAGCGCTTCGATCGACCCCTCGACGATCCGCCCGATCGCCAGCCTCCCGACGTAGTCGTCGTGGTCGATGTGGTTGACCGTCATCTGCAGGGGCGCTTCGAGATCGCCCGAGGGTGGCGGCACCCGCGCCAGGATCGTCTCGAACAGGGGCCGAAGGTCGGCCGACTCCTGGTCGAGCGCCAGCGTGGCGATCTTCTTCCGCGCGTTGGTGTAGACGATCGGGAAGTCGATCTGCTCCTCGGTCGCCCCCAGGTCGATGAACAGGTCGTAGGTCTCGTTGATCACCTCTTGCACCCGGGCGTCCGCGCGGTCGATCTTGTTGACCACCAGCACCACCGGGAGCGAGAGCCCCAACGCCTTCCGCAGCACGAAGCGCGTCTGCGGGAGCGGACCTTCGGCGGCGTCGACGAGCAGCAGCGCGCCGTCGACCATGTTGAGGATCCGCTCCACCTCCCCGCCGAAGTCGGCGTGCCCCGGCGTGTCGAGGATGTTGATCTTCACGCCCCCGTACCGCACGGCGGTGTTCTTCGCCATGATGGTGATGCCGCGCTCCCGCTCGAGGTCGAGCTGGTCCATGGCGCGCTCGGGCAACGCCTCGTTCGCGCGGAAGATGTTCCCCTGTCGCAGCATCCCGTCGACGAGCGTCGTCTTGCCGTGGTCGACGTGCGCGATGATCGCGACGTTTCGCAGGTGGGGGAACGTCTGGCGGGCCATGAGGGCGCGGAATCCTAGCGGAGAGGCGGGCGGCGCGGAAGCGTCGTCTCGCCATCCGCGATCGGCTTCGGGTCACCAGATGCAGGCGTCGGCGGCGCCCTCTCCGAGGGGCTGGAAGAGGGTGAGCTTTCGCGCCAGCCACGGCGAGCGCGGCACCGCGTCCCGGCCGGCGACGAAGTGGCCGCTCTCTCCGTTCCGGCGGTACTCGACCTGTCCGGCCTCGGCTCGCGCGCAGAGCCGTGAGAACTCGAGGAAGGTGAGCTCCACCCCCTCCACGGCGTACGGCGCCAACGCGTCGATCGTGGTGGAGACCACCTGCACCCGATCGCGGAGGAGTCCCAGCAGGTCGGCGCTACGCGGGACGAGCCAGTGGTTCGACCGGTCCGCGTCCAGGTCGAGGTTCGAGTACATCGAGAAGGCCGTCCTCGTCTTCAGGCCGAGGTAGGGGCTCGAGCCGTTGAGGAACGCGAGCAGGACGAGGAGGATCGACGCCCGGCCGATCCGGAACGCGTGGTCCACCGGCCGCAGGCGCCGCTCGAACAGGCACCGCGCGCTCACCGCGATCACGGCCGATGCGTAGGCGAGCCATACCAGCTGGCGGGCATACCCCAACACCGGAATCGACGGGAGGCGCGCCATCGCCACCAGGTCGACCGGCATCACGACCGCCGCGATCCCGAGGAAGGCCGCGGCGAGGGCCCGCGAAAACCGCTCCGTGCGCCTCGCGGCGTCTCCCGCCCCGCCGAGACTCCGTTCGACCGCGTCGAGCGGCAGGAACAGGACCAGCCCGCAGGTCATCGCCGAGGAGAAGTCGAGAAAGTGCTTGAGGAAGTTCAGCGAGAGCCCGAAGTGGAACAGAAGCCCCAGGAAGACGCCGAAGGTGCGCGTCCGCCGGCCGAGGAGCAGCGGCACGAGCCCGCCTTCGATCACGATCGCTCCCGCGATCGCGGCGGGGAAGAGGCGGTCGGGAAAGTAGGCGATGTCGCCGGCGAAGTCGGACGCGCAGCTGGTCGTGGGATCGGTGAACGTCCCGTTGAGCTTGGCGAACGCGGCGAAGGCGTAGATCACGAGGACGAGCCAGCGACCGGTGGCGAAGGTCTCCCGCACCGTCGCGTCCCAGCCTCGTCGCGCCCGCGTCGCGTACGCGACGAGGAGGGCGAGCGCGACGAGCGTGATCGTCAGCCGGTGGTTGGGGACCTCGGGAAGCTCGTAGGCGGTGTTCACGACGACGAGGGCGGCGACGGTTAACAGGCGGCCGGGCGCGTCCGGCCTGCGGAGTGACATCCATGCGGCGGCCGCCAACAGGGTCTGCAGCACGGCGCTGACGGGCGCCTGCACGAACGCGGCCGCCCAGTATTGGCTCGAGGTCAGGGAGAAGAGGACCGAGGCGGGGAGACAGATCGCGAGGAGCCGGCGCGCCAGAAGGTCGGTCGTGCCCGGGCTCGCGCCTTGGCTCGTGCGTTGGCCCGCGCCGGGGCTCGCGCTTTCGCCTTCCGCCACGCGGGCAGAGTATCCTACCGGCCGATGGTCGAGGGCTGGAAGTTCCTCCAGATCTGGGAGCACACCGCCGTCCCGAAGTTGAAGGGGGCCGGCTACGCGGTGAAGGGGGACCACGCGTCGCGCAATCGATCGGGGATGCTCCAGCTCCTCTCGCTCAAACGCCAGGCGCCGTCCGGAGGGCACGGCGGTCGGTTCACCCTGCACCTCGCGGTGAGCCACGACTTCGCGCGCCGGTTCGAGGACGGCGGACCGATGCGCGGCGACGCCGTCGACGAGCAGGTCTTCCACGCCCGGCTCGGTCACCTGATGGAGGGCCGCGACGTCTGGTGGGAGTACGGCGCCGACGAGGCGGCCTGTGCGAAGACCGTCGCCGCCATCTCGGAGGTGGCGGTCGCCTACGCCGACGCCTGGTTCGAAAGCCTTTCCGACGTCGGTTCGGCGTACCTCCTGCTCAAGAAGGGGGACCTCGGCCGGGAGAATCTGTGGAGTCTCGCTCTCTACGCGAAGGCGCTCGGGCACGCCGCCGAGGCCGTCGAGTGGCTCGACCGGATCGCGTCGCCGCCGGCGCACGTGTCGGCCCTGCGCCGGGAGTGGGCCCGTGCGTGAGTCGTCCCGACGCCGTGCCGGGCTCGCATTGGCGGTGGTGGCCGCCGCCGCGGTCACGCTCGCCGGATGCGATCCGGAGGAGGTCGAGCCGAACGTGCCGATCACCGGCTCGCTCACCAACGCGTCGGGGAGCGGCGCGCCATTGGGGGACGGCACGGAGGTGGGGAGCGACTTCGACTTCGCCGCGGAGCTCGACGGCGAACCGGTCGTTCCGCTCACGGGAACGTGGCGTTGCTACTGGCCCGAACCGCCGGCGCACCCCAACTTCGACCTGGTCGGGACCAACTACGACACCTACGGCCTGTTCATCAGCATCGCCGTCGCGAAGTGGGGGACGGGAACGCTGACGATCGACAACGACGAGGTGCAGCTCGCGGTGATCGCCGCCGACCGCTTCGGCGTGGCGACGGCGGGGACGCTCACGATCCTCTCCGCCCCGGATCCGGAGGTGGGGGGGGCGTGCGCCTTCGAGGTCGGCAGCCTTTCGTTGGTGGGCGAACGCGCCCCCTAGGACGCGGGAACCGCACCGGTCCAGGAGTTCTCACCGGAGGCGATCCCCCCCGGCCGGTGGGCCCTGCGGACTCCGGTCGCCGCCGAACGCCGGCCGATTCTCCAATCGTTCCGCCCTCTCCGGGCGGCACGCCGGTTGCTGAATCCAGTGCCGTGGGCGAGGGGATCGGATCGACGCGTGCCGCCGCGTGCCTGCTTCTCGGTGTGCACCTCGCCGGTTGCGGACGGGCGGGTCTCCGCGACGATTCGACGTCCGCGGGGGACCCCGCGTCGCCGGCCGGCGGATCGGGTGACCGTAGCCTGGAGATCCTCTCGGTGGAGCCGGTCGATCCGGCTCCCCTCGCCTCTCACGATCCGAGCGAGGCGAACGACGTCGAGACCGCGGCGGCCGGGATCGAGGCGCCGTACGACCGGTCGAGCCATCGAATCGCGAAACCGCGCGCGTTCGACGTGACGGTCGTCGCGCGGGACGGCGACTCCTCGTCCGCTCTCCTGGAGATCTTTCTCGGTCGCGAGACGGAGCCCGATCCGTCGGAGGAAGGGGATCTCCGGACCGAGCTGGATCTGTCGGATTCCGAGCCGCGGACCGTGACAATGTCCGTTCCCGACGCTCCGATCCAGACGCTCCACGGATTCGCGCGCGTCACCGGGAACGGCGAAGCGCACGTGTTCCCGTTCGACGCGCCGGCGGTCCATGACGAGGACTGGTACCGGGTGGATGTGCGCGGACCGTTCGAGATCCGGCTCCGCGATCTTCCGGCGGACTACGACCTCCAGGTGTTGGCGTCCTCCGCGAGTCTCACGGTCAGTTCCGACGGGACCCAGGACGAGGAGATCCAGGTCTCGGTCGGCGGCTGCAACACCCCACGAACGATCGCCGTGCGCGTCTTCAGCCCGACGGGCCGCTCCTCGCCCGACCCCTATCGCCTGTCGATCCGGGATCGGATCGGCTGCGACGACTGAACCGTCGCGCCGGCGCACCGCCGGCGGTCAGACCGTTCAGGTGAAGCCGCTCCAGCCGATGCCGGCGAGCGTCCCCTCCCGGACGATCACCGGGACTTCGCGCACGCCGTTCGACCAGCGGAGCATCTCGTCGAGCCACTCCTTCTTGGCCCGGACGTTCCGGTAGTCCACGGTGTGACCCTCGGCCGCCAGCGATTCCCGGGCGGCCCGCGTGTGGGGTCAGGTGTCCTTGCCGTAGAGGACGATCTCGCTCATGGCAGGGCGATCTTCTTGAAGTTCTCGGCGATCTCCGCGACCGCCGCCACGCCGTCCTTCGTCCAGCCGTCGTTCTGCGCCATCTTGTATTCGAAGAAACGGCCGCCTTGGCAGCCGAAGATCCGGCCGTTGATCTCCTTGGCGTGCTCACTGGCGAGGAACAGCACCATCGGCGTCACCCGCTCCGGCGCGAGCCCGTCCCCCGCCCCCTGCACCATCGGGATGTCCTCGGTCATGCGGGTGAGCGCCACCGGCGCGATCGCGTTCACCGTGATCCCGATCTTGGCGAGCTCCATGCTCGAGGTGCGGGTGAGGCCGTAGATCCCGGCCTTCGCCGCCGAGTAGTTCGCCTGGCCGAAGTTCCCGAGGAGCCCCGAGAGGCTGGTGGTGTTGACGATCTTCCCGCCGCCCCCCTGCACCTTCACCTGCCGCGCGAAGGCCTGCGTGCAGAAGTAGGTCCCCTTGAGGTGGACGTCGAGCACGAGGTCGAACTCCGCCTGGCTCATGTTGAGCAGCGTCTTGTCCCGAAGGATGCCGGCGTTGTTCACCAGGACGTCGGCGCGGCCGTACTTGGCGAGCGCGCTCCACAGGATCCGGTCGGCCCCTTCCACCGACGCGACCGAGTCGTAGTTCGCCACCGCGTCGCCGCCGGCGCCCTTGATCTCCTCGACCACCTTGTCGGCGGCCATGTTCCCCTTGCCGCCCCCCGCGCGGTCGCCGCCGAGGTCGTTGACGACCACCTTGGCCCCCTCCTTCGCGAAGGCCAGGGCGTGCGAGCGGCCGAGCCCGTTTCCACTTCCGGTGACGATGACGACCTTGCCGGCGAAAAGACCCATCGATGGCTCCCTATCCCTTCGCCACTTCGGCGAAGGCGTTCTTGATCACGATCGTTCCGTCCTGCTTCTTCGACTCGAGACCCAATCCCTGGACGCCGGGACCGTCGTCGACCCTCCAGGCGATCGTCGTCACCACGTCGTTGGGGAGGACCGGCCGCGCGTAGCGGACGCGCAGCCGCTTCAGCCTCGCCGGATCGCCGCCGCAGAACGAGTCGAGCACCGCCTTGGAGACGAAGGCCATGGTGCAGGAGCCTTGCAGGATGATCCCCGGGTGTCCGTAGAGGCGCGCCACGTTGTCGTCGGTATGGATCGGATTGCGGTCGCCACTCGTCTCGGCGTAGCGGATCGGCTGGTCGTGGGCGACCGGCATCTCGACCGCGGCGATCACCGGTCCGCGCGGCTGCTCGCTCGTGCCGGGGGCCTTGTCCCCTTTCTCGCGCGGCCCGTCGCCGCGCACGAAGTAGCCGCACCCGACCCGCGCCACCTCGCGGCCATCGCGGCGCAGCGTCACGTCGACGCGGAGGAGCTCGCCGTTCGATTTCTTCTCGATCCCGGTGACGACCGCGCTCGAAGCGAGCCGGTCGCCGGGGCGGATCACGTCCGACCAGACGACGTCGTTGTCGCCGCGCACCATCCGGCGGAAGAAGTCGGCGGACGGACCGGTCAGCTCCTCGTCGAACAACGGGAGCAGCTCCGAGGGGCCGCACGCCACCACCGCGTACATCGGCGGCGCGACCGGTCCCGACGGGGAGCCTTCGTCGACGAAACGCGGGTTGGGGTCGTTGTAGGAGAGGGCGTAGGCCCGCGCCGCCTCGGCGGTCACGGTCCAGGGCTGTTCGGGATATCGCTTGCCGACCAGTTTCTCGTTGAGCACGGGGCCCTCCGATAGCGGATCCCGGAGGCCCTGTAAAGGCCGCGGGTTCGGACCGTTACCCGGCCTTCCGGACACGGAGGGCCGGGGGGAAGCGGGCACGCTGCCACGGGTGGCGCAGCGCGTCAAGCAAATATGATTGACGGGTCAGTCGAAAGGGGGGCGCTTCGGAAAGCGGTCCGGGTCTTCTAGGATGCCGGCCGTGACGTCGTTCTTCCTGGCGCTCGCCCTCGCCGCCGGTCCCGTCGATCGGGCGGCGGCGCTCGAGGCGGCGGCCGACGCGGCGGCGGCGCGGGGGGACGCGGCGGCCGCCGCGGCCGACCTGTGGCGCGCCGGCGAGGCGGCCGACCACGAGGCGCGGGACTACGCCCGGGCGATCCGGCTCTACGACCGCCTGATCGCGGAGCACCCCTCGGCCCGGCTCTCCCGGTCGGCGGCGGCGCGTCGCGAGGTCGTCGCGCGCGCCACGGCCTTCGGGGAGGAGCCGTTCCGCCGTTTCGAGTCGCTGCGCGCGCGATTCGCATCGCTCGAACGCGCGGCGGCGATCGCCGAGGCGGAGGCGATCGCCGAATCGTTCCCGGACTTCCCGTTGGGGGACGAGCTCGCGCTGTGGATCGCCGACCGCGCCGCGGAGGCTGGACGCGCCGGCGACGCGCGTCAGGGGTACGAACGGGTGATCGCGCGCTGGCCCGACGGAGCGGCCGCCGGCCATGCGCTGGCGGCTCTGGCGCGGCTTCATCTCGCGTCCGGGGAGTTCGCCTCTGCCGAGGCGACGTACCGGAGGCTGGCGGAGAGCGCGCTCCCGGGGGCCTCGACGGTGGCGACGCAGGAGCTGGCGGCGCTGCGGACGCGGGCGGCGCGGGACGCCCGTGGCCGAGCCGCGGGATGGGTCGCGGTCGTGGCCGGGCTCATGGCCGCGGCGGCGATCGACCCTCGCCGTCTCCGGGGCGCGATCCGGCGATCGCTCGGTCGCGAGCTGCTCTACGTGGCGCCGATCCTCGGCGTGCTCGTGTGGCTCGCGCCGCCTCCGTCGCGGGGGGGCGTCGCCTGGCTCGCGCTCACCGGTCTGCTGCTCGTCTGGGCGGCGGTGGTGTGGGCCGAGTCGGCGCGACGCGCGTGGACGACGCCTCGCGGACGCGCCTGGTCGGCGGGAGGGGCCGCCCTGGCGTCGACGGGACTCCTGTTCGCCGTCCTGCATCGTCTGGATCTCGTCGCCGCGGTCGAGCGGTGGTGGGGGGCTCCATGACCCCCGCCGGCCGGAAGCGCCGCGGCCGCATCCGCTCGATCCGCGCGGGCGTGCCCTCCTACAGCGGCTCGCTCGGATCGGACGTGACCGGCCTGGTCGCCGGCGGCGTGATCGCCACGCTCGTCGCGGTCACGATGTCGGTCTGGGTCCGTCTCGCGACGCGCTTCGGGAAGGGGGATCCGCACGGCGTACCGCCCTCCGCCGCGGAGGACGAGTGACCGGCCGATTCCGCTACCGGGTGGAGCCGTTCGGCGGCCTCCTCCTTTTCGAGGAGCCGCCGATGCAGGTCTCGGTCGATCGCGCCTTCATGCGCGCCCGCCGGCTCGGCGAAGCGGGTCCGGCACGCGATGCGTTGTGGTCCGGTGAGGAGGTCGACGCCGAGCGGGCCGTTCCTCGATACGCGCGGCCGGTCGAGGCGCAGCTGGCGCTGTCGAACGCCTGCCCCGTCGCGTGCGCCCATTGCTTCGAAGGCGCGACGGCGGCCCCGCGACCGGGCACCGCAGCCGGGCTCGACGCGTCCGCCGCATCGGCGCGCCGCGCCGCGTTCGAGCGGATCGACCGGCTCGCCGACGGCGGCGTCTTCCAGATCGCCTTCGGCGGAGGCGAGCCGTTCCTCGTGCCGTGGCTGTTCGAGGCGGCATCGCACGCGCGAAACCGCGGCGTCGTCCCGAGCGTCACCACGTCGGGGATCGGGGTCACCGAAGGGACGGCGGCGCGCGCGCGCGTTTTCGCCCGCGTCGACGTCTCGCTCGACGCCGCCGAGCTTCGGGGCGCGTCCGCCTTCGCCCGCGCCGATCGCGCGATCCGGTTGTTGCGCGCCACCCGCCGGCGCGTCGGCCTGAACGCCGTCCTCACGCGGGAGTCGTACGAGGAACTCGACGATCTCGTCGCCTACGCCGCGCGACGGAAGCTCGACCGGGTGCAGCTCCTCCGGCTGAAGCCGACCGGACGGGCCCGGGCGATCTACCACGCGCACCGCACCACCGACGCGCAGAACCGGTCGCTCTACGCGCGGTTGAAACGGCTGGCGCGCCATCGCGTTCGCCTCGCCGTCGACTGTTCGCTCGCGCCGATGCTCGCCGCCGGCGGGGCCGACGCCGCCACCATGGCGCGGCTCGGCGTCGCCGGCTGCCACGGCGGCGACGCGCTGGTCTCGATCGACGCCTCCGGCCGCGCGCACCCCTGCTCCTTCGTCGCCGGGGACGGCTGGGTGCCGGTGGAGGCGCTCTCGCGGTGGCGCGCGCCCGAGACCTTCGCCGCGTTCCGCTCCGCGGCACGCGCCCCGCGGGCGCCGTGCGATCGGTGCGAACACCGGACGATCTGCCGCGGCGGATGTCGCTCGGTGGCCGAGTTCCTCACCGGCGATCCGGGCGCGCCGGACCCGGAGTGCCCCCTCGTCATCGACCGCGACCGATCGGTAGTATAAGGGCGCTTCCCATGCCCGCCCCCGACGCCGCGCGGATCCTGATCGTCGACGACGAGCGGGTGATCCGGGACATCCTCACCGACTTCCTGGAGATGGAGGGGTACTCGGTCCTGACCGCGGCCGACGGCCAGGAGGCGACGCAGATCCTGGCGCGGGAGGCGGTGAACCTGGTCGTCACCGACCTGAAGATGCCGAACATGGGCGGCATCGAGCTGATCGACGTGATCGCGGCGATGAAGGAGCCGCCGGTGGTGCTGGTGATGACCGGATTCGGCACGGTGGAGACGGCCGTCGGGGCGATGAAGCGCGGCGCCTACGACTACATCCTCAAACCGTTCAAGGTCGAGGACGTGGTGCACATCGTCCGACGGGGCCTGGAGAAGAAGCGGCTGGAACGGGAGAACATCCAGCTCAAGGAGACGCTCTCGCTCTACACCATGAGCGAGGGCTTGAACCAAAGCCTATCGCTCGAGCGCATCCTGGGGATCATCCTCGACACGACGATGCGCGAAGTCGACTGCGACGTCGTCTCGTTGGTGCTCAAGGACGAAGAGACCGGGCGGCCCGAAGTCGTGGTGCAGCAGGTCTCGTTCGACGAGGCGCGCGACCTGAAGCAGGACCGGGTCGGGAGCCTCGCCGCCGACCGGTTGATGGCGCAGCTCGCGACGGAGCGCTCCCTGCTGTTGCACGGGGACGGCGCGTCGGAACCGTTCGACCGCATGCCGGTTCGGCGACCGACCTGTTTCGTGGCGCTGCCGCTCCGGGTGGGCAACCGGCTTCTGGGCAGCCTCAACGCCTACGGCTTCGAGCCGGGGCGTCGCTTTTCCGAAGGGAAGCGCAAGCTGCTCTCGGTGCTCGCCGACCGCGCGGCGACGGCGATCGAGAACGCGCGCCTCTACGGCGGGATCAAACGCGTCTTCGGCGAGACGCTGCAGTCGCTGGTGCTCGCGCTGGAGGCGAAGGACCGCTACACCGCCGGCCACACCAAGCGCGTCACCGAGTACACCCGGATGGTGGTGGAGCGGATGGCCCTCCCGCCGGCGCAGGCCGAGGCCTTCTGTCAGGGAGCGATGCTCCACGACATCGGGAAGATCGGAATCGACCCGCAGAAGATCAACAAGCCGGGGCGCCTCACCGAGGAGGAGATGGCGATGTTCCGATCGCACCCGTCGATCGGCCGCCGCATCCTGGAACCGATCAAGTTCCTCGCGGAGATCATCCCCGCCGTCTACTACCACCACGAGAAGTTCGACGGGACGGGGTACCCGGAGGGACTGAAGGGGAAGGAGATCCCGCTCGGCGCGCGGATCGTCGCGGTGGCCGACACCTACGACGCGATGACTTCGACGCGCGCCTACCGGCGCGCCCTGACCCACAAGATCGCCATGGCGGAGCTCGCGCGGTGCGCCGGGACGCAGTTCGACGCCGACATCGTCTCCGCGTTCTGCGCCGAGATCGAATCGCGACGCGACGCCGGCGCCGACGAGCGCGCCCGCGCCGCCGCCGACGCCGACGAGGTGGCCCCCGAGTACGTCGCGCTCACCCAGTCGGGCGCCGCGCCGGCCGAGCCGGCGAGCCGGGAGACGACGGTCACCGCGACGCTCGATACCGGGCTGCGGCCCGTCCGCGAGAAGTAGCGCCGGCCCGTTCCCGGTGCTCCGCGCGTCTGATAAGGTCCGCGCCGTGCCGCCGCCCGCCGAGCCCTTGGCCCCCCACGTCGACGCGCTCTACGCCGCCGGGGGACGGGTCTACGAGGTGGGCGGGGCGGTGCGCGATCGGATGCTCGGTCGCGAGTCGAAGGACGCCGACCTGCTGGTGACCGGGGTGCCGGTCGAGCGCATGAAGGAGATCCTGCAGCGGTTCGGTGCGGTCCACGCGGTGGGGATGAGCTTCGGCGTGCTCAAGTTCCAGCCGCGCGGTGCGTCCGGGGAACCGGTCGACGTGGCGCTTCCGCGCCTCGAACGTTCCACCGGGCCGGGCCACCGGGATTTCGACGTCCATTTCGACCACAACCTGCCGGTCGAGGCCGATCTCGGGCGCCGCGACTTCACCGTCAACGCCATCGCCGTCGAGACCCGGACGGGCGAGGTCGTCGATCCGCTCGGCGGGCGGGTCGACCTGGAGGCGCGACGGCTGCGGATGGTCTTCCCGCGCGCCTTCGAAGAGGACCCGCTGCGCATCCTGCGCGGAATCCAGTTCGCCGCGCGCTTCGCGCTCCGTGTCGAGCCCGAGACGCTCGCCGCGATGAAGCGCGACGCGGAGCGGGTCGCGACCGTCTCGTCGGAGCGGATCGTGCAGGAGCTGAAGAAGCTCCTGCTCGCGCCGAAACCCTCGGTCGGCTTCTACCTGATGCGCGAGGTCGACGTTCTCAAGTTCGTCGTCCCGGAGCTCCTGCCGCTGGTCGGGGTGACGCAGCCGGGGAAGAAGAACGTCGGAGACGCGTTCGACCACACCATGCGGGTCATCGACGCGGCGCGCGTCGATTCGGCGCTGGAGCACCCGGGCGACCTCGGATTGCTCCTGGCGGCCCTGTTCCACGACGTCGGCAAGGCGACCACGCGCGCCGTCGACCCGAAGTCGGGACGGATCACCTTCCACGGACACCAGTTCGTCTCCAAGCGACTCACCCGCCGCCGCCTGGACGAGCTGAAGGTGAGCCAGATCGGGATCGACCCGAACGAGGTCCTGACCCTGGTCGAGAACCATATGTTCGACATCGGGCCGAACTACTCGGACAAGGCGCTGCGCCGTTTCGCCAAGAAGATCGGACCGGAACGGGTGTTCAAGCAGATCGACCTGCGGATCGCCGACAACCGCGGTGGGGCGCACCCGACCAACATCCACAAGCACGTCGCGCTGCGGAAGCGTCTGCGCGAGGAGCTGGAGAAGAAGCCGCCGTTCGGCCTGAAGGACCTGGCGATCGACGGCAACGACTTGCTGAAGGCCGGATACAAGCCGGGACCGGGGCTGGGGGCCAAGCTGAAGGAGCTGCTCGAGCTGGTGCTCGACGACCCGTCCCTCAACACCCGCGACGAGCTGATGAAGCGCATCTGATGGCGGGCGACCGCGCCGGGCGCGACAAGGACGTGAAGCTCCGCGAGCGGCGGATGCGCGAGACGCGGCGCCTCCCCGACGTTTCCGACGGCGAGCTCGTTCTGCGCACCTCGCGCGGCCACGCCTGGCTCGCCGCGCGCGCGCCGGGTCCCGCCGAGCGCCACGTGCGCCTGCCGCGCTGGGCGCAGGTCGCGCCCGGCGACCGGGTGGCGGTCGACGCCGCGGGGCGCGTCGCCGGGCTCGTCCCCCGCCGCAGCGCGCTTCGCCGCAAGGCGGGACCGAAGGAGGAGGTGCTGGCCGCCAACCTCGACCAGGTGGCGATCGTCGTCGGTCCGGACAAGCTCCTCCGCGAGGGGTTCCTGAACCGCGCCCTCTGCGCCGTGCTGGCCGAGGGGCTCACGCCCCTGCTCGTCTTCCAGAAGGCCGATGTCGACGACCACGGCGAGCTGCGCGAGCGGGCGGAGCTCTACCGCCAGCTGGGCTTCTCCACCTTCGTCACCTCGGCGATCACGGGGGAGGGGACGAAGGACCTCGCCGCCGCGCTCGCCGGGCGCGCCACCGCGCTGCTCGGGCACTCGGGCGTCGGCAAGACCTCGCTCGTCAACCGGCTCTTCCCCGAGGCGCGACTCCGGACGGCCGAGGTCGACGCCTGGGGCCGCGGGAAGCACGCCACTACGCTCGCGCGGGTCCTGGTCGCCGGCGACGCGCGGTTGATCGACCTCCCCGGCGTGCGCGAGCTGGGCCTGGTGCGCCTCGATCCGCCGGTGCTCGACGCCGCGTTTCCGGAGGTGGCTCGTCTCGAGCCGACGTGTGCGGAGCGGGGCTGCACGCACGACGTCGAAGAGGGCTGCGCGGTGCAGGCGGCGGTTGAGCGCGACGAGATCGATCCGATCCGCGTCGAGTGCCGGGCGGCGATCGTCGCGTCCTACGCGGCCGGCACCGAGGGCGGCGGCCGACTTTGACGCGTCAGCGGGTGCGTCGTCGGAACGCCAGCAGAGAGACCAGCCCGCCGAGCATCGTGCCGATCCCCGCTGGACTCGCGCCGAAGCCGGCGACGTCGCAGGCGATCCCTTCGAGCTCGCCCCGGTCCTCGCCGTCGAGCTCCCA
>CAYJRR010000029.1:0-39193 GCA_964372275.1 uncultured bacterium
GACAGTAAGAGCTTAGACGACGTCGACTCTCACGGACACACCCAGTGCATGGACTATCTCGGAGGAGATCTATGCTGACGCGACAACTTCATCCTCGCACTGGAGGTGCATCCGGCAACCGCAGCCGAGGTGCGCCGAGTCGTTGCAAAGCAGGCTAGGACGATGTCGGCGTTGGAATCCCAACTCGGCTCCTGTCCGGTTCATCGATGGAGTTGGCTCGCAAGCGGGCGCGTGGTTGCTCTGTCGCCAGCAAGCCCAGAACGCAGGCTGCTTGATCGACAAGGCATCGATCATCCGCGACGATCCCTGAAGCTCTGTTAGCTGATGCGCGATCGCGCGATCATTTCAGTACGCCGGTCACGGCGCGACGGGAGCCGCACCGGGAGCGGAAGAGCGCTGGCGGGGCGGGCCGCCCGTCGAGAAACCGCCTACGGGGCCGCATCCACCTCGAGCATGTACCCCACCCCCCGCACCGTCTTCAGCATCCGCCCCCTCTCCCCCGCCTCCAGCTTCTTCCGCAGGTAGTTGACGTAGACGTCCACGATGTTGGTGAACTCGCCCCCGTTCCCGCCCCACACCGCGCGCAGGATCTGCTCGCGGGTGAGCGCCACGTTCCGGTTGCGGACGAAGAGCTCGAGCAGGTTGTATTCGGTCAAGGTCAGCGCGACCGGCTGCCCGCGGAGCAGGACCCGGTGCCGCGCGCGGTCGATCTGCACCTCCCCGGCGACCACCACCTCCCCGACCCGCCCCTTTGCCCGGCGCAGGTGCGCGCGGAGACGGACGACGAACTCCTCCCAGGCGGTCCCCTTCGCGACGAAGTCGTCGGCGCCGCTCTCGAACGCGGCTCGGCGACCGTCGCTGTCGTCGCGCCGCGCAAAGAACAGCAGCGCGAGCTCCCGCCCCGGCGGATCGGGCTGCTCGCGGAGCGACCGGCACAGGTCGAACGGGTCCTGTCCCTCGAGGTCCCGTTCCAACACCACGGCGTCGGGGCGCTCCATCGGATAGCGTGCCAGCGCCTGCCGGCCCGACGACGGCGCCACCCGGAATCCCTTGGCGCAGAGCCGCGCGGTCAGGTCCGCAACCGAGACGGGATCCTCGTCCACGACCAGGACCTTCGCCATCCCTTTCGCCGTCCTCCGGCGACTGTTGCTAGCGGCGACTTTTCACGCCGCAACGCGGTCTTCCGCCCGCGTACCGCGTACCTGGACGGCCGTTCGGCACGGCGGCGAAATGTAGAAATAAGCTTGCTCGCGCGTCGGCACCTCTCCTATAACGCCATGAACTTCCTCACCGGAGTCGGTTCCAATGACAAGACGCGGGGTTAGGGTCGAGCGAGTACGTCGTGCGGCGAACCGTTGGCGATCCGTGGCGTGGGCCGTGGGCCTCACCGCGCTCCCGCTCGCCGCGCACGCCCAAGAAGAGTCAGGCCAACCCACGGCCCCGAAGCCCGCCACCGGCAACCCCCCGCAGGCCCTTTCCGAGAAGGACTACTACCGCACGATCAAGGTGGTGCAGAAGCGCTCGATCGGGAAGGCGCGGCGGCTGGAGATCTCCCCCTTCCTCGCCTATCTCCCGAACGACGACTTCGTCCGCGCCACGATCCCCGGCCTCGACGTCACCTACCACTTCACCGAAGGGGTGGCGCTGGAGGCGACGGTCGCCCAGGGCAATCACCGAAACAAACAGTTGTTGTCCGAGGTGCGCGATGCCGGCGTGCAGCCGGCGGTCCTCGACCGGTTCAAGGTGCTGGGGAGCTTCGGCTTCCACTGGTCGCCGATCTACGGGAAGATCGCCTACCTCGAGCGGAAGATCATCGCCTACGACCTGTTCTTCGCGACCGGTTTCGGCGTCACCAACACCGAGCTCGAGATCACCACCTCCACCGGGAGCGGCGACGACGCCACGACCGAGAAGGTCTCGACGTCGTTCCAGGGCTACTACATCGGGATCGGGCAGCGCTACTACTTCACGCGGAACGCGGCGCTCCGGATCGAGCTCCGCAACTACTCGTACACCCAGCGCGTCGACGCCAGCTTCAACAACCGCAACAACATGCTGCTCGGTCTGGGCTTCAGCTACCTCCTGTAAGGCACGTCGATGAATCGAACCTTGGAAAAGGCGCTCCTCCTCCTCTTCGCCGCGGGCCTCCCGGTCACGGCGAGCGCCGCGGCGACGGAAGGCCCGGTCGTCCGGCCGCAGCGATATTCGACCGCCGATTCGACCGAGCTTTCGCTCGTCGTCGGCTACGTCACCAACGACCCCTACAACCGGGTGATCGTCCCCGGCATCTCCGGGATCTACCGCCTCGACAACCATCGGGCGATCGAGGTCCACGGCGGCTACGGGATCTACTCCGACAAGGACCTGCTCGACCAGGTGCGGCAGAAGATCGGGCGCGATCCCAACCTGATCAGCCGCCCGCAGTGGTTCCTCACGGGGAACTACCTCTGGACGCCGCTCTACGGGAAGATCAACGCCTTCGCCGAGGTCGTCCTCCACTACGACCTCTACGTCCTGGCCGGCGCGGGTCTCACCGGAGACGAGGTCGAGACCAACAGCGCCGGCACCCCCTCGGTGAAGACGGTGCAGTCGAAGATCTTCCCCGTGACCGACTTCGCCATCGGCCAGCACTTCTTCCTCTCCCGTAGCGCGGCGCTCCGGATCGAGTTCCGGCCCTACATCTTCTGGGAGCAGATCGACGGCAAGTGGGATCCGAACGCCGACGTGCAGCTCCTCACCGGCCTCTCCTACCTCTTCTAAGGGTCGCACGCTGATGAAGACCGCCATTCGGAGCACCCGCCGACTCTCCATGCGCGTCGCCACGGCGTTCGTGCTGGCGACCGCCGCGCTCGCCGTGGGTCCGCTCGCGGCCCCCGGCGTCGCCCACGCGCAGCCCAAGCCGAAGCCGCTCTCCACCGACGACGTGATCAAGATGTCGAAGGCCGGGATCCCGGAGTCGGTGATCGTCAGCAAGATCGTCAAGTCGGGGACGGTCTTTCGCCTCGAGGTGCAGGACATCCTGGCCCTCAAGAAGGCCGGCGTCTCGGACAAGGTGATCGAAGCGATGGTGAACACCGAGATGTCCGAGGGGCGCCCGGCCGCCGCCCCGACCCCCGCGGCGGCGCCGACCCCCGCGGCGGCCGTTCCGCCAACCGACAGCGGGCCGACCGAGGAGGAACGGATCCTCGGCGTCTCGAAGCCGCCCGACGGCGGTGCCGACGACATGATGTGGGGCGGTCCCGCGACCGGCGGCACGCTGGCCCAGGCGGCGCAGCTGTTCCGCGACGGGAAGTTCCAGGAGTCCTCCGACATGCTGTTCGGCCTCGTCGAGGCCAAGCGGGTGCCGGCGCAGGACCTGCCCGACGCGCTCCACCACCTGGCGGAGAGCCTCTACAACATGGGGCTCCTCCAGAGCGCCCTCTACTACTACGTCGACGCGGTGAAGCAGGGCTCGCAGACCCGCGTCTTCGCCCCGGCGCTGGCGCGCGTGATCGAGATCTCCGACCGCCTGCGCGACGACCGACGGCTGCTCCAGATCCTGCAGGAGATCGATCCCGGCAAGCTGCCCAGCGAACTGCGCCGTGACGCCGGCTACTTCTACGGACTGCTCTACTTCCGCAAGGAGGACAACGAGGGGGCGAAGAAGGCGCTCCGCGCCGTCTCGCCGGACAGCCGCTACTACACCAAGGCGAAGTACACCGAGGGGGTGCTGCTGTCGCTCGAAGGGAACGACGAGGCGGCGCTCGCCGCCTTCAAGGAGGCGGTCAACGCCGGCGGAACGCCGAAGAAGGCCGCGAAGAAAGGGGCGGCCGCGGCCCCTCCCGACCGCGCGGCGCAGGAGGCCCGGCTGGCGATGGCCCGCACCCTCTACGCGGCCGAACGCTACGAAGAGGCGATCGAGGAGTTCCGGCAGGTCGCCCGCGAAGGGGAGCTGTGGGCCCCGTCGTTGTTCGACAACGCCTGGTCGCTCTACAAGGGGAAGGAGTTCGGCTCGGCGCTGGGGAACATCCTCTCCACCCGATCGCCGTTCTTCGACGCCTTCTACGAGCCGGAGGCGAAGGTGCTGGAGGCGATCGTCTACTACCGCCTCTGCCTCTTTCCGCAGGCGAACACCACGCTCAACAACTTCATGCAGGTCTATTCCCCCTACTCCGCCAAGATCAAGGCGTTCCGGAAGCAGGCGGAGAAGCGGCCGCCCGAGCAGGTGTTCGCGGTGCTGAAGGACTTCGTCGACTCCAAGGGGAAGGCCGCCGTCTTCCTCCCGGCCGATCTGATGCTGGCCGTCGCCGCCGACGGGAAGATCGGCGACATCCTGTTCCACATCCAGGCGATCGAGTTCGAGCAGCAGAAGATCCGGGACATCGGTCCCTGGCGCGGCAGCCGCGTCGCCGCCGCCGTCACCGAGCAGATGAACGGCCACAAGGACTCGTTGCGCAAACTTGGCGGGAAGCTGATCGTCCGCGAGTTCGAGGACCAGGACGAGAAGCTCGACAACCTCTTCGCGCAGGCAAAGACGATCCGCTTCGAGATCACCCTCGGCGAGAAGGAGGCGCTCGAAGCCTCGCTCCTCGGCAAGGGCTCCGGGGCGGCGACCGGGAAGCAGAAGGAGGCGCCCCTGGTGCTGGCCGACGACCACGTGCTGTGGCCGTTCGACGGCGAATACTGGCGGGACGAGGTCGGCTACTACAAGTTCTCCGTGCAAGGGGAGTGCGTGAAATGACGCGACGAGCGAACCTCCGATCGATCGGACTCCTGATCGCCGTGAGTGGGCTGCTGATCGGACCTCCGGCGGTCCACGCCCAGGCGCGCAAGGCGGCGCCGCCGGCGAAACCGGCCCCCGCGGCGGCGGCGAAGAAGCCTCCCGAGAAGCCGCAGGGACCGGCCGACGCATCGCTGTTCGCCGGCGATCTCGACACCAGCCCCGAGTGGTTCAAGAAGCAGGAAGAGGTGATCGCCCAGCTCACCGACCTCATCAAGACGCTCCCCGACGGCGACATCAAGGCGACCCGTCTGGTGCAGCTCGCCGAGCTCCACTGGCAGAAGTCGAGCCGGCTCCACCGCCTCGCGGTCGCCAAGTTCAACAAGGTCTACGACGAGTGGTTCATGAAGGACGGCGCGGCGAAGGGGATCCCCGAGCCGAAGCTCGACGACCGCCAGGCCGACGAGGTGCTCAAGCGCGCCTCCGACATCTACGTGCTCGTCCTCAAGAAGTACCCGGACAACTCGCGCGCCGACCAGGCGCACTACTACCTCGGTCAGACCTACCTCGGGCAGGCGAAGAAGGACGAGGCGCTGTCGGTCTTCCAGAAGCTGGTGCAGCGCTTCCCGCAGTCCCCCTACATCCCCGACGCCTATCTCGCGCTCGGCGAATTCTTCTTCGAAAACAAAATGCTCCCGCAGGCCATCGAGAACTACCAGAAGGCCGCCCGGTACCCGAACGCCCAGAACTACGGCTACGCCATGTACAAGCTGGCGTGGTGCTACCTGAACACCGTCGAGTACGAGAAGGCCGTCGCCGCGTTCAAGGACGTCATCACCTTCTCGATCAAGGCGGAGAAGACCGGTCAGAAGCTCGAGTACAAGGACCAGGCGCTCAAGGACCTGGTGCTGGCCTACGCCCACATCGGCCGCGTCGACGAGGCGGAGAAGTACTTCAAGGACGTCGGCGGACCGGAGTACTTCCGCAAGATGCTCCAGTTCCTGGGAGGGACCTACTTCCAACAGGGGCGCGACGACGACTCGATCGCCATCTACAAGCGACTGATCTCGCTCGACCCGATGGACGGGGAGAACCTCACCTACGAGGGGGAGATCCTGAAGGCGTGGATCCGGAAGGCCGACCGCCCGCAGGTGCTCGCCCAGCTCGACCGCATCGTGCAGATGGTGAAGCCGGACAGCGCCTGGGTCCGCGCCAACCAGGGGCAGATGGAGAAGATCGTGCAGCAGCGCGACGCCCTCGAGGGGTCGGTCTCGAAGTACGCGCGCGAGGTGTACGAGGAGTCGCGGAAGCTCAACGCCGAGCAGTCGTTCAAGGGGTTCCAGCAGGCGGAGAAGTTCTGCGAGTACTACCTGACGACCTTTCCCAAGGCGAAGAACGCCTACCCGATCCGGATGATGCTGGCGGAGACGCAGTACAAGCTCGCCGGGCACGCGCTCGCGAAGCCCGACATCAAGTACCAGATCGCCAAGTTCAACGCCGCCGGCGAGAACTACATCCGGGTCGTCGAGATGAACCCCAAGGGGGAGTTCCTCAACGCCGCGACCGAGGGGGCGATCTACGCCTACGACCAGAAGGTGCGGGAGCTGGTCAAGACGATCCGCAAGGATCCGCGGCCGGCTGCGACCGACAAGCAGGCGAAGGAGCTGCCGACGGAGGAGAAGAACGTCGTCGCGGCGTGCGACGTGTACATCAAGTACAACCCCAAGGGTCCGAACCACGTGAAGACCCGCTACACCGCCGCCTACCTCTCCTACGAGTACAACCAGTTCGACGAGGCGATCCGGCGGTTCATGGACGTCGTGCACGCCGGCCCCGCCACCCAGGAGGCAAGGTTTGCGGCCGACCTGATCCTCAACATCTTCGAGATCCGGTCCGATCCCGCCTCGGCCGCCAACTACGCGCGTGACTTCCTCAAGGTCCCGGAGCTGGCGAAGGGGGACTACAAGAAGGAGCTGCAGACCGTCCTGGAGAAGTCCTCGTTCAAGCTGGTGGAGGTGACCGAGAAGCAGGGCCAACACGGCGAGGCGGCCGCGGGCTACCTCAAGTTCGCCAAGGAGTTCCCCGGATCGGAGCTGGTCGACGAGGCCTATTACAACGCCTCGGCCGCCTACATGAACGCCGAGCGGGTCGACGAGGCGATCAAGGTGCGCGAGGAGTTCATCAAGAAGTTCCCGGACAGCCCGTTCACACCCGAGGTGATCCTGTTCCTCGGCGACAACTACCGGAAGACGGTGGCGTTCGACCGGGCGGCCGACTACTACGAGCTCCTGGCGACCAAGCACCCGAAGTTCAAGGCCGCCCCCGACGCGCTCTACAACGCCGCGCTGTTCCGCGAGAACCTGGGGGACGCGACCAAGGCCATCGCCGACTACCGCCTCTACCTGAAGACCTACCCCGAACGGGAGGACGGCCACGACATCGTCTTCACCATCGCGGAGATCCACGAGAAGCGGAAAGAGGTCGACAACGCGATCAAGACCTACGAGGAGTACATCCGGGTCTACGGCTCGAAGCGGAGCCCCGACCTGTTCCTCGACGCCCACGCCAAGATCGCGACGTTGGCCTACGACCGGGGGAAGAAGAAGGAGGCGTACACCAAGTACGCGCAGCTCACCCAGGCCTACCGGGAGCTGGTGAAGACCAAGGCGAAGATCGGTCCGACGGGCTTGGGCGCCGCGGCGAAAGCGGCCTTCTTCCAGGTGGAGCCGAAGTTCGACGAGTACGCGTCGATCAAGCTCCAACTCCCCCAGAAGAAACTGGCCGAATCGATCGGCGACAAGCTCAAGCGGATCAAGCCGCTGGTCGACGACTACACCAAGGTCGTCGAATACCGTCACGGCGACTGGGCGGTGGCGTCGCTCTACCAGATCGGCCGGCTGTCGGAGGAGTTCGTGAACGCGGTGCGGGAGTCGCCGATCCCGCCGGAGCTGACCACCGAAGCTCAGATCGAGCTCTACAAGCTCGAACTGCAAGAGAAGTTCGGACCGGTCGAGGACGCGGCCGTGGAGTTCTACCAGAAGTGCCTGCAGACGTCGTACGATTACCGGATCTATTCCGAGTACACACGCAAGTCGATCGAGGGTCTGGAGCGGGTCCGTCCCAGCCAGTTTGGCTCGGACCCGGACCTCCGACTCGCCGCCGGTACCGCCGCCGTCGCCTTCGAATCGAGCCCGATCATTGAGGTGAAGTGATGAAGCCGAACGTCCGCCCATTCGGGCTCGTCGCCGTCGCCGCTACCCTCCTGACCGCCTCCGCCTGCGGGCCGAAGCAGCAGACCGAAAAGGTCGGCACGGTGACCGTCAAGCGTCCGTCCTCGGACCCGAAGCCGGCCGCGAAGGCCACGAAGGGGGCGAAGACCGGAAAGGACAAGGCGACCGCCGGAGCGAAGGGACCGGCGGCGAGCGCGCCGGTGGTGGCCGTGACGCGTGCGTCGTCCTCGTCGAATCCGCAGGCGGTGGCCAGCCTCAAGGAGGCGGTCGAACTCCTGACCAAGATCCGCCGCGAGGGGAGCGGGAGTTACGACACGGTGATCGCGCGGCTCGAGGGGGCGACGGCGCTCGACTCGAACTTCGCCGAGGCCTGGTACAACCTGGGGGTCGTCTACGAGGACCTGGGCAAGTACGACAAGGCGTAGAACGCCTTCTATCGCGCGAGCCGGGCCGCGACCCCCCTCGCCGACGCCGCCGCGTCGCTGGGCCGGATCTACGTCCTTCGTGGAAACCTCTCCAAGGCGAAGGAGTACTACAACGAGCGGTTGATCAAGGAGCCGAAGAACAAGGAGATCCGGAACCGCCTCGCGGAGGCGTACCGTCTGGAGAAGAACTTCCAGGCGGCGCTCGACCAGATCAAGCAGGTGCTGTTCGCCGATCCCGACAACGTCGAGGCCTACAAGACGTTGGCGCTGGTCTACATGGACCAGGGGAAGTACGAGATGGCGAAGCTGACCTGCGCCAACGCCCTCAAGCTCGACGAGAACGACGCCGGCACCTACAACGTGTTGGGTCTGGTCTTCCTCAAACAGGGGGACGTCCGCGGAGCGGCGGCGCAGTTCTCGAAAGCGCTGGAAAAGGGGACCGGCTCGCCGGCGGCGCTGGCCAACCTCGGGGCGATCGCGCTCGACCACAAGGACTACAACCTGGCGGCGGAGTGTTTCGGCAAGCTGACGAAGATCAAGCCGAGCAACCCGGTGGCGCTGAACGCCTACGCAGTCGCGCTGCGGGGCCTCGGGAAGTTCGACGACGCCAAGGCGACCTTCCTCCGGGTGCAGCAGCTCGACCGCACCAACTACGAAGTGTCGTTCAACCTCGGCGTCCTCTACCAGAAGGGGTTCCGCGATCCGACGACGGCGCTCCGCTACTACCAGGACTACATCGCCAAGGGGGCGATCACCGACCCGCAGTCCGAGGTGTTCGCGCTGATCAAGCGTGCCGAAGAGGAGCTCAAGCGCGAGAAGATGATGAGCGCGCCGGAGCCGACCAAGCCGGCCCCCGCACCCGCGCCTTCGAAGGCCGACGACGCCAAGCCCGCCGACAAGGTCGGCGACGCGGCGAAGACCCCGGCCGCCCCCGCAGGCGCCCCACCGGCGGGCGATCCGACCAAAACCTCCTCCGACTCCGCCGCCAAGCCCGACGCCGCTCCGAAGACCGGACCCAAGGCCGAGGAGAGCTCCACCCCGACCGCCAAGAAGACCGACGGCGTCGCGACCGGGCGCTGAGCCCGGCCGTCGAGTCCGAGCCGACCCGAGCTGGATCGGATCGGACTCGGTCACGGCCGCGGTTGCCGGAGGGCGGTGCTGGTAGACTCGTACCTCGGTGCCGCCGGAGAGTCTCCCCGAGGAGTTCGACGACTACCGGATCCTCCAGTCGCTGGGGCGCGGCCGCGGCGGCGAGGTGTTCCTGGCGTTCGACACGGTGCTCGCCCGCCACGTCGCGCTGAAGCTCCTCCTCCAGGCCGACTCCTCCGACGAATCGAAGCGGCGCCTGCTGCTGGAGGCGCGAACCGCGGCCCGGGTGCAACATCCCAACGTCGTCACCATCCACCGGGTCGGCGAGCTCGACGGCCGGGCCTACATCGTCGCCGAGTTCGTCCGCGGCGAGACGCTGCAGCAGCTGGCCAAGCCGGTCCCCTGGCGGCGGGCCCTCGAGATCGCGATTCCGCTGGCGCGAGGGCTGGCGGCCGCGCACCGGCGGGGGGTCATCCACCGCGACCTGAAGCCGGGCAACGTGATGCTCGCCGACGACGGGGGCGTGAAGCTGGTCGACTTCGGCCTGGCGGCGATGATTCAGGGCCCGCCGCACCGCGAGCAGGCCGACGGAGGCCTGGCCCTCGGCACGCCGGACTACATGGCCCCGGAGATCTGGCGCGGGGAGCCGGCGACGCGTGCCTCCGACGTCTACGCCCTCGGCGCGATCCTGCACGAGCTCGCCACCGGAAAACCGCCGATGCACGGCGTTCCGCTTCCCGACCTGCCGCGCGCCATCCAGGAACGGGAGGTCCCCGCGCTGGCGTCGGCGGCGCCGGAGGTCGATCCGCGCTTCGCGGCGATCGTCGATCGATGCCTCCGCCGCGAGCCCCGGGACCGCTTCCGGTCGGGGGACGAACTGCGGGAGGCGCTCGAGGAGCTCGACCGGACCGCGAGCGGCGCGCCTCCACCGGTCGGAAACCCCTATCGCGGCCTGCGCCCGTTCGAGGCCGACCACCGCGCCATCTTCTTCGGACGGGGTGCCGAGGTCGGCGTGCTGGTCGACCGGCTCCGTGAGGAACCGTTGGTGCTGGTCACCGGCGACTCCGGCGCGGGCAAGTCCTCGGTCTGTCGCGCCGGCGTGCTCCCCGCGGTGGCGGACGGGGCGCTGGGAGGCGGGAGAACCTGGTCGGCGGTGACGATCGTCCCGGGCCGCCATCCGGTGCGCGCGCTCGCCGCGGCGTTCGCGGACGGCCTGGGTCTCGCCGAAGAGGAGCTCGCGGTGGCGATCCGCTTCGGCGGCGGGGCGTTTCTGCAGCGGGTCAAACACGGGCTCGGCGAGACCAAGGGGATCGTCCTGTTCGTCGACCAGCTCGAAGAGCTGCTGACGTCGTCCGAATCGGAGGAGGCGGCGGCGGTCGAAGAACTCCTCGCCAACATGACGGTCGGCCTGCGCGGTTTCCGCGTCCTGGCGACGTTTCGAGCCGATTTCCTGACGAAGCTCGCCCGTTCCCCGGCGCTCGGCGAGGACTTGACGCGTTTCCTCTACTTCCTGAAGCCTCTCACCCCGGAACGGATCCGCGAAGTCATCGTCGGGCCCGCCCGGGCGACCGGCGTCACGTTCGAGTCGGAGGCGCTCGTCGACGGTCTCGTCGAAGCCACCGCCCACGCCGACGGCGGCCTTCCCCTCCTTCAGTTCGCCCTCGCCGAGCTGTGGGAGGCGCGCGACCGCACCCTAGCCCTGATCACGCACGCCGCGCTCGACTCGATCGGTGGCGTCTCGGGCGCGCTGGCGCGGCACGCCGACGACGTCCTGGCCGGGCTCGTGCCCGCGCGGAGGGCGGCGGCGCGCCGGATCCTCCTGCGCGCGGTGACCCGCGACGGAACGCGCGCGCGGCGCACGGAAGAGGAGCTGATCGACTCCGATCCCGAGGCGTCCTCGACGCTCGAGGCCCTGGTCCGCGGGCGCCTCCTGGTCGCGCACGAGGTCCCGGACGGGAGCGTGTACGAAATCGCGCACGAGGTCCTGCTCTCGGGTTGGACGACGCTCAAGGGCTGGATCCGCGACGACGCCGACGGTCGCCTGGTGCGCGAGCGCGTGGGGGCCGCCGCCTCCGAATGGGCGCGTCTCGGTCGGACGGCCGACGCTCTGTGGAGCGCGCGCCAACTGGAGGAACTGGTCAAGATCCACGGCGGCGAACTCACGGAGGCCGAGCGCGCCTTCGTCGCCGCCTCCCGGTTCCAGGTCGCGCGGCAGCGATGGCTCACGCGCGCCCTTTACGGCGGCGTCGTGGCGCTCCTGGCGGTCGCCTACCTCTCCTTCTCGCTCGTCACCCAGGCCCGCATCGCGCGACGCGTCGACGCGATGCGGAAAGAGGCCGGCGACGTGCTGAGCCTGGCCCGCCAGGAGGCGCTTCGCGCCGACGATCTCCGCGCCAAGGCCCGATCGCTGTTCGAGGAGGGGCGCCTCGGAGCGGCGGAGCCGATCTGGGCCACGGCGTTGTCGGCCGGCGCCGACGCCGAACGGATCTACGCGCGGGCGACGCTCGCGTTCGAAGCCGCCCTGGCGCTCGATTCCGGCCGAGCGGACGTGCGGGATCTGTTGGGCGATGCGCTGGCCGAGCGCGCGCTGTTTGCCGAACGGGAGCGCCGCTTCGATCGCGAAGCGGAGCTCACCGACCGCCTCGCCCTCTACGACCTCTCCGGCGACCGCCGGCGGCGGTACGCGCAGCCCGGCCGAATCTCCGTCGAGACCGATCCCCCCGGGGCGCGGATCACGCTCGAGCGGTACGAAGAGGGCCCGGACGGTGCGCGGACGCCGCTTCCGTATCGCGACGCCCTGGTCTCTCCGGTCCCCTCGCTCGAGCTCCCGCCCGCCTCCTACCTGCTGACGATGACGGCCGCCGGGCGCGCGCCGGTCCGGCTCCCGTTCCTGCTCGAGCGCGGCGACTCGAGGACGATCCAGGTTCCGCTTCCGCCGGCGTCGTCGGTGCCGAACGGCTACGTTCACGTGCCGGCGGGGAGATTCCTCTTCGGCAGCGGGGGGGACGACGAGTCGCGGCGGGTCTTCTTCCAGACCGTGCCGATCGCCACCCGCCGTACCGGACCGTTCCTGATCGCCCGTTCCGAGGTGACCTTCGGGGATTGGATCGACTTTCTCGACGCGCTCCCGGCCGCCGAGCGCGCGCGTCACGTCCCCGGGGTGTTCACCCGCCTGGAGGAGACCCACGGCCTGACGCTCGACCGGACGGCCGCAGGCCGGTGGCGACTGACGGTGCTGCAGGAGAAGAAGAGCATCCAGGCCACGCTCGGCGAAAAGATCCGCTACACCTCGCGCCCGCATCGCTCGCTGCAGGACTGGCGGAAGATGCCGGTGACCGCGATCTCCGCGGTCGACGCCGACGCGTACGTCCGCTGGCTCGATCGCACCGGGCGATTGCCCGGAGCCCGTCTGTGCAACGAGCTGGAATGGGAACGTGCGGCGCGGGGCGCCGACGACCGCGAATTCCCGCACGGGCGCCGGCTCCAAGCCGACGACGCGAACTTCGACGAGACCTACGGAAAGAACCCGCGCTCGATGGGACCGGACGAGGTCGGATCGCGGCCGCGATCGGAAAGCCCGTTCGGCCTGTTCGACATGTCCGGCAACGCCTGGGAGTGGACGACCTCGGCGTTCGCCGCCGGCACCTACGTGCTTCGCGGCGGCAGCTTCTTCCACGACCGGAAGACGGCGCAGGTGATCAATCGGTCCGAATCGGTCGCCACCCTCCGCCACCCGACGGTCGGCCTGCGAGTCTGCGCCGATCCCGCCGGCCGGCCGGCGGCCGGGGCCCTTCGGCCCCGCTGATCGCGTACGCGCCCGATCGGCGCCAGAGTCTCAAGTCTATGTAGTTTAACGGTAGTTCCGTTCGTTTTTAGACGAGACATGATGTCGCGTTGTGATAAAGCGTACGTGATAGTGTTCACATAAGTTTCATGAATTCTTACGGTTATCATGTGTGACAGATTAGACGTCCCCTCGTAGACTGTGATTGGACTCCGTGGCGGTGCGCACGGGAGGGGGGCGACGATGAGCCATCGAGCGGTTCGCCGATTGACGGTCTCGGCGCTGATCGGGGTCGGAGCGTGCGGGTCTCCGACGCGGGACGAGCCGGTCACCCTCATCAAGAACGCCGGCTACTCATACAGCTACGGGTACGGCAAGACGTCCGGTTCCGGCTACAGCGGTCCCGGCACCAGCCTCAACGGGACGAGCCTGAACGGAACGAGCCTGAACGGCTCCAGTCTCAACGGCACGAGTCTGAACGGCACCAGCCTGAACGGCGTGAGCCTGAACGGGTCCAGCCTCAACGGGAGCAGCCTCAACGACGTCAGCCTGAACGGGTCCAGCCTCAACGGATCGAGCCTGAACGGCTCGAGCCTCAATGGCTCCAGCTTGAACGGCTCCAGTCTCAACGGAACGAGCTTGAACGGGACGTCGCTCAACGGCTCGAGCCTCAACGGCACCGATTTCATCGGCGCCCTGTTCCCCGCCGAGCTGTCCAACGGAATGACCACCACCCTGCGCATCGACGACATGCGCGCCGAGGACGAAATCTGGTACTACACCGTCTCGGTCGCCGTCGACGGCGGCTGGGCTCTGCTGTGTGGCGCCGACGAGACCGGCGCGGCGGTCGAGGCGATCCCCTTCGAGGGGGTGTGGAACAACGGCGACGGCGTTCCCGGCGGCGGATCCAAGACTCGCGATGCGTCGCGCATCACGTTCGGTTGCCGTCCCGCGACGCTCGCCAAGTGCGCCGAGCTCGGATACCGGCCGTGGATCGACGCCGGACTCGAATCCCTGCACCAGACGTGCACACGCGCCCTGCGCGCCGACTACTGCGGGGACGGTCACCCGTGGACGTTCGACGGTCGCTTCATCAACATCTACGACCTGGCGGGCGTCCAGGCCGACACCGAGAACTGGGTGACAGAGGCCGAGTGGGACGAGGACGGCGCCGCCTGCATCACCAAACGGGTGAAGACGCACATCGATCGGCCCGGCTGCTACGAAGCGAAGCTCGACAACGAATGCGGGAAGAAGAAGTCGGACGACTGGGCGATCCGTACCGAGCGCGATCCCGGGGACGGCTTCTACTACGGGAAGAACAAGTAGGACGATGTCGTCGATGAGCGCCGCGCTGTACTACGACGACGCGCGCTCGACGACGCAACGGTTCGTCCTCTCCGCCGACCGAGTGTCGATCGGCCGACATCCGAGCAACGACCTGGTCTTTCCGACCGGGGTCTCCGGGAAACACTGCCTGCTGGAGCGGCGCCGGGGCGCGTGGGCGGTGGTCGACCTCGGATCGGACAACGGGACGTTCGTCAACGACGAGCGGGTCGAAGGGATCCACCCGCTCGAATTCGGCGACCAGCTCCGCATCGGCGAGGTCCATGCCCGCTTCGTGGAGGAGGATCCGGAGGCGGCCGCCACCTTCTCGGGCGCGCCGATCGTCCCCAAGAGCCTCTTTCCCCCGATCACCGGAGACGAGGCGCCGCTCGGGCCCTCGCCGATCGCGACGAGCCTGCGCGAGATCGAGGACTCGCTGGCGGAGGTGGCCGCCTTCCTGCGGTCGCTCCCAGAGTCGGCACGCGCGCCGCACGGGGCCCTCCGCCGGGCGCTCACCCGGGCCGGCCAGGTCTCGACCTCCATCGACCAGATCGAGCGCAACCAGGTCCTGGCGCAGACGCTGGCCGAGGTCGGCAAGCTGATGCACCTGCTGGCCGGACTCGACAACATCCTCGGCGTCACGCTCGACCTCGCGGTCCGCGCCCTGGGCGCCGACCGCGGCTTCATCCTCTTCGGAGGCGACGACGAGACACTCGAGGTCAAGGTCTCGCGGAACATGGGGGATCCCCGCGGCATCAGCCGCACCATCGCCGAGATGGTGGTCGCGACCGGGAAGCCGGTCGTCACCTCCAACGCGCAGCTCGACCCGCGCTACAGCCGCACCGAATCGGTCAACCTCCACGCCGTCCGCGCGGTGATGTGCGTGCCGCTGCGGGCCCGCGATACCAAGCCGATCGGCGCCATCTACGTCGACGGCAACACCGCCACCCGTCTCTTCAACACCGAAGGGATCAGCTTCCTGAGCGTCTTCGCCAGCCACGCCGCGAACGCGGTCGAGGCGGCCCAGATCAAGGAGAAGAGCGAGCTGGAGGAGGCGCGACGCAAGCGCTTGAGTCGCTACTTCTCGGAGTCGGTGATCTCGCACATCATCGACGGAAACCCGGAGGAGGCGCTGCGGCGCGAGGCGCGCGTCGTCACGCTGCTGTTCACCGACATCCGCGGGTTCACCTCGCTCTTGGAGCGTCTCTCGCCGGCCGAAGCGGTGGAGATGCTCAACGACTACTACTCCGAGATCGTCGAGGAGTTGCAGGCCGAGGAGGGGACGCTCGACAAGTTCACCGGCGACGGCCTGATGGCGTTCTGGGGGGCCCCGAAGGAGCAGGCCGACCACGCGCTCCGCGCCGTCCGCGCCGCGCTCAAGATGCAGGCGCGCGTCCCGGCGCTGGTCGCGCGCTGGAAGCGAGAAGGACGGAGCTTCGCCCGCGAGCTCGACAGCCTCCCGACCGGGATCGGGATCAACACCGGCGAAGCGGTCATCGGCGACATCGGCAGCCCGAAGCGGCTCGAGTACACCGCGATCGGCGACGCCGTGAACCTGACCGCGCGCGTCCAGGGCCAGGCGAAGGGCGGCGAGGTGCTGATCACCGGATCGACGCTGGAGATCATCCGCGATCGGGTACGTGTCGAGGCGCTCCCGCCGGTGCAGGTCAAAGGCAAGAGCGCGCCGGTACCGCTCTTCCGCGTCCTTGACGTCCTCTGACGATCCGCCGCGGGATCAGCCGGCGGCCTTGATCACGCGGTTGCGCCCGTCGGCCTTCGCCTTGTAGAGCGCCTCGTCCGCCTTCTTGATCAGCGCCTCGGCGCTGTTGGCGCAACCCGGTCCGGTGATGTTGGCGACGCCGAAGCTGGCGGTCACGTGGAAGCTCCCCTGCGGCCCCTGGAACGGCTTCTGCTCCACCGAGACCCGGATCCGTTCCGCGACGATCATCGCCCCGTCCAGGTTGGTGTCCGGCAGGACGAGGCAGAACTCCTCCCCGCCGTAGCGGCCGGCGAGGTCGCCGCCGCGGATCGAGGCGATCAACACCTCCGCGACTCCGCGCAGAACGGCATCGCCGGTCTGGTGCCCCTTGGTGTCGTTGATCGACTTGAAGTGGTCGATGTCGATCATCACCAGGCTCAACGTCGTCCGCGCGCGATCGGCGCGCGAAAGGTCCTTGGCGAGCGCCGCGGCGAAGGCCCGGCGGTTGTAGAGGCCGGTCAGACCGTCGGTCATCGCCAGCCGCCGCAGGTCCTGGTTGGCCTTCTCCAGGCTCTGCGCCAAGGCGTCTTTCTCGGCGACGATCTTCTCCAGGGTGTGGATCAGCCCCTGGTAGCTCTTGTTCAACTCGGCAAGGCTGGAGGTCGCCTCTTTCATCAGCAGGTCGATGTCCTGCTGCGGCATCTCGCGCTGGAAGGCGACCGCGGCCTCCTCGACCTTCTTGGGAAGCTCCTTGATCAGCCCCTTGGCGGCCTCCTCCTTGATTCCGACCTTCGCCAGCGCCTGCACCGCGTCCTGATGGTTCTGGATCAGGTCCCCGCCTTCGTAGACGGCGGCGACCCGCTCGGAGATCCAGCAGACGAGCGCCTTCCGCTCGGGAGGGGGCTCCGGATGGTGGTGGTTGGCGATGGCATCGACCACCTCCTCCGGCAGGCGCCATTCCCGGGCGAAACGCGAGCCACGTTCCGGATGGTCCTCCTCCCCCGCCGCGCGCTCCTGCACCGTGCGCGACGTCGCGGGGGCGCTCGCCACCGCGACCGCGCCGGCGAGGTCGGTCCGCGCACGCAGCAGGAGGCCGAACTCGAGCAAGAGCCCCGCGCTGAAGAACTCGTCGACCTTCCGCTCCCCGATCGCTTCGGCGATCGTCCGCGCGGTGACGGCGCGCCGCAGGCAGACGCCGAGCAACGAGTCCCCCGAGCCCCCCAGCGGCGCCATGTCGAACACCAGCAGGCCGAGCGCGATGTTCTTGAGCTCCTTCAAGCCCAGCAGCCCGGCGGCGTGCTTCATGTCGGTGATCTTCCGGCCGAAGCCGTAGGCCGCGCTGTTGACCACCGAGAGGACGCGCAACACGAACGCAGGGTCGTTTTCGGCGATCTTCCCGAGGTCGGCGACGCTCGCGTCGGGCTTCAGCGCCGCCTGGACGATCTGCATCGCCAGCGTCGAGACCGGGACGTCGACCGGCTTGACCGGGACGGCCACCTTCGTCGCGGTTGCCCCTTGCGTCACGGGGCGCGCTTCCGACCCTTGCGCCACGGTCGTAGCGTATCACCGAGCGTGCGCGTTTGCCGCGACGCCGACCTTCCCTCCGTGGCACAGCCTTCGCTTGGCAACCGGTCGGTTCTATGGTCGAATCGACCACCTCCCTCACGGAGAAACCGACGGATGAACACGAGACTTCTGCTCACCCTCGCCACCGCCGCCTCGATCTTCGCCGCCCCCTCCTTCGCCGCCGACGAGTCGACGACGGCGGGCGAGGTGCAGGAGATCGACGGCAAGAAAGTCCGCGTCGTCTATAAGAAAAAAGAGGAGATCAACTTCGACGACGTGCTGATCCAGGGGGAGCTCAAGAAGCCCCAAGGGGCCTACCTGCTCAACCGGAAAAAGAGCGACTTTTCGGACATGATCGAGGAGCGGTCGAACTTCAAGAAGGAACTGTACGAGTCGCTGGACGAGATCTGAGTCCGAGCCAAAACGGGGTTCGGTGCGCCAACTCGGCACGAAACCGGGACAATCGGCGGCCGAAGGCCACCGCTGGTCGCGTCGCCCCCACCCCCCCCGTCGGGGCGTCGCTCCCCAACGGGTTACCCCGGAGCCCCCTGGTGCGTTGAAGCCCTAGAACGGATCCCCCGACGGTATCGCCGAAGGAGCTCGTGCTTTGAGCCAGGAAAAGTTGGACGTCAACCAGGTCGTCTCGATCCCCCTCGTCTTCACGATCTACAAAGACGGGGCGGAGACCGGGAAGGTCGAGTTCAACCAGCGGTCGATCCTCGTGGGTCGCGGCGACGCCGCGAATCTCCACATCGACGACCCGAAGGCGTCGAAGCTGCACGCCGTCATCGACATCACCTCCGAGGACGACATCCACATCCTCGACCTCGGCTCGACCAACGGGACCAAGGTCAACGGGGAGAAGGTCCACCGCCAGAAGATCAAGGTCGGCGATGAAGTCACCGTCGGACGCACCTCCTTCACCTTCGCCGTGCGCGAGTTGCACGAGGAGGAGGAGAAGTCGGTCGAGCGGTTCGCCGCGACCTTCGAGTCCTACTTCAACGAGCAGCCCGAGGAGGGGGAGGACAAGCTCAAAGGGGCCGACCGCCGCAAGGTGATCGAGGTCGCCCAGATCTGGGGCGACTCGATCATCCAGATGACCCACTTCATGCGGCCGGAGAAGGTGACGCTCGGGGAGTCCGAGCTCTGCAACTTCTTCGCGCCGGTCGAGGTGCTCCCCGGGGACGAGTTCCCGATCGTCCGCAACATCGAGAAGGACTACTTCCTCCAGTTCACGGAGCTGTTCGCCGGCCACGTCGAGATCGGCGGACAGGTGACGCCGCTCCAGTCGCTCGTCGAGTCCGGGGCCGCGGTCAAGGTCAAGGACGGCAACTTCGACGTCCTCCGCTACAAGATCGATCCCGAGGCGCGGGTGCGCGTCGAGTTGGGGAGCCTCACCTTCCTGATCCAGCGCGTTCGTCCGGCGAAGACCGTTCCGGCGGATTTCTGGAAGCAGCTCGACTACCGCTTCGTCGGCGTCTTCGGCGGGCTCATCCTGATCGTGCTGTTGTGGAAACTGGTGCTGTTCGCGCTCAACTTCTTCGGCCTCCTGCTGGCGACGCCGGCGGAGGACCTGACGCGCAACGAGGACATCGTCGCCCAGCTGGTGGTGATGCCCGAGGTGAAGCCGATCGAGGTTCCGAAGATCCCCAAGAAGAAGGACCCGGGCGGGAACCCCGACGCCGGCGAGGGACAAAAGGCGCGCGGCGAGGAAGGGAAGCGCGGCCGGCAGGACGCCAAGCAGGAGAACACCCGCGGCGGCGCGTTCAAAGCGCCGACCGACAAGGACATCGTCGACGGGGCCGGCGTGCTCGGCGCGCTCACCGCCCAGAACGCCGATCTGAACGCGATCTTCGGCTCGGGCTCGCTCGCCGGCGGCATGAACGACAACCTCGGCGGTCTGTTCGGCTCCACGACGGCCGACCAGCGCGGTTCCGGGGGCTTGGGACTCAAGGGGGACGGCAAGGGGGGCGGCGGCAATTCGCTCTCGATCGGCGGCCTCGGCACCAAGGGGCGCGGAACCGGCGCCTCGGGACACGGCTCCGGTGCGGGCGTCTTCGCGAAGAACAAGGGGGACGCGTCGATCGGGATCGGCGGCGAGGAGACGGTGATCATGGGCTCGCTCGATCCGTCGATCATCGACGCCGTGATCAAGCGCCACATCCAACAGATCCAGTACTGCTACGAGCGCGAGCTTCCAGCGAACCCCAAGCTCGCCGGCAAGATCGTGGTCAACTTCACCATCGAGGCCGACGGCCGCGTCAGCACCTCGCGGATCAAGTCGTCGACGATCGAGGAGAAGCGGGTCGACGGCTGCGTGACCGACCGCTTCACCAAGATCCGCTTCCCGCAGCCGAAGGGGGGCGGGATCGTGGTGGTGAACTATCCGCTGCTCTTCAAGAGCGCCGGAAACTGACGCGTCCCCATTGACCTGCGCGCGGCGGCACGGTAGGAACCGCCCATGATTCGCTTTGCGATTCTCCTCGGCGCCCTGACCCCGCTGCTCGCGTCCGGCGACGCGCTCGCGCAGACCCCGAAGCCCGCCGCGGGGGCGCGCGCGGCGAAGCCGACGCCGCCGGAGGTGGTCCACGGCTTCTACGCCGAGTTCGACTTCGGCACGCTCGTCTATCTCGGCGATGCCGCCGACAACGTCGGGCCGGGCGTGATGGGCGGGTTCGCGGTCGGCGCCGACGTCGGCCGCTACTTTCGGGTCGAAGGCCGGATGCTGAACGGCACCAACAACAGCACCGGAAAGATCTTCAAGCTCGACGGCGCCTCGCAGGAGCTGCGCGACACCAATCCCTGCGCCGACGGCGATGCCGACGCCGCCTGCATCCAGACCCCCGACGTGCAGTCGTCGCTCGTCCTCGGGATGGTCAAGGGGATCTACCCGGTCAACGACCGCGTGCAGTTCCACGCCGCCGCCGGCGGCGGGATGCTGATGGCGAACCCGACGCCGGAACAGATCTTCGCGTTCGATGGCGAAGTGCAGCTCACCGATCCGACGTCGGTCGAGGCGGGCTCGACGCCGGTCGTCGGCGGGGGTATCGGCGGCGAGTACTACACCCGCATGCGCCACTTCTCGGTTGGCGGCGACCTGATGGTCTGGAGCGGCGGCGGCGGGCTGATCGTCACGATCTACCCGACCATCAAATACACCTTCTAGCGGATCACGCGCCGGCGGCGCGGGCGATCGGTGCGGCGGCGCGCGCGGCGAGCGCCTGCTTGATCCGCGCGTAGCTCAACTTCCGCGGGTAGGAATCGAGGATCCCCTCTCCCCGCGCCCAGACGAAGAACGAACGGATCGACGTCAGCTTCTTCGCCTTGCTCCGTTCACCCATGTCCCGGGCGCGCAGGCCGTCGATGAACCCGGCCACCTGCTCCTCGGTGATCTGGTCGATCCGCGCACTCCCCAGCGCGTCGAGGAACGAGAGGAATTCGCCGACGTCGCGGGTGTAGCTGGCGACGGTGTTCTTGGACTTGCCGTCGCCGGCCAGGCGCCCCGAGAACCGCTGCACGTACTCCGGATAGCGCGTCCGATCCATGGCCGTTGGTTCCCCCCGAGCCTTCGTAAATACCGTTTCCGCGGGAGATCCGTCAACCGGCGTTGCACCCGGACGCGCGGGTCCTAAACGACCTCGGGCGCGACCGTCGAACCGTTTCCGGGGGGTCCATGCGTTCCGCCAACGTTTCACCGTCCGGGGTCCTCCTGCTCGTCCTGCTCGCCGCGTGCAACGACGGCGGGCTGAAGGACGTGCCGATTCCACCCGACGCACGGATCGCCGGCAACAGCCGACACTCGCCGCTCGACGAGGCGCGCTTCAGTGGCGAGCGTTCGTCCGGCGAAGAGGCGCCGATCGTCGACTACGCCTGGTCGATCGTCGCGCGTCCGGCCGGGAGCACGTCGAGTCTGGCGGTCGACCCGACCGACCCGAGGTTCGTCTCCTTCCCGATCGACCTCGCGGGGGCCTACCGGATCCGGCTCACCGTCACCGACAGCCGCGGGCTCACCGGAACCGACGAGCTTCCGTTCGACGCCGTGCCGTGGCAGGCGATCCACGTCGAGCTCTCCTGGGACACCGGCGGGACCGACGTCGACCTTCACCTGGTGAACGAGACCGACGGCGGCAGCTTTTTCGTCGAGCCGTTCGACTGCTACTTCGAGAACACCAATCCCGATTGGGGGGAGCCCGAGTACCGGCCCGACGATCCGTCGATCGACCTGGACGACACCGACGGGTACGGTCCGGAAAACGTCAACCTGGCGCTGCCGCAGGACGATCACCGCTACCTCGTCCTCGCCCATCTCTACCGTGACGTCGATGCGGATGGGTCCGGGACGACGACCGCGACCGTCCGGATCTACCTCGACGGCGAACTTCGCTACGAGACGGCGCAGCCGATGTCGGGGAGCGGCACGGCATGGGAGGTCGCCGCCATCGACTGGCCGGCCGGTTCGGTCACCGGTCTCGGCCGCCTGTTCGACTTCCCCCGTTGACCCCGGCATCGGCGCGTTCGGCAGGGTGGCTACCATTGGGACACGCACGCGCCAAGGTGGCGCGAAACGAGTCGATGACGGGGTGCTTTCGGGCCCCCTGTCGACGGAGAAATGATATGAATTCCAATTACCTACGAAAATTGACCGGGCACCCGTTCAGGTACGCAACTTGCTGCCCTGGACACCCACCCAATTTCTGTCTCGCGACCCGAACGGGGGGAGGCGTACGAATGATTCTCGAAGCGACTCGGAAGACGGCATCTCTCGCGGCGATGGTCGTGGTGGTCGCCCTCGGTTCCGGATGCAACGAGAACACGCTCGCCAGCAGCCCCGCCGGCTCGGACCGCCCGGTGGCGGAGATCGAGGGCCAGTCCGAGTATTCACCGCTCGATACCGCGGCGTTCGACGGAACCGGCTCCTACGACCCGGATGGCGGTGAGATCGTCGAATACGCCTGGGAGATGCTCGAACGTCCGAGCGGTAGCAACGCCGAGATCCTTTCGACCGGTGCCGACGGAGGAACGGTCGACTTCTTCGTCGACTTCGCCGGCGACTACACGATCCAACTCACCGTGACCGACGACGAAGGGGATACCGGTTCCACGACCTTCGACTTCAGCGCCACGCCGTGGCAGGCGATCCACGTCGAGTTGGCGTGGGACATCGACACGGTCGACGTCGACCTCCACCTGGTCGACGAGACGGCCGGCGGGACGTTCTACCAGGCGCCGTACGACTGCTACTACGCCAACACCCAGCCGAACTGGGGGGCATCGGGTGCGGCCGACGATCCGCGTCTCGACATCGACGATGTCGACGGGTACGGCCCGGAGAACATCAATCTCAACGTCCCGATCGATGGACACATCTATCACGTCTACGTCCACTACTTCTCGGACGACATGCTGGGCTCGACCAACTCCACCGTGCGGATCTATCTCTCGGGGGAGCTGCAGTTCGAACAGGTGATGCTGTTGCAGCAGACCGGAAAGGTCTGGGACGTTGCCAAGATCTCGTGGCCCGACGGCGCCATCGACGAGGTCGGAACGATCTTCGACAACGGCAGCCCCTGGTAGCGCACCGGCGCCGCCCGGACCCGAGAATCGATCACGACGCGCCGAACGACTCGTCGAAGGAATCCCGACGCGCGATCGCGGTCGCGGAGGCGTCGGAGGCCGTTCCCGCGTCCGTCGCGCTCCCGGCTTCGGCTTCGCTCGCGACCACCGCCTCGGGCGCGGACAGGCTGTCACATCGCGGCCGTCACCCAACTTCCCACTCCTGTCCCCTCGTCGGGCGATTTTCTCAACGAGATCAGGCCTTCTGTTGATGGCACGGATCTTTCGAATTTTCCGCGCCAAGACGGCACGAAAAGGACACCCTGACGCCCCGTTTTTTTCGATAAGAATCGAGAAGTTATTGAAATCAAAAGCGAACTAATTACGCACTTCCTGTCGCATTGCGGCATGAGCGTTGCTCAACCTCCCCTGCGCGCGTGGTTCGGGCTCGTGGGTGGGGGGGAACGATGCGGATGCGGATCGTGGAGGCGCTTCTCCTGTCTCTCATCCTGGCGGGATGCAACGATCCGCCGCTCACCGCCGCCGCGCGCGGACCGGAGATCGAAGTCGAACCGTCGTCGGTGTTGTTCGACGCGGTTTCACCCGGAAACAGCAGCACCAAGACGGTCCTGGTGTCCAACCGCGGCGGCGGCCGGCTCCTCTTGCAAAGCCTCGCCGTCGGGGGCGAAACACCCGGCGTCTTCCACGTCGATCCGTCGGCCGCCGGCAGTCTTCCCGTGGAGCTCGGACCGGACGAATCGATCGCGGTGCAGATCGTCTTCGCCCCCGACCAGCCGACCGGCCATGCCGCGGTCCTCACCGTCGGCAGCACCGATCCGGACCGGCCGGCGGTCGACGTCCCCCTCGCCGTGGGGCTCCTGGCGGCCGACATCGACGCCCAGCCCAACCCCCTCTCCTTCGGGCAGGTCACGGTGAATCAGAGCGCCTCGCAGGACGTGACGGTGACCAACGTGGGCGGCGCCGATCTCCACGTCGACGACGCCGCCTTGAGCGCCGGCTCCTCGGCCGCCTTTCAGGTCGACGCCGGAAGCCTGCCGGCGACGCTCGGACCCGGCGAGTCGCTGACGCTCCCGGTCACCTTCTCGCCGACCAACACCGCCGCCGCGACCGGGACGCTCGAGATCACCAGCGACGATCCCGACGAGCCCACCACCGCGGTCCCCTTGAGCGGCAACGGCACGGCGCAGGCGGTCCCGGACGTCAACGCGTCGCCCTCGTCGATCAACTTCGGCCAGGTGCAGCGTCTGACGTGCGCGAACCGCACCACCAGCGTCCAGAACACCGGAACGGCGACGCTCAACGTCTCGAACATCACCCGGGCGATCTTCACCAGCACCGAGTACACCGTGAGCCCGACCAGCTTCACCGTCGCCCCGGGCGGCGCGCAGACGATCACCGTCACCTACTGCCCCCTGGACACCGGCGTCGACTTCGGGAGCCTGAACGTCGCCTCCAACGATCCCGACGAGAACCCCTACTCGATCGGCCTCTACGGTGAAGGGGTCCCGCCGCCGGTCAACCAGACCGACATCGCCGTGCAGATCACCTGGGACAAGAACGACACGGACATCGACACCCACTTCCTTCGCCCCGGCGGATCGTTCAACAACATCCCCGGCGATTGCTACTACCTCAACATGAGCCCCGACTGGGGGGTGCAAGGGGACCCGACCGACGACCCCTACCTCGACTACGACGACGTCGACGGGTACGGACCGGAAAACCTGAACTTCGCCAAGGTGGCGAGCGGCACCTACAAGCTGATCGTCTACTACTACTCGGACCACGGTCAGGGCTCGACCAAGGTGACGGTCAAGGTCTGGCTGAACGGGTCGCTCGCCTACACCAGCTCCCCGAAGACGCTGAGCCACCACCAGCGCTGGGACCTTATGAACATCACCTGGAACTCCGGCACCGACAGCGGAACGATCTCGATGATCGATACCGTGACGCAGATGTTCGCCTTCGGTCCCGATTCCAAGTAGGGACCGGTGGGGGACTCCCCCCGCCTCCTACCACCGCGCTTCGTGGGGGACGACGACCACGGCCGGAACCCGGTCGAGGATCGTGCCGTCCAGGCCACGGAGCAGGATCGAAAACCGATAGATCCGGTCCTCGCGGCCGCTGGTGATCCGCCCGACCAGCGTGACGTCGAACGATACGGTCTCGCCGGGATGGACCGAGTCGATGCGCGGCGGCTCCGATCCCGCGACGAACTCCCACTTGTCGCCGTCGACGCCGATCCCCACGTCGAAGGTGGTCGACGTCAGCATCTTCACGATCCCGTCGGTCACCGCCTCGGGCAGTCCGGCTCCGTCCGACTCCACGGAATAGACGAGCAGGTCGTCGGCGGCGCCGTCGCCGTCACGGTCGGCGATGGCGCCGGTCTCCCGCGCGATGTCCCGCATCTGCTCCACCGGCGGCACGCCGCTCGCCACCCCGATCACGTGTACGCCGATCGATCGCAGCGCATCGATCGCGGCGAGGCGTCCGGCCGGGGGCGTCCCGGCGTTCCCGAGCGACCACCCGGCGTCGGGATCGTGGAACGGCGCATCGCTGGCGTGCACGGCGAGGCGAAAGACCCCTTCCCGGAATCCGATCCCCCCTTCCAAGCCGAACCCCGGACTGTCGGGATCGAAGCTGCCGGTCACGCGACCTCCGAACGCGTCGATCGTGGTGGAGAGGAACGGCCGCACGTCGGCCGTCTGGCGGGCACGATCGCCGTTCAGGTCGAACCCCCGACCGAGGGCGAGCTGGTAGAGCGCCTCGTACTGCGACTCCGGGTAGTCCCCACCTCCCGACGCGTGGAGCTCGGACAGCGCCTCGAAGACGCGCCCGTCGTCGCTGGTGATCTGCTGGCGGAGGCGATACGGCACGTCGCCGCCGCCGCCGTAGGGGGAGACGGCGTAGTCCCGGTAGTCGGCGACGCCGAACTGCGCGTCGGGAACGTGCAGCGAGACCTCGCGGGCGATGGCGGCGAAGGCATCGCGCACCGCCGCGATCTCCTCCCCCATCGAACCGGTCGTGTCGATCAGGAACGCGACGTCGACCGCCGGGATCGTGGTACGAAGCTGGACGCGGACTACCTTGGTCGCCCCTTCGCGAAGCACCGCGTAGACGCCGTTCGGGATCCGGCCGGCGTCCGCCGGATTCGAGCCGGAGGCCGCCTCCCCGCCGTCGGAGAAGCCGTCACCGTCGGAGTCCGGGACGCCGGGATCGGTCTCGTCGCCGGTCGCGGCGGTGCCGTCCGGTCCCAACCGCTCGGACTCGTCGAACGCGCCGTCCCCGTCGGCATCGATGTCGAGGAAATCGGGGACGCCGTCGCGGTCGGTGTCGCGCGGGGAGACGCCGTCCCCGGCCTCGTCGGCGTCGGAGTAGCCGTCGCCGTCGCTGTCGTCGTCGAGACGATTGGGGATCCCGTCGCCGTCGACGTCGGCCGACCCTTCGTCGACGTCGGCGATCCCGTCGCCGTCGGCGTCGCGAGGCGAACGCCCTTTGTCACCGCCTCCACAGGCCAACGCCAGCGCCGCCGCCGCGCAAGAAAACAGACGCCAAGGCCGCATCGTGACCTCCACCCGCTGGCTGGAGACGGTAGGCCGGAGATGCGCGGAGTCGAGCCGCGCGGCGGTTGCGCTAACCGGGGCTGCCCGGCGCGGCGGGGACTCCGGTGCCCGCCGGCGCCGCCGGGGGGGCCATGTTGGTGCGGTCGGTGACCAGGCCGATCTTCTTCACCCCGGCGCCGCGGGCAATGTCCAGGACCTTCACCGTCTCGCCGTAGTTGGTGCCGTCCTCGGCGTCGAAGAACAGAACGCGGTCGGCGGTGGCCCGCCCCTGGTAGATCGCCTCCAGGCGCTGCGGCAGGTCGGCCGTCGGCACCGGCTCCATGTTCAGGTAGACCACCAACTCCTTGGTCATCACCAGCACCACCTGGTTCTTCGGCACGTCCTCGGGGACGATCGCCTCCTCCGACCGATCGGGGATGTTGAGGTCCATCTCCTTCACCATGATCGGCGTGATCACCATGAAGATGATCAGCAGCACGAGCACGATGTCGATCAGCGGGACGACGTTGATGTCGGCGGCGCGCGTCGATCCGGTTCCGGCCATTTTTACGCCTTCTTCTTCCCTTCGGCGGCGATGTTGACCACCTTCGCCCCGGCGTTCTCGGCGAGCATCACTACCTTGCGGATGTCGCCGTACGTCGCGCGGTCGTCCCCTTTCACCAGGATCGGCAGGAAGGGGTTGGTGCGGAGCATCGCGGAAAGGCGCTCCTTGAGCTCCTCCTCCGAGATCATCCGGTTCTTCTTCTTGGCCTTGAGCGAGCCCGGATCGACCACGTCGTCGGTGATCCAGATGATCCCGTCCTCGGTGATCGAGACGACGAAGTCGGTGGCGGCGCGCTCGTCCTTGTCGGCGCCGTGCTCCGACTTGGGGAGCCTCACGTCGACGCCGGTCGTCATCATCGGCGTGACCACCATGAAGATGATCAGCAGCACCAGGACGATGTCGATCAGCGGGACGACGTTGATGTCGGCGGAACGACCGCCGTCGTGGTTACGAACGCCCGCCATGGGCCACACCCGTCGCCGCCGCCGCCGTCCCGCGCCCGCGGTCCTTCTCGAAGTAGTCGAGCAGCTCGAGCATCGAGTTGTTCATGTCGACGCTGAACGTCTCCACGCGGTTGGAGAAGTAGTTGAAGAACCAGACCGCCGGGACCGCCACGAACAGGCCGAAGGCGGTGGTGATCAACGCCTCCGAGATGCCACCGGCGATCTTGGTGATGCCGCCCCCCTCCCCCATGTCCTGGAACGACTTGATGATCCCGAAGACCGTCCCGAACAGGCCGACGAACGGGGCGGTGTTGGCGATCGTCGCCAGCGCCCCGAGTCCGCGACGAAGCTCCAGCAACTCGAGCTGGATCGTCCGCTCGATCGCCTTGCGCGCGCTTTCGACCACGTCGTTGCCGCCGTTCCGCCCGCCGAGGAACTCGCGGATCCCCGCCGAGCAGACCCGCGCGACGTGGCTCTGTTGGACGTCGGCCCCCTCCGCGGTCTCCCCCGCCTCCTTGAGCCGGTTCGCCGCGAGGTGCTCGGTGATCGCCTCCGCGAACAGCTGCGACTGGGCGAACGCCTTGCGGTAGGCGAGGAGCCGCTCGATGAAGATCCCGAGCGACAGGAGCGACATGATCCCCAGGGTCAGCGCCACCCCCTTGGCGACCCACCCCATGTGGGCCCACATGTTCCCCAGGGTGAACGCCGCCGCGAGGTCGGAGGCGTCGCTGGATCCGGCGCCCAGCAGGAGCGGAAGCGAAGCGGCCATCGATTCGAGAGGCAGGTGCATGAGGGGGGCTCTCCTACGTTAGCGAAGCTGGAACTGGAGATTGACCTTCGACTTCCACATGATCGGGCGGCCGTTGACGATCACCGGTTGGTACCGCCATTTCTTGATCGTCGCAAGCGCCGGCTCGTCGAAGGGGGGCTGGCTCTTGAGCACCGTGGCGCTGACCACCGCCCCGGTGACGTCGACGACGATCTCGACCAGGACGTTGCCGATGAGATTGGCATTGCGGGCGATCGCCGGATACGGGGGCCGAGGCTGGAAGATCGGCACCGGGGTGATGCCGTGGGCGTTGACGTCGATCGGTCCATCGCCCGTCCCGCCGATCACTCTGCCGACGACCCCCCCGACGACACCGCCCACGACCCCGCCCTCCACCCCCCCTTCGACCCCCTCGTCCGGGGCATCGCTGGCGTCGGTCTCCGGCGGGGTCTCGTTCGGGATCTCCTTCGGCTGCACGAACTCCGGCTTGGTCTCCGGGACGTCGACCTTCGGCTTGGGCTTGTCCTTCTTCCCGCCCCCCGGGGGCGGCGGCGGGGGGGGCGGCGGCGGCGCCATGAAGGAGAGCTCGATCGGCTCCTGCGTCACGACCTCGACCGCCATCTTGCCGAGCCACAGGATTCCGGCGACCGCCCCGACATGGAGCGCGAGCGCGGCGCCGATCGTCGTCAGGCGTCGCTGGGTCTCCCCCGGACGACCGTGTCGCGTGTCGAACATGGGAACGCTCTTTCTACGAGGGCACGGCGAGGGTCGTCAAACGATTCCTTGGGATCGGACAACGCCGTTCCCGTTCCGGTTCTACCCCTTCACCCCGCCCGCCGTGAGCCCGCCAACCAGGTGTTTTTGAAGGGCATAGAACAGCGCCATGACGGGCGCGCTGGTGAGGATCGCGCCGGCCGCGAACGGACCCCACGCGGTCTGGTGCTCCCCCACCTGCCGCTGGAGGGCGATGGGGAGGGTGAACAGCGCCGGATCGTTCAGCAGCGTCGCCGCCAGGATGAACTCGTTCCAGGCGTTCATGAACGAGAAGAGCGCCGTCACCGCCAGCATCGGCGCGGCGAGCGGCAGCATCACGCGGCGAAAGGTGGTCCATGCCGAGGCGCCATCGATGCGCGCCGCCTCCTCCAGCTCCTTGGGAAGGGTGTCGAAGTAGCCCTTCAACATCCAGGTGGAGAACGGGACGGAGGTCGTCGAGTAGACGATCGCCAGACCCAGCAGCGAGTTCAAAAGACCCAGCCGATCGAGCAGGAGGTAGAGCGGGATCAGCGTGACGACGCCGGGGAAGATCTGCGTCAGGAGGAAGGCGGTCAGCCCGGCATCGCGGCCGGGGAAGCGGAACCGAGAGAAGGCATAGGCGGCCGTCGCCGAGAGCGAGACGCCGACGACCGTCGTCCCGCCGGCGACGACCAGCGAGTTCAGGAGCTGGCGGCCGAAGGTCCACCGGCCCGACGGATCGCGGGCGAGCGCGAAGGCGGCGAAGTTCTCGCCGGAGACCTCCTCCGGAAACGGCCAGGGGGACGGGTCGAACGACGACCCCGGCGTGAGCGCCATCTTCAGCACCCACAGAACCGGGTAGATCGCGACGACGCTGGCCGGCACGAGCACGGCGTGGGGCCAGAGTCGCGCGATGGCGCGCCTCATCGCGCCCCCTCCGCCGCGGCCGCCACGCGGGTCGAGACGGCGCTCCACCCGAGGAGCAGCAGAAAGATCAGCACGGCGTAGGCCGCGGCGTAGCCGAACTGCTCCTGGCGCGCGAAGGCCCAGCGGTAGGCCTCGCTGATCAGGATGTCGGTCGAGCTGTCGGGCTCGCCGCCGGAGACGAGGTAGACGACGTTGAACTGGTTGAAGGTCCAGACGGTGCCGAGCAGGACCGCCGGCACGAGCGCCGGCCACAGGAGCGGCATCGTCACGTGCTTGAACGTCGCCAGCCGCCCGGCGCCGTCGACCGACGCCGCCTCGTAGAGATCGCGCGGGATCGCCTGCAGGCTGCCCAGACAGACGACCATCATGAACGGGAAGCCGAGCCAGGCGTTGGTGCAGAGGTTGGCGAAGAAGGCGGTCCCGAACGAGCCGAACCAGGCGACCGGCTCCACGCCGACCAGGTGGAGCAGTCCGTTGATCGCGCCGAGCTGCTTGTGAAACAGCCCCTTCCAGAGCAGGGCGGTGATGTAGTTGGGAACCGCCCAGGGGAGGATCAAGAGAACCCGGTAGAGCGGCCGGAGCGCCAGCAGCGGGCGCGCGAGCAGGAGCGCGAGCAGCAGACCGATCCCGACGTGAAGGGCGAGGTTCGCCGCCGTCCAGAGCAGCGTCACCGCCAGCGCGTAGTAGAACGACAGCGGCTCCGTCGGGCCGTAGGTGCGCGCGGCCAGGATGTCGACGAAGTTGGTGAGGCCGACGAAGGTCCACCGTCCGGCGCGGTGGTCGAACAGGGAGAGGGCGATCCCGACGGCGAGTGGAACGAAGAGAAGCACGGAGGTGGCGACCGCGGCCGGGAGGATCCAGCTCCAGGCCCGGGCGGCACGGCCCAGCTCCTTGCGGCGCTGGAGCCCGGCGACGCGTCGGAGAAGCAGTCCAGAGGCGCCGACGAGACCGGCCACCGCCAGCACCACGTAGGGGAGCGGCGAGGCGGTGGCCGGCGGCGGACGATGGGTGGCGGCGTGGCGCCGCATCGCCGCCTTCGCCGCCTGCTCGGGGGTCCCCTCGCCGCGCAGCACCTTGCGAACGGCGAGATCGCCCGGCTCCCAGACGACGCGCATCGCCGGCCGGTTGTCCATCGGGACGGATCGCGGAAGCTGGGCGCGGAAGGCGGCGAGGATCGGATCGCCGCCGATCGCCGAATCGTCCCAGGTGGCGCGGTGGGCGACCGCCTGACGGCCGACCCGCGCGCGGAGGGCGGCCCCCTCCCCGCCCGCGAGGAAGCCGGCGACGGCGCGCGCGTCGTCGACCGACCGCGCGGCGGCACTGACGATCACCGCCTCCGCGGTGAGGAACGGCGCGGCGGGAAGGCCGGTCTCGCTCACCACCGGCAGCGGCGCGACGCCGAACGCCTTGCCGGCCGGGATCTCGCCCAGGAACCATGGGCCGCTGATCGCCATCGCCGCCCGCCCCTCGGCGAACAGGCGGGCCACCAGCGCGCCGCTCACCTCGTCGGGGATCGCCCGCCGCGCCCGGAGACGTTCGAGGAACGCGAGCGACGCGAGCGATTCCGGGCTGTCGAGTCTCGGCCGATCGCCGTCGAACAGCCGCCCGCCGAAGCCGAAGAACCAGGGGGCGTGGAAGTAGAAGAGGCTCGCTTCGTAGGCCAGGGCGAATCGGCCGTCCGCCGAGAACCGCTCCGCGAGCTCGAGCAGGTCGTCGGTCGTGCGCGGCGGCTCGGGGACCAGCCCCTTGTCGTAGAACAGGGCGAGGCTCTTGAACGCGAGCGGCAGCCCCCAGACGCGACCCCGGTACTCGAGCGGCGGCAACGTCTCGGGGAGAAACGCGGCGCGCTCCTCGGGGTCGAGCTCGACGGGCGCGAGCAGGCCGGCGTCGACCCAGCCGCCGATCCGTTCGTGGGCGAAGACGAACAGGTCGGGTCCGTTCCCGTTCGGAATGGCGACGGTCAGCTTCGACGCCATCACTTCGTTGGGGAGCCCGAGAAGCTCGACGCGGAGATCCGGCCGCGACGCGTGGAAGCGTTCGACCACCTGGTGCAGCGCCCGTTCCTCGGCGCCGCGATAGCTGTGCCAGAGGACGACCGGGCGAGGTTCGGCGGAGGCCTCGGCGGAGAAGAACAGCCCCGGAAGAACGAGAAGAAAATTGAAAATGGAAAATGGAAAACCGGCGAATGGAAAATGGATCCGGGACGATCCGGTTCTCCACGTACCGGTGAATGGAAGACGGGACCTCCGCGATCCCGTTTTCCATCTGCCGGTTTTCAATTCTCCATCTTCCATTGCCGTGGAGGCTCGGCCGTTCGTGCGACGCCGTTGGCGCCCGCGTTCGGCGCCATCGCGGCGCCGTCCCTTCCGAATAGGTGGATCCGGTCGGGCACCGGGTCGAATCCGACTCGATCCCCGATCCGCGCCTCCGCGGCGCGGCGTCCCTCCAGGCGGGCGACGATCGTCCCGGCCTCGGTCCGCACGTGCGCGAACGCTTCCCAGCCCATCGGTTCCAGCGCCACCACCTCGCCGCGGAGCCGCGACCCTTCGACCAGGTCGTGGGGGCGGATCCCCAGCGTCGTCCTCCCCGCCGGGAACCGCGCGCCGAGCGGGATCCGGATCCCCGCGGCGTGAAAGGTCGATCCGTCCGCGAGGCCCCCGCCCGTTCCCGCCACCACCGGACCCGCGTCGTCGGCTACCTCCCCGTCCAGGAAGTTCATCGACGGGGAGCCGATGAAGCCCGCGACGAAGCGGTTCGCCGGACGGTGAAACAGGTCGAGCGGCGCGGCCACCTGCTGGAGCCGGCCGCCGTCGAGCACCGCGATCCGCGTCGCCAGCGTCATCGCCTCCACCTGGTCGTGGGTCACGTAGACCATGGTGGTGCCGAGCCGGCGGTGGAGGGCGCCCAGCTCGGCGCGCATCTGCACCCGCAGCGCGGCGTCGAGGTTCGACAGCGGCTCGTCGAAGAGGAAGACCTGCGGGTGGCGGGCGATGGCGCGGCCCATCGCCACCCGCTGCCGCTGCCCCCCCGAGAGCGCGCGCGGCCTTCGCTCGAGAAGGTCGCCGAGGTCGAGCATCCGCGCCACCTCCGTCACCCGGGCGTCGATCTCGGCCGCCGGCATCCGTCGCAGGACGAGTCCGAACGCCAGGTTCTCGCGCACCGTCATGTGGGGATAGAGGGCGTAGGACTGGAAGACCATGGCGATGTCCCGGTCCTTCGGCGACCGGTCGTTGACCACCTGCCCGCCGATCCGCACCTCGCCCTGGGTCACCTCCTCGAGTCCGGCGATCATCCGCAGGCAGGTGCTCTTGCCGCACCCGGAGCGTCCGACCAACACCAGGAGCTCGCCGTCGGCGACGGCCAGCGAAAGCGAGCGGACGACCTCCACGTCGCCGTACCGCTTCTCCACTCCGACCAGCTCGACCGACGCCACGGGGGCCTCCGCGAAACGCCGGACTCTACCACCGCCGGCGCGCCGCGACGAGACGCGCTACGCTCGGGACTGCGTGCGGTTCGACGTGGCGATCATCGGTGCGGGTCCGGCGGGGTGCGCGATGGCTCTCGCGCTGCGGGCGCTCACGCCGTCGGCGCGGGTGCTTCTGCTCGACGCGGCGCGCTTTCCCCGCGTGAAGCCCTGCGGTGGGGCGATCTCGCGGCGCGGGCTCCGCGTCCTGCTCGCGCTCGGCGCCCCCGCCGGTGGCGACGGCATGACGCTGCGTTCGGCCGAGCTGCGAGACGGGCGAGCGTCGCGCACCGTCGCGCCCGAGATCGACGATCCCCTCGGCATCGTGGTGTCGCGCGTCGACTTCGACGACACGCTCCTGTCGGCGGCGCGCGCTCGCGGGGTCGAGGTGCGGGAAGGGACGCGTGTCCGTGCGATCGGTCCCTGGCTCGCGGACGACCTGCCCGCGGGCGGCGGCGCGACGGGACGCGCCGGATCGGGGCGCCGGCTGGAGACGACGGCCGGGCCGGTCGACGCCCGGGTGGTCGTCGGCGCCGACGGAGCGACGAGCGTCGCGGCGACGCAGGTGCGGCGCGAGCGCGGCGGTCCTCGACCGCGCCTGGCCACCGCGATCGAGCGGATCACCGGCGGCGGATCGGACGACCCGCCGCGAGACCGGATGCGCTACGACTTCGACGTCGGCGCCGGTCGCGATCGCTGCCTCGGCTACGCCTGGGACTTCCCGTGTCCGCACTCTCGGACCGACGCCCAGGGCTCCCCCGCGCGCCGCCCCCAGGTGGGGGCCGTCGCCTTCAATCGGGGTGTCTACAGCATCGTTCCGCGGTCGCTTCCGCTCCCGACACCCGCCATCGCCGAGCGCCTCCGCCGCCGGCGCGGCGATCCCCCCGCGCTCGACCGCGCGCGCGCCTGGCCCGAGCTGCTCTACGACGAGCGCCGGCCGATCGCCGCCCCCGGACTGTTCCTGGCGGGCGAGGCGATCGGCGTCCACCCTCTCACCGGTGAGGGGATCGCCCCGGCACTCGAGTCGGCGCTCGTCGTCGCGCCGTGGATCGCCGCGGCGCTTCGGGAGCCACCGGGCCCCTTTGCCGACGCCGCGTTTCGCTTTCGACGGACGATGCTCGGCCGTCGGTTGGCGCTGGGCAGCCGCTTGGCCGCCCTGCTCTACGGACCGCGCGGCGGTCTCTGGCGCGAAGCGGCGCTCGGCGACGCGCGGCTCCGCGAGCTCCTTCTCCTGGACTTCGCCGGCGATCTCGATCTTCCCGCCCGGAAGGCGGAGCTCGTCACCCGCTTCGCTCGCCACGTGACGGTGACCGGCCTGCGTCGGCTATTCGGGGCGTGAACGCGCGCCGCCGTCCCGCGGTGATCTACGTGAGGCAGTCGTTCGCGGGGGTCGAAAGCTGGCGGTCCTGGTTGATCGTCCAGTGGTCGAGGGTGACGGTGCCGTCGGGTCCGATGTCGCCCGCCGCCCCGACCCGGAACGACTGGGCGTCGAGGCTCGTCGGCGGCAGGTCGGCTTCGGTCAGCGGGTCCCCGGCGAGACTGACCATCTTGGCGGTGGAGTAGCGGAAGGGATCACCCACGACCTCGGGGCGCGCGGTGGTGTTCCGCGTGCCGTCGTGGTCGGAGAGCCCCGCCACCGATGCCGGCGCCGCCACCGCGAACCCGAACAGGTAGTGCGGTGAGCCGTCGGGGAGCCATCCGAGCGAGACGATGTCGGTGCTGAAGGTGTTGTGCTCGCCGAAGAACGACTTCTCGGAGGTAAAGATCGAGCCGAGCGCCGTCTTGGCCTCCGACTGCTTCGACTTGCACTGGAAGGAGAAGTAGTTCGGCACGGCCACCGCGACCAGCACCCCGATGACCCCCAGGACGATCAACAGCTCGATGAGCGTGAAGCCGCACGAACGGCCGAATGGCGTCTTCATGCGACCACGGTAGACCCGGCCACGCGGCGAACCGGTTGACCGGCGTCACGCCCGGCTAGTGAAACGTCGACGACGCGCGTGATCGCGGCCACGCATCGGATGCATCGCGAAAACCGCCCACGCCGACCGTGGTTCCCCGCCAGGAAAGGGGGATCGCGGCCGCCTCGCCGACCAGCAGGGACCGGTTCGCCCCCGACTCCCACCGCGTGCCGTTCGGCCCGACGACCACCAGCTTCATCTCGAACAGGCCGCCCACCGGAAGCGGGACGGTCGCCGACCACGTTTCGTCCCGATCGGCGCGGAGCGCGACCCCACGTTTCACGTCCCAGGCACCCAGCTCCTCCCCCGAGCCGACGAGCCATGCCGTCTCGCCGGGACCGAGCGCCAGCCCGCTGGCCCGGAACTCGATCGCGCGCAGGTCCGGCCGCAACAACCGTTCGCGTGCCGCCGCGGCGGCCGTGCGGTAGCCGCCCTTCCGGGGTTTGAGCAGGAAGACCTCGGTCGACCGCGGCGCGACGACGAGACCCTTGGGGCCCACCTGCCTCCGTTCGCCGGTACGCAGATCGCGGACCGAGGCACCCCGCCGAAGCTCGTCGGGAACGGCGACGGCCGCCGCCGCGTCGCGACGGTTCACGGCGACGAGCGCCGCCTCGTCGTCGTCGATCCGGGCGTAGGCGAACAGACCCTCCTCGGCGAGCAGCAACCGCGTGACCCCGTCGCGCAGCGATCGATGCTCGCGTCGCGCGGCGAGGAGGCGCCGGATCGTCGCGGCGAACGGCCCCTCGCCTTCGAAGCGCATGTCGCCGCGGTTCTCGGGCTCCGTGCGACCCGTCAGGCCCGATTCGGTCCCGTAGGTCAGCGACGGCGTTCCGCGCGCGGTCAGCAGGAAGGCGAGCGCCGCGTCGACGCTCCCGTCGTCGGACGCGCAGGAGCTTCGCACGCGCGGCACGTCGTGGTTGTCGAGGAATGTCACCAGGACCGACGGGTCTTCATAGCGGCGATCCTCGGTCAACACCACCCCGAGCCGCGCCGGATCGGCCCCTCTGCAGAAGACCTCGTCCATCGCGAAGTAGAGCGGGAAGTCGAAGATGGCGTCGAACCCGCCCTGGGAGAGCGCGCGGCTCAATGCTTCCGCCGATCCGTCGTACAGCTCTCCCAGCAGACGGACCTGCGGCGCGAGACGCTTCAGGTCGCCGTTGTAGCGCCGCCAGAACTCGATCGGCATGTGGCGCGCCGCGTCGAGCCGGAAGGCGTCGGGCCGGACCGCGTCGATCCAACGGAGCGACGTCCCGAGCAGATGGCGATAGACCTCCTCCCGCTCCTGTGCCAGGTCGGGGAGACCGTGCACGTCGCGCTCGACGAGCTGCACCGGATCGCTCCAGTCGACGATCGACCCCTTCCCGTGGAACCACGAGGAGTGGCTGCGGGTGAGCGGCGCCCCCGGCGCGACGTGGTTGAGCACCACGTCCAGCACGAGCTTCATGCCGCGGGCGTGCAGCGCGTCCGACAAACGCCGAAGCGTCGTCTCATCGCCGAAGCGCGGCTCCACGGACTCGAACTCCTCGACCCAGTACCCGTGATAGGCGCCGTGCCCGCCGAACTTCTCGGTCCGCATCCGGAAGACGGGGGAGAGCCAGACCGCGCCGATCCCCAACCGTTCGAGGTGGTCGAGGCGGTCGATCACCCCTTGCAGGTCGCCGCCGTGGAACGCCTGCGGATCGAGGAGGTCGGTCTCGCCGTCGTTGGTCGGATCGCCGTTGGAGAAACGGTCGACCATCACGAAGTAGATCGCGTCGCCTCGCGGAGCGGCGGTCGAGGAGGAGCCGGCGGCGAGCAGGTCGTCGGCCACACGGCCGATCTCGGTCGCGATGCGGGCGGCGGCCGCTTCGACCGCTTGCTCCTCCTTCTCGTGATCGAAGTCGAGGAAGACGGGGATGTCGATCCCGAAGCCTCGAACCTGGTCGACCCGGTCGCGCGGCGCGATCCCGCCCGTCGCGGTGACGATCCAGCGATAGCGGCCGTTGAGGACAGAGTAGAACTCGGCCTTCGCCTCGACGAGCGCGATCCACTCGGCATCCCCCGCCTGTTTCGCGAGCGCCGCCAGCCGGGCCCCGGAGCTGCGCTTCGTCGCGAACGCCTCCAGCAGCGAGCCGTCCCCGGTGACGGTGCGAACCTCGAGGCGCCGGCTCGACAGCGGCGCCGCGACCCTCGCCGCCGCCGCCGCCGGGAAGGCCGCCGTCTCGCAACAGCCCTCCGCCGCGTCGACCACCGCCGCGAGCGCGACGGAGGTCCCCTCCGGCGCCTGCACGGCGGGCTTCAAGCCCACGCGCGGCGCGCACCCCGCCGCCGCGACCGCGATCGCGAGGGCGATCGGCCGCGCCGCGCCTCGGCCGCCGCGACACCGGGTCAGAACCATGCCTCCACCTCCACTCCCGCCACGTGGTGCCAATGCCGCTCCTTCGCGCCGAAGCTGTTGTACTCGTCGAGGCTGTCGACGAAGCTGTTCCCGAACGCGTTGTTCTGGTTCGAGTACTGCGCCCCGTAGAGGATCCGCAACGACGGGCGAGTGTAGAGCCCGGTCCCCAGCGGATTCAGAACCACGCCGACCTTCCCCTGCCAGGTGTTGCGCGAATCGCTGTCGCCAAACTCCAGCCCGCGGGTGTCGGCGACGCCGCCGTCGTTGGCGAAGACCGAGTTGACGTGCTCGCGGTAGCGGTTGCCGTTCTTCGAACGTTCCTGGGCCACGGCGTTTTCCAGCAGCAGGTGGACGACGTCGGTCAGGTAGAGCTGGAACCGCACCACGGTGGAGGCGATCGTCTGGTCGTCGTCGCTGGGGGCGATCGCGTTGTCACCGTCGGCGAAATCCCCGTAGAGCAGCCCCCACGCCGCGTCGAGGCGGCCGGGAACCAGCACGAGGTGCATCTCGTTCCCGACCGTGAGCGCGAACCGCTCGTCGGTGAGCGCGCGCAGGTAGATCGAGTAGTCGCGGTCCTCGTAGGTCTCGACCGTCACGTTCCCCGGATGGCGCCGCTCGTAGCGGGCGAACAGGTTGTTCCACCGGATCGGCCCCATCCGTCCGAAGCCGAGATAGCCGATCGCCTTCCAGGAGGTGGCCGCGGTCGGAACCGGGTCGGGGAAGTCGTCCTCCTGTCCCGGGTTGGCGAGCACGTACTGCTCGGCGACCTCGCCGCGGACGAAGTCTTCGTAGTCGACGCCGGGGGTGCGGTGCGGCGCGTTGGCGTTTCCGACCACCTTCGGCTCGTGGTTCACCTGGCCGCCGCCGCCCAGCTCGAGGTGTTTGCCGATCCGATAGCGGACGCTCCCGCCGCCGGTCAGGACCGTGCTGTAGCGATCGCCGCGGACGAAGTAGCCCGAGTCGCCGGCGCCGAGGAGCACGTCGACCCGATCGGACTGCTAACGCCCCGACAACCCGATCGT
>CAYJRR010000030.1:0-38961 GCA_964372275.1 uncultured bacterium
CGCCGCGAGGAGGACGATCGCCGCGGCCGCCGCGAGGAGGCCTCGCGACGTCGCCGGCGAGGCGCGCTCGACGCCGCCGGCCGGATCGCCGCCGCCGGCCGTGTCGGCGCCGGCCGCCGCCAGCACCCGGTCGGCGCCGCGCGCCGCGACGCCGGCGGCGAACAGCGCCGCCAGCAGGAACCACCGGCCCGGGGCTCGCAAGTGCGCGTATCCGGGCACCAGGAAGTAGAAGAGGTAGTGGAGCGGCGCCAGAAGCCCCATCGCCAGGACGAGGCAGAGCAGGGCGTTCGTCAGCAGGAACCGGCCGCGAGGATCGCGCGATCCCAGGGCCACCAGCGGAAGGGTGAGGATCCCGAGGTACGACCATCGCTCGACGTATCCCGGCCAGCTCCACGGTCCCCCGAGCAGGAGGTCCGGCGCCCAGATCCGCGGCAGGCTGTTGGGCAGGAGCGAATAGGCCCCCGACTCGGCCAACGTGAGCCGCTCACGCGCCCCTCCGCGGATCGCCTCCAGCCATGGGAGCACCGCCGGCGCGGCGATCATCGCGCCGGCGACGAGGGCGAGCGCCAGCCACGGCGCCGCCTCCCCGATCGCGCGCCGCCACGAAAGCCCGTCGCCGCGACGCCGGCGCAGGGCCTCGTCGATCACCACCGCCGTACCGGCCGCGGTGAAGAACCAGACCGACGGCGAGCCGCCGACCAGGAGCGACATCGCCACGAGGGCCCCCAGCCGCCGGCACCACCGCCGTCGTTCGAGATCGGTCGCCGCGGCGGCGAGCTCCGCGCCCGCCGTCATCACCGCCGGGAGCCAGGCGGCGGCGACGACGACGTGTCCGCTCTTTCCCTGCAGCCACAATGCCCCGCCGAAGGCGTAGACCAGCGCGCCGAGCAGCCCGGCGGCGGGGGTGCTTTTCGCGACTCTGCGCGCGAACCACCACGCGGTGAGGGCGGCGATCCCGAGGTGCAGTCCGACCAAAAGCGGCGCCGCCATTTCCGGCGGAAGCACGTAGGCGCCGAGGTTCAGCGGGTAGCGCGCCATCGTCGGCAACACCTCGGCGGGCGCCCCGCCGAAGAGGGTCGGATTCCACGACGGCGCACCGACGAACGGAACGTGCCCCCGGAGACTTCCGAGCGCCGGGATCAACTCGGCGCCGAAGTCGTTCGACGCGAAGGTCCGACCCGAACGCAGCGCCCAGAGAACCGGGGCGAGCCCGAGCAGCAGCAGTGCGACGGTGATCGGGAGTCGGAATCGACCCCCGGGGCGAGTCTCCGGGCTCAAGGGGGCGAGACTACGACCGACCGGTGCCGGTGCGGTAGCCGGGGCTCGGGGAACCCCCACCGTGCCCGCCGGGTGGAGCGCTCGTTTGACGGGTCGCCGGACACCGTGAGAAGCTAACTATCCGCAGGAAGTTCGCGCAATTGGGGGGCCCGAACGGGTCCTCCCGGGACCGACGCGGCATCGGAAAGGCGACTCGTGCTTCAACTCCAGGTCGCACTCTTCTTGCTGTTCGCCTATCTGCTCTTGGCCGTTGGGGTCTTCCTCTTCATTCGCCTGCTCTTCCCCGAGGAGGAGGCGGCCGGAGCGAAGAAGCGTCTCGGCGTCGGCGGCGTCCGGACCGTTACCCCCTCCCTGGTGATGCGGATCACGCGGCCGCTGGCGGTGATGCTCACGCCGCTCACCCAGAACATCAAGGCGGAGAAGTACCGGGCGAAGGTGCGGCGCGGCTTCGTCAGCGCCGGGATGACCGACGAGATGACCCCCGACGAGTTCTTCGGGTGGAAGATCGTGATGGGGACCTTCCTGTTCCTCTTCGTCGCCAACACCGTCGGCGGCATCTGGGACCTTCCCTGGTACGTCCACATCGGCGTCTACCTGGTCGGCTTCTTCTATCCCGACATCTGGCTCAAGGGGATGATCGGCCGGCGGCAGAAGAAGATCCTCCGCGCGCTCCCCTACGTGATGGACCTGCTCACGCTCTCGGTGGAGGCGGGGCTCGACTTCGTCTCCGGGATCGCCAAGGTGACGGAGAAGGCCAAACCCGGACCGCTGGTGGAGGAGCTCGCCTTCTACCTGCACGAGACGCAGATCGGCACCACGCGCTCGCAGGCGCTGCGGAACATGGCCTACCGCATCAACTTGCCGCAGATCAGCTCGTTCGCCGCGCTCCTGGTCCAGGCCGACCAGCTCGGGGCGTCGATCGGCCCGGTGCTCCGCGCGCAGTCCGACCTGCTGCGCGCCCAGCGCTTCCAGGCGGCGGAGAAGGCGGGTGCCGCCGCGACGCAGAAGCTCCTCTTTCCGCTCGTGCTCTGCATCATGCCCGCGGTCTTCATCGTGATCTTCGGGCCGATCCTGCTGAACTTCATCTACGGCACCGGCGTCATCGGGGGCGGCTAGGAGGAATCCCGTGACCTTCCGTAACCGGACGCGCGGAATGGTGCTCTCCGATCGGACGCGGGTGGCCGACCGGCTCGTGAGCCGCATGGTCGGCCTGCTGGCCACCGACCGGCTCGAAGACGGCGAGGGCCTGTGGATCGAGCCGTGCACGTCGATCCACACCTGGTTCATGCGGTTCCCGATCGACGCCCTGTTCCTCGACGACGGGGGCCGCGTGGTGAAGCTGGTGCGCACGATGAAGCCCTGGAGACTGACCTCGATCGCCCGCCGGGCCCGTGGTGTCCTCGAGCTCCCCGCCGGGACGCTCGACCGGACCGGGACGTCGGTCGGAGACGAGGTCGAGCGGACGGCATGACGGCCAAGCTCGTCATCGTCGAAGGTCCGCAGCGCGGCCGGGAGTTCCCCTTGCGGGAGGGGGAGAACGTCGTCGGCCGCACGTCGGAGACGCCGATCGAGCTGGCGTCGAACAAGGTTTCGCGACGCCACGCCACGATCCACCTGACGAACGGGCGGGTCGAGGTGGAGGACCTGGGCTCGGCGAACGGGACGTTCGTCAACGGCAAACAGGTCACGCGCGCGCCGGTGCCGGCCGGGTCGAAGATCCTGGTCGGCGACTTCGTCTTGCAAGTGGTCAACGGCGGCGGCGCGGCGCGCCCGGCCGGCGCGCCGGCGCGACCGGTGACCGGGGGAGTTCCGGCGGGTCCCCGCACCGGGCCGGTCGCCGCCACGCGGCCGGTCCAGGGGAACGCGGTCAAGAAGACCGGCAAGGCGGTGATGGTCGTCAACCCGCAGCAACGGCCGGGCGCGACGAAGCGGCCGGCACGGGCGGCGGCGCCGGTCAGCGTGCCGAGCGAAGGGGCGAAGAAGGCGGCGGACCGGATCGTCGCCCGCATCGGCGGACTTCCCTGGCGATCGCAAGTGGTGGTGATCGTCGTCGCGCTCTCGGCCGCGCTGATGCTGGCGGTGACCTACGTCATCAGCAAGGCGAAGAGCGACTACCAGAAGCTGGCGACCCGGCACGCCGTCACGATCGCCAAACAGATCGCCGCGCAGAACGCCATCTACCTGGCGACCAAGGAGAACCTCCAGCTCAACGTCGACGTGGAGGAGACCGAGCTGGGGGTGAAGGACGCGCAGATCGTCGGCGCCGACGGTCAGATCAAGTACCCCAAGACCCTCCTCGGGAACCTGCAAGAGGCCCCGATTGTCCAAGAGGCGTTGGCGTTGAAGGACTTCTCGGTGGTGATGAAGCCGAGCGCGGACAACCCGGAGTGGGTCGACATCGCCGTGCCGGTGTTGTTCTACAACGCCAACTCGGCGAAGTTCGACCAGGTGGGGGCGGTACTGATCACCTACGCGCCGGTCGAGGTGACGAAGAGGGCCACCCAGGCGGGTTGGCTCTACGGCGTGTCGGCCTTCCTGCTGCTCGTCGCCGGCGGCGCCGGAGCCTACTTGCTGATGCGGTCGACCGAATCGGCGGTGCAACGGGTCCAGGAGGACACCGAGCTTCTCGCCCGCGGCGACCTGCAGCAGATTGCGAGCCCGATCAAGATGCGCGAGATCGAGGCGCTGGTCCATTCGATCAATCGCCTGTTCCAGAAAGCGGGGGCGATGCGGTCCACGGCCGACCCGGCTTCCGCCGCGCACCCGGTCGCGTCCGCGCCGATGCTGGCGCTTCCGGCGCAGGTCGGACCCGTGGGGAACGCCGGCTCCGACGCGATCGTGCGCGCGCTGGTCGAGGCGATCGAGGACGCGGCGATCGTCGTCGACGCCGACAGCAAGGTGGTCGAGGTGAACAAGGCCGCCGAGCGGATGTTCGGCCTCGTTCCCGCAAAGGTGCGGGGGAAGCACCTGCTCGAGGCGATCACCGAGAAGCAGCTGCTGAACGACGTGCTCGATCTCCTGAACGAGATCGCCGCGGCGCCGGAAGGGGTGGTCACGCGCGCGCTGGAGGTTCCGGGGCCCGACGGGCCGAAGCCGGGACACGTCTCGGCGGCCGGCGTCCGGCAGGGTAACGAGCTGGTCGGATCGGCGATCGTCATCTCCGCACGGGGTGACGCTTCGTGACGGGGAAGGCACGGTCATCCCTTCGGGGCGCCGGGAAGGATCGAATGGGCGGTATGCCGCGCGCCACCGATCCGCGCAAGGCCTCGGCCTCGGCGGGTCCGATGCGGCTCCGCATCCTCGACGGACCGGAAGCGGGGACGGAGTACGCCGTCACCGGGGAGCGGGTGAGCCTCGGACGCGGGGACGGGAACGACATCGTGCTGGTCGACGAGAACGCGTCGCGCAACCACGCCGAGCTGGTGATGGAGCGCGACGGCCGGTACCGCGTGCGCGACCTCGGGAGCCGTCACGGCGTGGTGGTCAACAAGCGCCGGGTGCAGGAGGCGGCGCTCGCGTCCGGCGATCGCCTGCGCATCGGCAGCACGACGGTCGAGGTCCGGATCGACGGCGCACCTGCGGCGGGCAGTCCCCTGGTACGGTGGCTCGCGGTCGGCGGCGTGGTGGTGGTGGCCGCCGTCCTCTTCCTGGCGATGCGGGGCGGGAAGGGTCCGGTGGTGGTGGGAAATTCCGGGGCGCGTACGGTCGGCAGCGCCGCTCCGGCCCCGTCCGTCGCGGCGGCGGCGCCGGTCGTTCCGCGCGATCCCAACAGCATCTCCCTGGGGAGTCTCTTGAGTCCCGCCGCCTCCGCGCCGGCCAAAGGGGTGGAGGTCGGCCGCAACGCGAACACCCGTCCGGTCGGGGTCCCTCCTCCGACGGCGGCGACGATCAAGTCGAGCCCGGCGGACGTCGCGGCGGCGGCGGCGCTGATCGCCGAAGCCGACCGGAGCCTGGGAAGCGGACGCCTGTCGGACGCCCGCGAACAGATCGCCCGGGCGATCCGGATCGACCCCTCGTGCGAGCGTTGCGTCGCCAAGCTCGCCGGCGTCGAGGCGACGATCAAGAAGCAGATCGAGGACGCCTTCGCCGCCGGCAGGAAGTACCTCGACACGGCCCGCTACCAGGACGCCATCAACCAGTTCCAGAAGGTGAAACTGTTGGATCCCGATCCGGCCTCGATCAATAATGGGAACGCGAGCCGGCTGATCCAGGAGGCGCAGACGCTGAAGGCGCAGAGCGGCCGATAGGAAAGAGCCCTCCGGCATGATCGAGTTGATCGTCAAGAAAGATGATCGCGAGATCAATCGCTACTTCCTTCCGCAGGGAATCACCACCCTCGGACGAGCGGAGGACAACGGAATCATCCTCGACGATTCCTGCGTCTCGCGCCGGCACGCCCAGATCAAGGTCGACGGCGCCAAGGTCCTGATCGAGGACATGAACTCCGGCAACGGCGTCTACCGGGGGGACGCCCGCATCGAGCAGCACGAGCTCGCCGACGGTGACGAGATCGTGATCGAGCCGTTCACGCTGCTCGTTCGCATGGACGCCGAGAAGGGGAGGGTCGCCGATTCGACGCGGCCCGTTCCGAGCGCCAATCGGCCGAGAAGCGAGCGCCTCGATCCGCCGCCGCGCACCGCCCGGGAGCCGGGCGGGTCGGCCGCCGGCGGACCCCGCCTCGAGGTGCTTCGCGGGGCCGGGGGTCCGTACCTCCTGTCCGGCGACAGCATCGTTCTCGGTCGCTCGGACGAGGCGAAGATCACGCTCAAGGATCCGTCCTCCTCCCGCAAACACGCGATGATCGAGCGTTCGAACCGGGGCTGGACGGTCCGCGATCTGGGCAGCGCGAACGGGACCTACCTGAACGGTTCGGCGATCGGCGAGTCGCCGCTCGCCAACGGGGACGTCATCCTCATCGGGAACACCGAGCTCCGCTTCATCGATCCGGAGGCGGTCGCCGACGACGATCCGGCGCCGCTTCCGTCCACCCGATCCGTCGCTGTCGACCGCGGGCGCGCCGCGGTCCTGAAGGACGAACCGGTCTGGGCGGACAGCGTCCGGGAGGCGGAGGCGGACGGTCTCACCGGGGCGGTCCACACCTCGGAGTTGTTCGAAGCGGGGGGCACCGCGGCCGGCGGCGATACGGAGCTGGGGGCGGCGGGGGCCGACGACGCGGGTGGGGTGGAGGACGAGGGCTATGCGGCGGACGGCGATCGCTCCACCGCCGACTTCGGCTCGATCGACGCCACGGGGGCGGGCGACGCGTACGGGATGGAGCTGGAAGGGGTGGCGTTCCCCGGCGACGAGGTGCCGGAGTCGATCGTCGGGCGCTACATCTACTCGCTCAAGACCAATCGCCGTACCCAGTTGATCACCGGGTTGCTCGGATTCACCTTCGTGATGATCCTGATCGCGGGCAGCCGGGGGGGCGGTGGCGCGGGGGGAGCGGCCGTCGGGCCGCAAGTGCTCGACAAGCAGCAGAAGCTCACGCTGACCACCATGGAGGCCGCCCTGCGTCAGGCGCTGGGGGCGATCGATCCGTCCAAGCCGACGAAGGACTACGCGACGGCGTTCGAGTACTTCGGCCGGGTGCGGACGTTCGGCAGCACCGAGGAGATGAAAGAGGTCCGCGATGCGCAGGAGCTGGTGCGCACCGCGAACGAGAACATCTACACCCTGCACGAGGCGTTGCTCCTGGCCCGCCTGCGCGACGTCACGATGCGGGGCGCGGAACGGGATCGCGCCACGCAGGAGCGCTTCGATCGCTCGATGCGGGACGGGAAGGCCAACCTCGATGCGGCTCGCCGGCGGCGTTCGGTGGCCAGCTACGACGCGGCGCTACGCGCGTTCAACGACGTCCTCCAGATCGACCCCGAGAACGCCGAGATCAAGCAGCTGGTGGTCGCCGCCCGCTCCGAGCGCGGGAAGATCGCCGGTGAGATGTCGAAGGTCGCGAAGGCGGCGCTCGAGCGGAAGCAGAGGGCCACCTTCGACCAGGCGCAAGGCGCGATGGGCAAGCGAACGGCGCGCGGCTACCTGGAAGCGATCCGTCTCTTCGAGCGGATGCTGCAGCAGGATCCGGGATACATGAGCGATCTGACCGGCCGGGCGTCGGCGGAGATCGCCGCGGCGAAGAAGAAGCTGCGCGACTCGGCACGGCCGATCAAGGACAACGCGAAATCGGCGATCGCCCGGCAGGACTGGCTGACGGCGCGGGCCAAGCTGCGGCAGGCGCAGGCGACCGATCCGTACGACCTCTCCATTCCGGCGCAGTTGGAGGAGGTCCAGCAGGAGTGTCTCAAGAACGCGCGGCAACAGATCTCCGAGGCGAAGGCCTACAAGAACGTCGGGAACCCGGTCGAGGCGCGCAAATCGCTGGAGTTGGGCCTCCGCTACGCCGACGAAGAGAAGTACAAGGAGAACCAGCAGATCCGCGAGCTCCTCAAGACGATCAGCCGCGAGAACGAGCGGTAGCCGTCGCGACGCGGCCCGCGGTCACTTTCCGGCGCAGGTCGAGAAGAGGACGCCGAACAGGAACAGCACCGATCCTCCGGCGGCCAGCAGGAGGATCATCCCCATTCCGGGCTTGTCGTCCTCCTCGTCGACCGGCGCCGACGCCCTCTTCGATCGCTCGGCCGGTCGGCCTCGGCTCTGAGCGGCGGCCGCACGGCTCGGATTCGCGGCGGCGCGACCTTGACCGGAGGCCGCGGCGAGCGGCCGTCCCTTGGTCCCGTGGAGCGCTCGTTCGCGGGCGGCGCGGGTCGTGGCCGGCTCCGCGAGGCTCTCCTCGGACGACGGCTCGGCCGGCTGCGCGCCGCGGCGGCCCGGCGCCGCGCCGGCGGGCGCCTCGTGAGGGGCCTCGGCGCGAAGCGGGGAGGAGGACCGGCTCGATCCCGTTCGGAAACTGCTCCGGTCGGTGGTGAAGGTCGATTCGGAGGGTGACACCGCGGTGTCGCCGGAGTCGGAGGAGGCGGCATGGGGCCGGGTGCGTGACGGTTCGGCCGTCGGCATCTCGACGGAGACCTCGCGCCGGACCTCCGCCGTGTCGCTCTCCATCTCCGGACCGATCGGGCGGGTCCGCGCCGTCGACCGGCTTTGGCGTTCCACCTCGATCGTCCGCTCGGCGCTGATCGGCTCGCCCGTCGACGGCGTGATCAGGACGGGAGCCGTCTTTTTCTCCACCACCCGCCCGCTGCCCGGGATCAGGACGCGGTTGATCTCCTCCTCGATGTTCTCCAGGGCGCCCGTTCCGAGCGTTCGCGAGGCGGAGCGTTCCTCCAGCACCGATTCCTGCGGATCGGCTGCCTGCGCCACGGCCGGCGTGTGTTCGCCCAGCTTCGACGCGATCTCGACCGAGAAGCTCTTTCCGAAGACCCGCGAGATCGACTGCCCCTCGCCGTCGGAGATGTCGAGGCGCAGCTTCCCGGAAGTCTTGTCGGCGTCGGAGAGGACGTCGACCCGGATCTCCTCGGAGAAAACCGACTTCATGAACGCCGCGAGGTTGCTGGTGGTGAAGTTGAAGGTCGACGAATAGAAGAACCGGGTCAGCTCGTCTTTGAGCTCGGTCGCGGTCTGGTAGCGATCGCCGGGCTCCTTGGCCAGCGCCTTGAGGACGATGTTCTCCAGCTTCTTGGGGATGCTCTTGTTGTACTTCGACGGCGGTTCGACCTTCGCCTCGCGCACCCGCTCCAGGATCGACAGATCGCTCTCGCCACGGAACGGCTTCTTCTCGGTCAGCATCTCGTAGAGGACGATGCCGGTGGAGAAGATGTCGGTGCGGCGGTCGACAGCGAGTCCGGAGGCCTGCTCCGGGCTCATGTATTCGTACTTCCCCTTCACCACGCCGGCTTCGGTCTCCCGGATGTTGACCGTCGCCTTGGCGATCCCGAAGTCGGTGATCTTGACCTCCCCCTCGTAGCTGATCATCACGTTCTGCGGGGAGACGTCGCGGTGGACGATGTTCATCTCCCGCGGGCCGGTGGAGGTCATCTCGGTCTTGGCGTGCGCGTACTCCAGCCCCTTGCAGACCTCGATGGTGACGAAGACGGCGTGCTGGATGAACAGCGGCATCCCGATCTGATCGCATCGGGACATGAGGGCCCGGAGGTCCTTCCCCTCGATGTACTCCATCGCGATGAAGTAGCTGTCTTCGATCTTCCCGAGGTCGTAGATCTGCACGATGTTGGCGTGGCTCAACATCACGGCGATCTTCGCCTCGTTGATGAGCATGTCGATGAAGTCCTTGTTCTCGCTCAGGTGCGGAAGGATCCGCTTGATGGCGAGGTACTTCTCGAAGCCGCCGACCCCCTTCGTCCGGGTCTTGAAGATCTCCGCCATCCCGCCGACGGCGATCTTTTCGAGAAGCTCGTACTTCCCGAAGGGGATGATCTTGGGTTCGCGTCCCATTCGCGGGCCCCTTGCGGGAACGGCTGGCGTTCCCGGCGCGCTTTCTCGAAAGCGCGCGAGTTCGCGGAGTTAGTATACCCGTGTGCGGCGGGGTCGGAAAAAGGACCGGTCTTCCAGCATCGATGGGGCGGCGGGCGTACTTTTTCGCGACAAATGCGCCGCAGCCGGCCCTCGAAGGGTCCGCAGTCCATTCGCAACCGCCCGGATTTCCAGGTGGGAGGCGGCGTCGCGCGGGGTCGAACCCCGTGGCACGCCACCTGCACAACTCCGACGACGAGGGACGACACCGTGAGACGATTTCTTCGAGACGAATCGGGACAAACCGCGACGGAGTACATGCTGATCATCTCCGTGGTGGTGATCGCCATCGTGGCCGCCGCCTACGTCTACCTTCCGCAGTTCCAGCAGGGCGTCGCCTCGCTGGCGAACGACGTCAGCACGATCCTGGACGACGGCTGCATCAACCGGAACTGCACGCGAAACTAGGCTTGCGTTCCACGGCGGGGGCGTCGATGGGCCGACGGAAGAACGCGCGAGGCCAGGCGGCGGTCGAGTACCTGCTCGCGATCTCGGTCATCGTGGTCGCGGTGGCGGCCGCCTTCTACAGCATCCTGCAGGACCGGAACGGCAACCAGCGACTGGGCAAGGCGTTCGAGAACGCGCGCAACGTCGTCGAAGCGCCCTACCCGTAACGCGCACGCCGCTCCCTTCTTGACCGGCATGGTCGCGCTCTCCGCCCTCGCCCTCGCGGTTTCGGTCCTCGCGACCGTGACCGACCTCCTCGAACGGAAGATCTTCAACTGGCTGACTCTGCCGGCGCTGGGGCTCGGCGTCGCGCTGCACGCCACCCCCGGCGCGGCGCCGTGGTGGACGGGGCTCGCCGGATCGCTCGCGGTCGGTCTCCCCTTCTTCGTCCTCTACGCAACCGGGGTGATGAAGCCGGGGGATGTGAAGCTCTTGATGGCGCTCGGGGCGATCCTCGGTCCACGGCAAGGGATCGAGATCGGCGTGGCGTCGATCATGCTGCACGGACCGATCAGTCTCGCGCTCCTGGTCGGGCACCGCCGACTCGGAAATCTGCTCGCGATGTGGCGCGCGGGATGGAGCTCCGACCGGGCGCTGCTGGCCCCCTACGGATTCTCGATCGCGCTGGCGGTCTTCGGATCGGTCGCCTATCACCTGGCCGGCCGGTCCGGCTGAGGCGACACCGCGCCGAGCAGCAACGGGTGGACCTCCTCCGGCAGGAGCGTGCCGAGCTCCTTTCCGGGCGGAAAGGCCGGCCCCCGAGCGAAGAGCACACCATCGCCCGAATGCCAGTTGCCGAACAGCGCGTTCTCCTGGCGCGCCATCCCGTGGTCGCCGATCACCAGCGTGGTGGTCCGCTCGTCGCCGGGCTCGAGGAGCCATGCGATCTTGCGATCGAACCGGTTCAGGTACGCCGCCATGAACGGCGCGAGACGTTTCGAGTCGTCCGGCGAGAACCCGGGCACCTGCCCCCGTTCGTCGGGAAGGAGGACGTGCGCCGTCAGGTCGACCCCTTCGAAGTAGACCGCCAGGACGGACGGCTGCCGATCGTCGCGAAGGTGGCGCGCCGCCTCCCCGCACGACTGGGTGTTCAACCAGCCGTAATAGGCGTTCGAGAAGGCGTGGGTGCGCGCCGATTCCACCGTTCCGACCGCCTGCCGCTCGACGAACGCGGCGATCTCCTCGTCGCGGAGCGGTACCAGGTTCACCAGCTCCGGATCGGGCGGCTCCCCGGCGGCGCGCCGGAACGGCGCGATCCGGGACTCCGTTTCGGCGGGCCAGACGAGGTGCTCCTCCTCCGCGCGGTAGTGGAAGAGGAGCTCGGTCTTCGACGGAGCCCATCGATCGGAGACGTTGACCCCCGACACCGGCTCCACCGGCCAGGTCGCGGGCCAGCAGACGAGGCCGATCCGGCCCAGCGCCGGCAGCTTCCAGAACGGCGTCCCGCGGCGGTGCAACCGCGTGGCGGGAAGGATCGAGATCCAGCCGGCGCGCCAGGCCCCGAGCAGGGGGACGGCGAGCAGCCCCGAGACCGGGTCGGTGTAGAGTCGGTCGACGGGGATCGTTCCGAACGCCGGATCGTTGACGAAGAACTCGAAGTTCGAGATCCGGTGCTTCGACGGCGGTAGCCCGGTGGCGATCGAGGTCCAGATCCCGGACGACAGTTGCGGAGGCGCGCTTCGCACCGAACCGACCGCCGCCGATGCCGCGAATCGCGAGAGGGCCGGCATCTCGTCCGCGTAGGTCCGAACGAGATCGAGCCCCAGACCGTCGATCGCGACGACGACCAGCCGCGGAAACGGAGCCGCCTCGGCAACGCCGGCGGCGTCGATGCCGTCGTCCCCTCGAGCCGGCCCTTGTCCCGTGAAGAGGGCCGCCACGACGAGGAGCGCCGCGGTGCCGCCGGCGAAGGGCCCCGCCTTCGCCGGGCTCGCGGAGAGGCGATCGACCCATCGGCTCGCCAGCCGCGCGCAGAGGACGGCGGCGGCGATGCCGACGAGCGGCGCGACGAGCAGACGGACGTTCGACACGCCGCTCAACAGCCCGACCTGACGTCCGGTCCACCGGACCAGCGCGAAGACCGCTCCTCCGGCGGCAAGCAGCGGAGGGAGCACGAGGAAGAGCCCTTCGACGAACGATGCCAACTCGGTGCGCGCGGGGATCCGTTTCCGGCGGCGGTGAAGGTGGAGGAGCGCGGCCGGGATCGAGGCGACGGCGCCGGCGACGACCGCCGCGAGGATCGTCGCGGCCGGGGGGATCGCGTCGATTCGAAGGGCCGCGATCACCGTGTAGCCGGCGCCCACCAGACCCGAGCCGGCGACCGCCCACCGAGCGCTTCCCGCCATCTTTGGCTCGCACTCTACCACCGGCAGCCCGCGTCGCGCCGGGGGCAGAGAATCCCCCAAACGCGACAATTCCTCCTCAGGGCGGTCGAAGGGGTCCGGGCCCGTCCTTCAACCATTTGCCGTAGAAGGGAAATTTTCGGCGAGGCGCAGGCGGCGTCGGGTGGCACGTCGGCTGCACAAACCGTCCTCGAAGGCCGTTGGGGGCAGCCAACGATTTACGAACAGACGACGAACGAGACGAGGAGAACGACGATGATCAAGAACTTCCTTCGCAACGAAGAGGGCCAGACGGCGACCGAGTACATGCTCATCATTTCGGTCGTGGTCATCGCGATCGTTGCCGCCGCCTATGCGTTCCTTCCGCAGTTCCAGGCCGGCGTGCAGGCGCTCGCCAGCGACGTGAAGACGATCCTGTCGGGCGGCAACATCGGCGGGTCCGGCGTCCAGCGCAACAACTGATCGATTTTCGAGAGAGGGGAGGGAGGGTCGGCGCACCGAAAGGGCGCGCCGACCCTGCCTTCGTTTCCGGGAGGTCGGGCGGTGCGGCGTCGTCTCGAACACAGAGCGAGATCGCGGACCGGTCAGACGGTGACGGAGTACCTCCTCGTCATCACCGTATTCGTGATCGCGATCGCCGCCGTGGTCTACGACCCGATCGCCGCCGCCTTCCTCGACGGGACCGACGGTTTCTACAAGACCGCGGTGCAGGGCGCGGAGACCGGCGGCTACGACGTGACGAACGGACAGCGGTAGCCCGATCTACTGTCCGCGAGGGGCCGGTCCGCCGTAGCTGTCGTCGGCGAACCATCGCTCGAAGTCGGCCATGAAGGCGTCGATCCCCTGCTGGAGCGGCGGATAGAACTCGTAGCCGGCCGCCACCACCGCCAGCACGATCACGCTGATCGCCAGCATGTATTCGGTCGACGCCTGACCGCGATTCCGGCCGAATCGCCGCCCGAGCCGCCGAAAAGGGATTCGCATCGAGCTCACGACCGCCAACCGCAGCAAGAATCGTACATCGCGCCAAGCCCTCGCAGCGCCGTCGAAACTCGTCAGCGGATCCGGGGGGTTCCGGGTCGGTCGCCACCCAGCGCTGCGGAGTTGTTGTCGCAAAGCCGCCCGCGCGACCCCGTACCGGCCCCGAGACGTCTGCCAACCGCCTGACCTACAATCGAATCGCGGCCGGGCCGGGAACGGCGCGCCGGGAACGAAAGATGCAGCGCTACGAAGCGGGTTCCTCCAAGAACCTCCGGAGGTTGGCGTGGTCGGACGACGGCGAAACGGGGAACGCGGGCAGGCGGCGGTGCTGCTGGCGATTCTCTGCTTCGTCCTGGTGCTGATGATCGCCTTCACCACCAACCTCGGAAAGCTGGTCACCGAGAAGATGGCGATGCAGAACGCCGTCGACCTCGCCGTCTATTCCGGGGCCGCGACCCAGGCCGGCTACCTCAACAAGATGCGGGAGATCAATCACGACATCTGGAAGGTGCACAACGAGGTTCGCGAGAAGTTTGCGATGAGCGGCGAGGCCGGGATCGGAAATCCATTTTTCCAGCAGCCGGGAATCGTCCAGGCCTGCGGCCCGATCTACACCACCGGACCGCTGACCGCGCCGCAGGCGGAGCAGTTCAAGACCCAGAAGAAGATGGAGATCCAGAATCTCCGGTTCGACTTTCAACAGGCCAATCAAGCCGCTCCCGGTGCCTCCTTGAACGCCGCGCGTCAGGCGGCGAATCTCAACTTTGCCGGAACGGGACAATCGGGCCGATTCAACCTGAAGTCCCCGATGTCGTCGGCGCTCTTCCCGGCGGGAAGTGATCAGATCCATTGGGACTACTCCGGCTGGTCCTACTCTGTCTGCGGGATCATCCCCAACGGTCCGGTCTACGCCGAGTTCGTCACCCAGGACCAGGCCGACAGCTGGTTCTACTGGGACTCCGATCCGGGCGAGATCCTGTTCGCCGCCGGCATCGAGAACGCGGCGCCGTTGAGCCCCTTCGTCGACGTGGGGAGCATCGGCGGCTGGTACTTCTCGAAGTGCTCCACCGGCGGGATGAACACCGCGGGTCGGTGTCCGATGCCGGTCTACGCCGCGGCGCACCCGTTCTTCGGCAAGATGGGGACGATGAAGAGCGGACCCGACGCGTCGGAATGGACCGGCCCCTCCGACGACTTCATCAACAATCCGGATCCGAAGGCGATCGACAAGAACGACCTCGACGACTACAAGGTGAGGGGCGGGACCTACCAGGACTACCAGGCGCGGTTCATCGGGATCTTCGAACAGAACGCCAACGTGCTCGGCGGGTCGCAGCTGCTCTCGCAGGTGCCGAGCGGAAACCAGATGGATCACTGATGATCGAACGTCGACCGCGTCGGACGAACGAGAAGGGCCAGTCGGCCGTCGAGGTCCTCTTCGGGATCCCGGTGCTGCTTACGATCTTCGTGCTCGGCTTCCAGCTCTTCGAGATCACCTGGAACGCGCAGTACGCGCACGTGCGAAGCCGCCAGGAGATGATGAACTTCGCGGCGCATCGGCCGTGCTTCGCCAACAACGACGGCGGAACGAACTCGCTCGGGAACGGCACCATCTCCCCGTCCCAGGCGCGGATCGACGCCACCCTCAACCCCGGAGCGCCGGGCTCCCCGGGACTGGTCCGCAGGCGCCAGATCCGGCACCGGGCCTCGGTCTACTGCAACCAACCGTGACGATGAACGCGCCGAAACGATCGATCCTGCGAAGCCAGCGCGGCCAGTCGACGGTCGAGCTGGCGCTCATGATGCCGATCGTCTTCACCGTCTTCTTCTGGATGTTCGAGTCGAACATCCTGATGTCCGGGATGCACATGACGGCGTACGGCGCCTACGTCGGCGCCCGCGCGCATCTCGTCGAGAACCAGGACAACGGCGTCCGCGAGCGCTCCGCGGTCCGGCGGGTTCTCACCGGCGGGATCTTCCGACAGAACTACTTCATGGGCGGTCGCTCGCCGCTGTTCCAGGTCTACGCGACGAACCGAGGCTCGATGATCGGACCGGGCACCGCGCCGTCGCACACCGCCTCCAGCGATGGGGTGGTGGTGACGGTTCCGATGTTCGCCTCTCTGCCCTACGTCCGGCACCTGTTCAACCTCGACGCGAGCGGAAATCCCCGCGCGCCGCTCGGGATCCCCACCCACCTCGGCCCCGACGAGTGGACCGGGAACAGCGATCAGCGGTGGGGACTCGGAACGGGCTGCCAGCTCACCGACAACAATCTGACCGACGACTGCTGACTCCGGTCGTCGGAGCGGCGGCGATCCCCCCGATCGCGGGAAAGTCCCTCGTTTGACACGGTTTTTACGCCGGCGGTAAACTGGCGCCACGCTTCGCTTACGTCGGCGCGGGCGTTCGAGGGTCCTCTCGCGTGAAGAACCGTCGTGCCCTGATCTATTCGGTGCTCTGCGCGTTCTTCGCGATGCTGTTCCAGTGCTCCTACATCAGCAAGAAAGAACGCCTTCTCCAGGGCGACTACGAACCGATCAAGGTGATGGTCGCCAAGAAGAACATCCCCAAAGACTTCAAGCTCGACGAGACGATGGTCGAGTTCGTCGACATCCCCAAGAAGTACGTCCAGCCGAAAGCGCTCAAGGACCTCAACGAGATCCTGGGGCAGATCTCCGGCTCCACCATCTTCCAGGGGGAGCAGATCATCGCCACCAAGCTGCTCTCGATCGAGGACGCGGGGCTGGCGTTCAAGGTGCCGAAGAACTTCCGCGCCTTCACCATCGCCGTCGACGATGTTTCGGGCGTCGGCGGGCACGTCCGGCCGGGGAACTACATCGACCTGATGGGGATCTTCGACTTCGGCGATGAGCGGAAGTCCGACCAGCGCGCGGTGACGCTCCTCCAGAACGTCTACGTCCTCGCCGCCGGCGGCGACCTCGGACAGGCGGTCCCGTTCAACGCCTCGAGCGATGACGTGGAACGGATCAACGAGATCGTGCGTCAGAAGGACGAGAAGAACTACCGTGGCTACCGGAACGTGACGCTCATGCTGACCGCCGAGGAGGCCCAGAAGGTGATGTTGGCCCAGGAGGTCGGTTCCTTGAGCCTCACGCTGCGCTCCCTGTGGGAGGGGAACACGCAGCTCCCTCTCGACAAGGTGTCGGTCAACAGCGCGGTCGGCATCCCCGAGAAGGTCTACCGCCGGCCGCGGGCATCGTATCGGGAGATTCGCGCAGGGAGCTACTAGCAGCTACGCAGGGGGGTTCTTGGAGCGGGCGCGTCGGGCGGTTCGGGAGATCCTCGCGGCGGCCGCGACCGCGGCGCTGGTGATCGTGGTCGCGCCCGCGGCCGCCCGAGCGGCCGAAGAGGTGGTGATCGTCGTCGGGAAGCAGGTGACGGTGAACATCCCGTTCCCGATCGGCAGCGGTGCCAACTCCAACCCCGAAGTGGTGCAGGCGGTGGTCGATCCCCAGAGCCGACGGATCATCTTCTTCGGCCGTCGGGTCGGTTCCGCCAGCTACGTGGTGTTCGACGCTCGCAGCCGCACCAACCGCAAGGAGTACGACATCCGCGTCGTCGGAGAGGACCTGGCGCGGATCCGCGACAACCTGCAGCGGCAGATCGGCGACATCGAAGGGGTCGAGGTCAAGCTGCAAGGGGACCAGGTGATCGTCGAGGGGGACGTGGCCCTGGAGTCGGAGCTGCAGCGGATCGAGAAGCTGACGCTCAATCGTCCGAACATCCAGAACCTGGTGCGCCTCTCGCCGTTGGCGATCAAGGCGACCGCCCGCACCATCCAGCAGGCGATCGACCGCCCGGAGGTCACCGCCCGGCCGCTGAAGGACAAGATCCTCCTGGAAGGGGACGTCTACTCCGACGAGCAGAAGACGCGGGCGGAGATGATCGCCACCACGCTCTTCTCCAACATCGTCAACGTCATCGAGGTGAAGCAGGTGCCGCGGCCGCCGAGCCGCGCCAAGACGATCGTGCTCAACACCCACTTCCTGGAGCTGTCCAAGGAGATGCTCGACACCTGGAGCATCAACTGGGGGACGGTGGCGCTCTCCGAGAGCGGGCTGCAGGCCTTCTTCCAGATGGACCTGGTCAACGGCGAGTTCGTCGGCGACTTCAACACCACCATCTCGGGAACGATCTCGGCCTTCCTCCCCAAGCTCGACCGCGCCAAGCCGGAAGGGGTGGTGCGGACGCTGGCCAATCCGGTGATCACCACCAAGGACGGCGAGGCGGCGTCGATCTTCACCGGGGCCACCGTCCCGTTCATCGTCGGCGTCGCGGCGAACGGAACGCCGATCGTCGATTTCAAGGACGTCGGGATCTCCCTCAACGCCACCCCCTTCGCGCAAGGGGACAGCGTCGACCTGAAGATGACCGTCGAGGCCAGCGACGTCGGGAACGTCGACCTGGCGAGCGACCAGACCGGCATCCTGAAGTCGACCTTCTCCTGCTCCCAGTTCGTCCGCGCCGGGGAAAGCGTGGCGATCGGCGGACTGTTCCGCGTCGGCGATAACGTCGTCTACAACAAGCCGGTCAACGCGCGGCAGTTCGAGGACTCGATCTTCCGGCTGTTCCTCTCGCGCTCCTACCAGAAGCGCAAGGGGCAGTTCATCGTCTTCATCACGCCGACCGTCCACGACGAGAGCAGCAGCGCCAACCGCGAGATGAAGGACGTCTTCAACCTGCAGGAAGTCGGCCAGTAGCGATGCCGGTCAATCCGAACTGCTTCGTCATCTCGGTCATCGGCGCGCGGGACGGGGTCGGCAAGACTGTTTTCTCCTGCAACTCGGCGCTCTCCTTCCAGCGCGAGACGCGTCGCCGCGTCTGCCTGATCGACCTCGACCCGGTCTACTGCGGCGACCTGAACAACCTGATCGGCGCGCCGATCACCAAGTCGTTCGCCGACCTCGCGCCGGTGGTCGAACGCGCGCAGGCCTCGCTGCTCAAGGGGTTCATCACCCCGCACGCCTCGGGGATCACCCTCTTCCCGCTCTACAAGGAGGCCAAGGAGCTGGCGGCAATCCCGCCGGCGGCGGTGGGGCGGACGCTCGAACTGTTGACCGAGATCAACGACTTCCTGATCGTCGACGTCGGGACGGTGGTCAACGACGTCACGCTGAAGGCGCTGGAACGATCGACTGCGGTCTTCATCGTCACCACCCCCGACGTGATGGTCCTGGAGCAATCGCGGAAGCTGGTCGAACAGCTCCAGAACCTGCACTTCCCCCGCGAGATGCTGAAGGTGATCCTGAACAAGTTCGAAGGGGAGAAGGGGCCGATCTCGCTCGAGGTGATTGCCCAGAAGCTGCAGCGCCAGCTGCTCACCGCCATCATGCGCGACGACGCGACGGTCAGCCAATCGGTGAACATGTCGCAGCCGTTCGTGCTCGCCGCGCCGCGGGCGCCGATCACCAAGAAATACGACGACCTGGCCCGCAACCTCCTCGAGCGCGGGATCCTGGCCAACCTGCGGTCGGCGGCGAAGCCGGCGGGGGTCGCGCTCGAGCCGTCGACGGGAGGCGCCGCGCTCGTCAAGGGGCCGGCGGTCTTCAAGGCGACCGCCTCGCCGACGGCGGGCAAGTTCGGAGCCAAGAAACAGATCCAGCTCGATCCTCGCACGCAGCTCAAGCAGCGGATCCACAAGCGGCTGATCGAGGTGCTCGACCTGAAGCGCCTCGACACCGAGCTCAAGGGGAAGGAGAACAAGGAGGAGCTGCTTCGGGAGCGGACGGAGCAGGCGATCATCGCCATTCTCGACCAGGACGCGCCCGACGTCCGCGATCGCGAGGAGCGCAAGGCGATCGTCCGCGAGGTGCTCAACGAGGCGCTCGGCCTGGGGTGCCTGGAGGACCTCCTCGCCGATCCGACGGTGAGCGAGATCATGGTGAACCACCCCCACCAGATCTACATCGAGAAGTCGGGGAAGCTGACCCTTTCCGAGACGACCTTCACCGACGAGGGGCAGCTCCGCGCCGTGATCGAGCGGATCGTGGCGCCGATCGGGCGGCGCATCGACGAGAAGAGCCCCTACGTCGACGCCCGGCTGCGCGACGGCAGTCGCGTCCACGCCATCATCCCGCCGCTGGCGCTGAACGGGTCGTGCCTCACCATCCGGAAGTTCTCCAAGGACCCCTTCACCTACAAGGACCTGGTGAAGTTCGGCTCCTTCACCGACGAGATCGCCGACTTCCTTCGCGCCTGCGTCGAGGCGCGCCTCAACATCATCATCTCGGGCGGCACCGGCTCGGGGAAGACGACGCTCCTGAACGTCATGTCCGGATTCATCCCGGCCGACGAGCGGATCATCACCGTGGAGGACTCCGCCGAGCTGCAGCTCCCGCAGGACCACGTCGTTCGCCTCGAGACCCGGCCGAAGAACATCGAAGGGGAAGGGGAGGTCACGATCCGCGACCTGGTGCGCAACACGCTCCGGATGCGGCCCGACCGCATCGTGGTGGGGGAGTGCCGCGCCGGCGAGGCGCTCGACATGTTGCAGGCGATGAACACCGGCCATGACGGCTCACTGACCACCGTCCACTCCAACTCGCCACGGGACTGCATCGCCCGGCTGGAGACGCTGGTGATGTTCGCGGGTCTCGACCTGCCGAGCCGCGCCATCAAGGAGCAGATCGCCGGCGCCATCAACATGATCGTGCAGCAGACGCGGCTGTCCGACGGCTCGCGCAAGATCACCTACATCACCGAGGTCACGGGGATGGAAGGACAGGTGATCACCATGCAGGACATCTTCACCTTCAAGCAGACGGGGGTCGACGACCGGGGGAAGGTGGTCGGGAAGTTCATCTCCACCGGTTTCATCCCGAGGTTCGTGGAAGGGCTGCAGGCGCGCGGGATCAAGCTCCCCAAGGGGATCTTCCGTGGCGGGGACTGACGCGAGCACGGCGCGGGCCGGGGGCCGGACGGAGGAGGTCCGGTGATCCTTCGCATCGTCTCCAGCGCGATCCTGGGGGTCGCGGCGTTCCTGTTCGTCGTCGGCTCCTACGAATGGTTCGCGCGGCGCCTGCGCGAGGCCACCACCGAATACGTCGCCTGGATGGTGACGATGTTCGACCGGATGTTCCTCACCGTCACCGCGCGGCAGTGCGTGATCCTGATCGCCGCCAGCACCGTCGGGACCGGGCTGATCATGTTCTGGCTCACCGGGGCGTTGAGCGGAGCGACCTGGAAGTGGTTCATCCGGCTCCTCATCATCGGCGTGGCGATGAAGGGACCGTGGATCTTCCCCATGGGCTGGTCGCTGCCGCGGAGGATCGTCAACTGGATGTGGCGGCGGCGGGTGAACAAGTTCGACGAGCAGATGCTCGACGGGCTGACCTTCCTCGCGAACTCGATGAAGTCGGGGCTGTCGCTGCTGCAGGCGATCGACATGATCGTGCAGGAGCTCCCGAACCCGCTCTCGCAGGAGTGGGCGCTGGTATTGAGTCAGCAGAAGCTCGGGGTGCGGATCGACGAGGCCCTCGACAACCTGGAGAAGCGGATCGGCTCCGAGGACATCCAGATCGTCTGCACCAGCATCGGCATCCTCCGCGAGTCGGGCGGCAACCTGGCCGAGGTGTTCGACACCATCGCCTACACCATGCGCGAGCGGCGGAAGGTGGAGGGGAAGATCTCGGCGATGACGGCCCAGGGGGTGATGCAGGGGATCATCATCATGGCGATGCCGTTCGTCCTGGCGGCCGTCCTCTACGCCATGGATCCGGTCCTGATCGCCCGGTTGTGGCAGACGGTGCTCGGATGGGTCCTCCTGATCATGATGATGACCCTCCAGTTCGTGGGCGGGTACATCATCAAGAAGGTCGTGACCATCGAGGTCTAGAGCGGTCGCGGCCCGCCGGCGCTGGCCGGGTTCCCGGCGAAACTGCTAGATTCGGGCCGATGCTGGTCCAGCTGGGAAGCCCGGTCGATCCGGAGAAGGCCCGCGCCAAGGGCCGCGAAGACGACGCGCGCCGGCGGCGCCTGGAGCGGGAGCTCCTGCGCGCCACCGGGCGGGCGATCGCCGACCACGAGCTGATCGCACCCGGGGACCGGATCCTGGTGGCGATGAGCGGGGGGAAGGACTCCTACACCCTGATGCGCATCCTCACGCTGCTCCGGGAGCGGGCGCCGGTGCCGTTCGAGCTGGTCGGAGTGAACATCGACCAGGGGTACCGCGGCTACCGCGCCGACGTCGTCGAGGACTACCTGGCGGCGAACGGCTACGAACGCCACGTCGAATCGACCGACATCGACGAGGCGGTGAAGGCGATCGTCGAGCCGGGCGGGACGGCCTGCGCCCTTTGCGCGCGCCTGCGCCGCGGGGTCCTCTACCGCCTGGCGGGGGAGCTGCGCTGCAACAAGATCGCCCTCGGGCACCACGCCGACGACGTCGTCGAAACCCTGCTCCTCAACCTCTTCTTCAACGGCACCCTCGCGGCGATGCCGCTGAAGCTCCACGCGGACGACGGGCGGAACGTGGTGATCCGCCCCCTCGGTTACTGCCGCGAGGAGTCGATCCGGGAGTATGCACGCTTGATGCGGTTTCCGGTCATCGGCTGCATGTGCCAGCACTGCGGCGATACGTCGTTGCAGCGGCAGAAGGTGAAGGCGCTGCTGCGCGACCTCGAGGCCCGGAACCCGGGGATCAAGAGCAGCCTCCTGCGCTCGCTGAGCCGCGTGAAGCCGTCGCACCTGCTCGACCGCGGGCTCCTCCGCGCCGTCCGCGGATCTCGGCCGGGCGGCCCGGCGGCGAACGAACGGGCGGGCGGCGGCGAGGTCTGACGTGGGACCTTGGCTCGCGACGCCGTTCGCGGCGGCCGCCATCGCCGTCGCAGTCGGGCCGGAGGACGGGAAGGCGCTGGCCGACGCGGTCGAGCGCGGGGGCGGCAGCGTGCCGTGGGGGGCGGTCGTCGTCCACCACAGCGGAGACGCCGCGGGATCGGCGGCTTCGATCGATCGCTACCAACGGGAGTCGCTCGGCGACCCGGACGGAATCGACCACCACTTCGTGATCGGCAACGGCCTCGGGCTCCCCGACGGCGCGGTGGAGGTGACGGCGCGGTGGACGCGCGGCTCGATCACTTCGCATCTCTTCCGCGAGTCCGGCCTGCCGCCGGCGGTGTCGATCTGCCTGGTGGGAGACCTCGAGAACGCCTCCCCCACCGCCGCGCAACGGGCGGCGCTGTCGCGCCTGATCGCGTCGCTTGCCGGCCGCTTCCGCCTGCCCATCGACGCCGTCCTCCTTCATCGCGAGGTCGAGGGACGCGGAACGACCTGCCCGGGACGGAAGCTGTCGAAATGGAAGATGCTGGAAGAGGCGGGGCTGCTGCCGGAGCGGGGCCGATCGGTCCTGGTCGAGCGGGGCGGCTCCGCCGTGAAACTGTTGCTCGGCGAGGCGGTGGTGCAGCGGTGGGAACGACTTCCCGACCGTCCGCACCGCCGGCTTCCGCTGGGCAGCTTCCCCATCTGCCGGCGCGACGAAGGGGGCGCGTTCGGCCGGACGCTGGTGATCGCCTGGCCGGGTCCCGACGAGATCCATGCCGCGCGCGATGCGGGGACTCTCACCCCCAATGACGCCCGGCGCCTGCTCGCCGCGACCAAGACCGGGAGCTGTCCCCCGGACGACACGCCGCTGGGTGGCGAGATCGGAATCCACGCCGGTGGGACGTCCTCCGCCGCCGAGGAGAGCGCGTGCGCCGAGCTCGAGGAGCGCGATGCCGATGCCCTGTTCGATGCGGTGCCGCTGGGAACCGTCGTCCGGATCGTCGAATAGAAAAAAGAACCGGACGGCTCGAGGGAGGGGGAGCCGTCCGGTTCATCGGGTCGGTTTCCCGTCCCGAACTTCTCGTCGCCCGTCGCCGGGGGCGCGCGCCGGCGCCTCCGCCTGGGCGGTCAGCCGCGCCGGCGCCACGCGACGGCGCCCGCCAGGAGCGCGGCCCAGAGCGCCGATCCGATCGCCGCGCGGCCGGGGGCTGCGGCGCGCGTCGCCGTCAGCCGGCAGCCGCACCCGAGCGGACCGTCATCGCCGGGCTCGTCGGCGACCGAGATCGCCTGCGACAGCGATGCGGAGCCGCCCTGCTCGTCCACGACCGTGAGCGTCACCGTCAATTCGCCCCCGCGGCGGAAGGCGTGCTCGACGGTCGGACCGGAGGTGTAGTCGCCGCTGCCGTCGCCGAAGTCCCAGACGTAGGCGAGCTCCTCACCGTCGGGGTCGGACGATCCGGTGGCGTCGAGCGTCACCGCCTTTCCCTCCTCCGCCTCGGCGGGGAGGGTGAACGCGGCGGTCGGATCGGGGTTCTCGGGCGGATCGGCGATCCCGGTGTGGATGGCGGCGAGGTTGCGTGTGTCGCGGGCGAAGTGGGTCCGCGTCCACTCGTCGAACTCCTCCATCCGGGCCTGCATCGTGGCGTCCGACGGGCTGTCGGTCGAGCGGAGGATCACCACGTTGGAAACCTGGAAGGCGCGCCGGCTGCGGTCGAACGACGGGGAGCGCTCCCCTTCGGCGGCGATCACGTCGTCGATCGAGATCGTCACCGACTTTCCGTCAATCGTGACCGGTCCGCCCGACATCACCTGCGGCGGGTCCTCCGGATCGCGGTTGGTTTCCGCGTCGGTGATCAGGAAGAAGTCGGGGACGGCGCTGGCGGGGATCAGCCCCATCAGGTAGAGGTCGAGCGCCGAGTAGCCCGGCTGTCCGAACGAGTCGAAGTCGGTGGTGAAGGCGCCGCCATCCTTCTCCCAGTCGTTCCCCTCCATCCACGACCACTCGCTGTCGAGGAAGTAGGACCAGTGCCCCTCGTCGCGGCCGAGCAGCGCCTTCGCCGGGAGGTCCCCCTTCTCGACGTGCACGAAGGCGCCCCAGCGGTGACCGAACTCCTGCCCCCAGATCATGTCGAACATCACGTCGCGAAAGGAGGCGCCGAACTCGTCGTAGAGCTGGATCGAGTTCATGAAGATGAAGCCCTGCAGTCCGTTCGCGTTGCCGAACGTCTCGGCGCCGGCGAAGTGCTGCATCCCGATGCCGCGCACGTCGTTGGCGATCGGCGAGTAGAAGGCGAAGAAGAAGTCGATGTCCCAGCCGAGGTAGACGGAGAGGAAGTCTGGATCGGCCTGCGGGAAGGCGTCGAAGAAAGCGTCGACCGCGCCGGAGACGCAGTCCTCGAACCAGGAGTTGTCGGGGTTGCCGTCGCAATCGTTCGTCCCGTCGTCCTGGAGGTAGACGACGTTTCCGACCTGGGTCGCCGTCCAGCCCGGCGCGAAGGAGGCGAACGCCGGCGAGTCGGCGCGGGCCGCGAGGCGCGCGCGAAGTTTCTCGCCGAACTCGCGCGCGAAGGGGGTCGCGGTGACGTCGATCTTGCGGAGATCGAGCGCGGCGGCCGCCGGCGCGGCCACGGCGGGAAGGGACGGGACGGTGGCAGCGAGGACGCAGCAGGCGGCGATCGGGGCGACGGCGTGGAACGGGCGCATCGGACCTCCGGGCGTGGCGGCGAAGAGGGAGGCAGAGGCTGCAACGGAGGTGCCACCGAGCGGACGTTCCGTGCGGCGAAATGGCTAGCGGTTACCGTCGGTTGTGAAAATGCGGCGCGGGCGCGCGAGGCGATCGCGACCGACCGTCACAGCCAAACTGGAGCATCTAAGCCACGGTCGGCCCGCGGAGCCTGGCGATCTCGTCGCGGACGAGGCGTTCCAACGCGTCGGGGTCGAGCGACCGTGCCGACGCAGGACGCGGGAGGCTTCCCGGGCCGTCCCCGCACCGAGGCGTATCCGCGGCGGTCGCGATCGGGGGCTCGACCGTGGCCCGCGGCGAGCGCCTCGTCGAGTCGGCGTCTGTGTCGGCGCCCCGCAGCGACTCCGAGGGACGACTCTGGGAGCCGGCTGCACGGGCGAGGGGCCCGAGTCCCGCGGCCGCGCGCTTCTGGAGGAGCGTCGCGACGTCGGCTTCGGGGAGTCGGTTGACGCGCCCGAGCTGCCGCGCCGCAAGCTCGATCGTCGCCAGGTGCTCCACCAGCTCGACGCGCAGGTACGCCTGCTCGACGTCGACGCCGACGGCGATCACGCCGTGGTTGGCGAGCAACGCCGCGTCGGCGTCGACGAGCGCAGCCGCCAGCCCCTCCTCCAGCGCGGGGCTCCCGGGAAGGGCGTAGCCGACGAGCGGCGCCCCCGGACCGAGCGAGACGATCGCCTCGGCGAGGATCGGCGTCGTCAGCGCAAGCCCCGCGACGGCGAAGCCGGTGGCGGTGGGAGGATGGGCGTGCACCACCGCCTTCGCGTCGGCGCGCTCGCGGTAGCAGCGCAGGTGCAGGTGCAACTCCGAGAACGGCTTCCCCGCGGTTCGCTGCCCGTCGAGGAGATTCCCGTCCGCCGATAGGAGAAGCACGTCGTCCGCGCCGATCAGGCGCTTGGATACGGCGGTCGGCGTGGCCAGGATCCGCCCGTCGTCGAGCCGGACGGTGACGTTCCCGTCGTGGTTCGCGGCCCAGCCGCGCTTCCACAAGAGCCTCGAGGCCGATGCGATCGCCTCCCGCAGCCGCTGCTCGTCCGCCGGCAGCGTCACGCCCGGCCTCCCGGACCGCGGCGGGCGGCGCCGTCGAGCACCGATCCGTCCTCCATCTCCACCCGGTCGACGACCGCCATCACCACCGCGTGGATCGGATCGCTCTCCTTCCCCGCAAGCTGGCGCGCGGTGTTCCCTTCGCGCGAACAGAGGACGGTGTCACCGGGTCCGGCGCGGACCGTGTCGACCGCCAGGAACAGGCGGCCGGCGTCCTTCCCCTTCGCGTCGATCGGCTGGCAGACGAGGACGATCTTTCCGTCGTAGCAGGCGTGCTTCTCCACCGCGACCGCGTTGCCGGTGATGCGCGCGAGGATCACGGCCGGTCTCCGCCGGGTTTCGTCCGGGCCTTCCGGGGTCCGTCCGCCAGGTCCGTGGCGTAGATCCCTTCGGCGAAGATCTCCTCGGCGATCGCCACCACCGCGGCGTCGACCGGGACGAACGTCTCCGGCAGCGCCAGCGCCGCCTCCCGTCCGCCGACCCACCACACCACCTGTCCCGGCCCGGCGCTGAAGCGATCGGCCACGACGAACGGTTCTCCCACCGGGAGCATCGTCGTATCGACCGGCTGCGCCAGCAGCAGCTTCACCCCTTCGAGGCCGGGCGACTTCCGCTCGGCGACGACCGTTCCCAGCACGCGCGCCAGTTCCATCAGCGGCCCTCCTCGAGACGGTGGCGACGCGTCATCGCCGCCCCGTGAGGTTGGCGACCAGGTCGGCATGCGGCCGGGGGATCAGCTCCACGCCGACGAGGAACCCGTCCTGCTCGGCTCTCGCTTTCGCCGCGGCGACCGCCGCTTCCAGATCGGCGTGCGGCCCGGTCAGCGTGAAGTAGCCCTTGCCGCCGATCCCGTGGCCGAGGCGGATCTCGATCACCCGCACGTCGGCCGTCTTGGCGGCGACGTCGGCGGCGGCGACGGTGGTGGCGAGGGAGAGCATCTCCACGATTGCCAGGGCGTCGACGTCGGGCACCTCGATCCTGCGACCGAGCGCGGCCACGACGTCGGGGTGGACTTGCGGGAGGATCATCTGGTTGATCACCGTCGCGCCGCCGAGCGCCTTCCCTTCGGCGAGCGACTCCTCCACCGCCGCCACCTCGCCGGTGAAGACGAAGAGGTACTTTCCGGAGGAGACCGGCTCGGCGATCCGGACGGTGACCGGCGCGCGCTTGCTGACGGCATCGAGCACGCGCGCGCCGCGCCCGATGCTCGACAGCTCGAGCAGCGCGAGGGCCGGATCGGAGGACGGGGAGGCCGCGGGCATGAAGACCCCGCAGGATAGCGAAGCGGTCGGGGGAGGTAAACGAGCGTGCCGCCGGGGTATACTGCGTAGTCGTGGCGCACGGGAAGGCGGTGGTCTGGTCCCCGGTGAGCTACGAGCCGGGTCGCCCATGGCTGTGGAGCCGCCCGATCGACCGCCTGTTCGTCGCCGGCGGCGGCTTCTTCCTCGTCGCGGCCGTCCTCGTGCCGCTTTCGCTGCTGCCGTCGGTCGGCCCTTCGCTCAACGCGCTGCTGCTGCACCTCTCGGTTCTGGTCAACTACCCGCACTACACCTCCACCTACCAGGTGATCGTCCGCGAGCGGGAGCGCCGGCCCGCAAGCTTCCGGACGCTCCTCTGGAGCGCCTTTCCGATGGCGGCGCTCCTGGTCGTCGCCGGCCGGTGGCCCGACCTCCTGTGGGGGGTCGTCGTCCGGGGCTACCTTACCTGGTCGGCCTACCACTACGCCGCGCAGCACTTCGGGATCGCCGCGATGTACTGCGCGCGCGCGGGGACGCCGCTGGGCGCCCGCGAGAAGGGACCGTTGCAGGCGGCCTTTCTCGGCGTCGGCGGCTTCATGATGCTGATGGCCAACACCGTCGGAGGCGACGCCGACCTGGCCGCTCGCGTCGTGGGGCTGACCGAAAACGGCGGGGAGGTGCCGATCGCCGGGTTTCCGTCGTGGATGTACGGCGTCGGCCTGGCCCTGGTCGCGGCGAGCGGCGTGGCGTTCGCCGTGGCCGAGCGGCGGTTCGCCGCCCGCACCGGACGGACCTTCCTGCGCGAGGTCTGGATGTTGTTCGCGACCAACCTCGCCTGGTTCGTCGTTCCGAACCTGCGCCTGCCGGGGGGAGAGGGTTGGATGTGGCCCGGTCTCGCCCTGTGCCTGTTGGGCCTGCCGCCGTTCTTCCACGGGCTCCAGTACATGGCGGTGACGGGCCACCGCAGCCGGACGACCGGTCCGGTCCGTCCGATCTGGCTCTTCGCCGGACTGGTGGCCGCAGGCTATCTGTTGTTCCACGGCCCGGTGCCGCTCCTGCCGGCGATCGCGCCCGTCGACGCTACACGGGGGATCCTGCTCCTGGTGTCGGTGATCAACCTCCACCACTTCTGGATGGACGGCCTGATCTGGCGTCGGGCGCGCGTGGCGGCCCTCCCCGCGTCGCCGCCCGTGTCGTGATCCCTAGCGGCTGATGCCGACGCTGGGCCCGCCCGAGCCGGAGTTGGCGGGGCCGATCGTCGGAGGACGGCGCGGCAGCGGCGCCGTCACCACGGTCGTGTCGCCGCGTGCGACCTGCGATCCGGTGGAACGGTTGGTCGGGGCGAACCAGCCCGAGGTCTTGGAGCCGGTGAGCCAATCGAAGGCGCCCGCGGCGATGGGGAGCACGCTGCCGATGAACGACGCGGCGCCGGCCACCGTAGCGACCGTCGCGAGTACGCCGGCGGTGATTCCGACGGCGGCCCCTGCAGCCGCGACGGCCGGAAACGCGACCACCGCCAGTCCCCCGACGACTGCCGCCAGGGCGACGCCCGACGCGACGGCGGTCAGACCCGTGCGCCACTTTTCCGGCGTCGAGGCGTTCGGGTCCCGGATCGTGGTGTAGGCGACGGCGGCGTCGGCGCCGGCGAAGATCGCGTTGAAGATGGGATTGATCCGGCCGAACGCCGCCGCGGCCTTTCCGGCGGAGGTGGAGATCCGGACGGCGAGCGGAATGCCGCGCTTCGCCCACTGGCGCGCGGCCGCGCGCCGGACCTGTCTCGAGGGGAACGAAGGACGGGTGACCCGTTCGATCCCCTTGAGGCTGTACTCGGTGGCGTCCTTCACGTCGTCGACGTTGGAGAGGCCGTTCCCGACGTCCTGGACCACCTGCAGCTCGGCCGGAAGCGACGGTTCCGGACGCTCCTGCGCCAGCGCCAGGACCGGCTCGGTGATCATCGTGACGGCGAGTCCGAGTGCGACCAGCGTGCGGTAGACCATGACTCCCCCCCCCGCCTTGTCTTACTCCACCAAGTGTGCCACTCCGGACGCATCTTAAGGTATGGGAATTTCAAGGAAACTTGATGTCGGGCTGGGGCGGCTCGCCCCCGGAGTTGGGCGGGGGGCGGAGACGATCGAACCCAGCGGCGGGTGGGGGCGATGCCCCGCCGGAACGGCGCCGAACCCCGCTACACGATTCGGAAATACTCTTTCAGCGTGCAGCGCCGTTCGCGGGTGAAGTTGCGGACGGTGGTCAGTCCCTCGCCGGTGGGGCTGGCGATGGTGAAGGAGGTGTAGCCCTCTCCGCCGTAGCCGAGGCCGGCGAAGTTGGGGGCGTTTTTCACGTAGATCGAGCAGTCCATCACGCGCGCCATGGTGTGCAGCGCCTCGATGTTGCGCGAGTACATCACCGCCGTGTGGCGGTAGCCGTGCTCGACGCGCTTGGCCATGGCGATCCCTTCGGCGGCATCGCGCACCCGCACCAGCGGCAGCACCGGCATCAGCATCTCGTTCTGCACGAACGGGTGGGTCTCTCCGTCGACCTCGACCAGGATGGTGCGCGGATCGCCCGGCACGGGATGGTCGATCCGCTCCAAGATGAGCCGCGCGTCCTTGCCGACCCAATCCTTGTTCGGGTGGCCGTCCTTGAGCACGACCGACTCCAGGCGCTTGGTGAGCGCCGGCGGGAGGAGATAGGCGCCGTGCTCGGTCATCTTCTGCTTGAGCGTGTCGGCGATCCTGTCGACCGCCAGGATCTCCTTCTCCGCGGTGCAGATGATGTTGTTGTCGAGCGAGTGTCCGGCGACGCAGCCCGCCGCCGCGCGGTCGAGGTCGGCCGTCTCGTCGACGACGGCCGGCGGGTTCCCGGGTCCGCCGGCGATCGTCTTCTTGCCGGAGGCCATCGCCGCCTTGACCACCGCCGGCCCGCCGGTGACGACGAGCAGCTGGATCCCCTTGTGCTTCATCAGGGCGGTGGCCGAGTCGAGCGTCGGCTCGGCGATCATCGTCAGCACGTTCGCCGGTCCGCCCGCGCGCACCGACGCCTCGTTCATCAGGTTGACCGTCTTCGCGCAGCACCCTTTGGCGTAGGGGTGCGGGTTGAAGACGACGCTGTTGCCGCCGGAGACCATCCCGATCCCGTTGTTGATGATCGTCTCGGTCGGGTTGGTGGTGGGGGTGATCGCGCCGATCACGCCGTACGGGGCGCGCTCCACCAGCATCAGTCCGTCATCGCCGGAGTAGGCGATCGGCTCCAGGAACTCCGGGCCGGGGGTCTTGTCGATCACCAGCCGGTTCTTGATCCGCTTGTCGGAGGCTCGTCCGAGGCCGGTCTCCTTCGGCGCCCATTCGGCGAGGAGATCGACGTGATCGCGGAGCGTCGACCGCATCTCCTCGATCATCCGCTTGCGGACCTCCAGCGGCGTGCGGGCGAGCTCGCCGTGGGCCTGCTTCGCCGCCGCAATCGCCTCGTCGAGGGTCTGGAAGACGCCGCCGTTCCGGTAGTCGATCTCGTCCGGCGCGACCGGGGTGCGCGGGCGGGCCGCCGGGGCCTGGCCCTCGGTCGCCAGACGCGAGACGACGTTCTCGACGATCTGCTGGATCTGGGCGCGGTCGAGGGGCAGGGCGGCGGGCATCGGTGGCTACGCTCCGCCCGCTTTCTGGTAGAGGCGCCCCTCGCCGGTCTCGATCTCGTCGACGATCGCCATGATCACCGCGTCGCAGGGGCGGTCCTTGGTGGCGGCGGTCTGGCGCGCCGAGGAGCCGGTGGCGTAGAGCACCACCTCGCCGACCCCGGCGCCGACCGAATCGATCGCCACCACCATCCCCGAGCCGTCGACGAGCCCGCCGTCTTTCGTCGCGAGGTTCTTCACGACGTGGAGGCGCAACCCCTCGAGCTTTTCGTCCTTCTGGGTGGCGATCACCGTCCCGACGATGCGTCCGAGCTGCATCGGGACGGACCCTACTTCTTCCCGCCGACCACGCGCGCCGCGCCCGCCCCCGCGCGGCCGAGCGGCAGCGCGTCCTCGATGGCGTCGTGCGGCCGCGGAATGACGTGGACGCTGACCAGCTCGCCGACGCGTTGGGCTCCCTTGGCCCCGGCCTCGGTGGCGGCCTTCACCGCCGCAACGTCGCCCCTCACGATCGCGGTCACGTAGCCGCCGCCGATCTTTTCGTAGCCGATCAGCTCGACCTTCGCGGCCTTCACCATCGCGTCCGAGGCCTCGACCATCGCGGCGAAACCCTTGGTTTCGATCATCCCGAGCGCTTCTGCCATTGTCGTTCGTCCCTCTATTTCTCTTTGCCGGTGAGGTTTTTCAGCGCGTTGACCGCCGCCTCCGCCGCGCTGTCGATCTCGGCCTCGGGGCCGCCGAGGTAGAGACGGCCGAAGGCGCCGAAGAGCGTGGCGTCGATGAGCGTGACGTCCGCCGCCTTGAGCGCTTCGTTGGCGGCGTAGGCGATGTAGCCCGCCGGCTCGCACTCCAGGATGAAGAGCGACTGGCCGGCGATCAGCATCGACCCGAAACGGATCCGGTTGATCAGCTGCGTGTGGTACTCCTCGACGCCGCGGATGATGGTGTTGGAGACGATCCGCGGCTTGATCCGGTCGTGCTCGGTCACCTCGAGCTTTCCGAGGATCGCCTGGCCGGCGGCCACCACCTCGCCCTGTTCGGCGTGGTGCAGCTCCAAGAGGCCGAAGGCGCGCTCCACGACCATGATCGCGGGGGCCGCCTTGGTCGCCTTGAGCCCCGTGTCGAGCAGGCGGTTGATCGCCATACCCGGCGCCGTCTCGATGAAGAGCGACGCGTCGTGCGCGACCGGGAGGAAGCCGCGGGCGGTGGTCCCGATGAAGGCCGAGAGCTGTGGCTGGAGGCTGTCGAGAAAGACGTAGGTGCGCAGGGTTACGTCGGCCATGAAGGGGCGACGCTACCCGCCCGCGCGCGTCGCTGTCAACGAGGGGCGGCGCTCGTTGCCCGCCGGCGGGCCGGAGCGAGTCGATCGGGTCACTCCCGGAGCATCTGCGCGAAGCGGGCGGCGACCTCCGGTCGTTCGGTGAGGACGGTGGCCCAGGCGCCGAGGCAGGCGGCGTAGCGCTCGGCGGACATGCCCGACTGGCGGATCGTCTCGGCGAGGTCGCCGCCGGACATCACCGCCTTCATGAGGCGGACGTATTCGCCAAGACTCTTCACCGGCTGGTCGGGGAGGATCGGCTCGGCGTCGAGGGGGAGCCCCGCGGAGGCGGGCGCAGGGGCGGCGGCGGGTGTAGGGGCGGGTGCGGGTGCGACGGCGTTCGCGAGGCGGTCCTGCACCAGCGCGCGGAGCTGCTCGTCGGCGCGGCGGGCGATCAGGGCGGCGGCTTCGGCTTCGCGGACGGCCGCGTTCTGCTTTTCGGCCGCGAGGGCGGAGACGGCGGCGCGCCAGCTGGTCGCTTCGGCGCGCGCGCGGGCGCGGATGCGCACGTCGCCGACCATTCGCAGCGATTCGTCGATCCGTTCGCAGCTCGACCGGAAGGGGGCGGCGGAGGTCTCCTTCTTCGGGAGCGACGCCAGCAGGTGCGCGTGGAAATTTCGCCAGCGGCGCTCGAACCGCTCCAGCGCCTGCGCCAGGCCGGTGTCGGTCGGATTCTGGTTGAAGCGCGGCACGAGGTCCTCGACGAACCGGCCGAGCGCGCCGAGGCGCTTCACGACGTCGGCGTCGCCGGTCTCGACGGCGTCGAAGAGGCTGTCGGCGAGCGGCGCCGTCTCCTCGGAGCGGATCCGGTCGAGCACCCGACCGACGAGCTCGTAGAGCCGGCCGGGGTCGGCGCGGTACTGGACCCGGAACGAGGCCGCGGCGTCGGTCCCCTTGAGCGGCGTCCCCGGGAGGTCGCGGTCCCGCGCCTCGAGCAGCTCCGACGGGAATCCGGAGAGCGCGACCAGCACCGCATCGCGCTCGTCGATCCGGGTTCGGAAGCGATCCCAGAGCGCTTCGAAGACCGCGGTTCGCGCCGGCGTCGGATCGATCAGCAGGACGGCGATCCGGGAGGCCAACGTCAGGCGCGCCTCGGTCGCCGACCGGTCCCAGATCCCCATCAGGATCTGGATGGCGCGGAGGTCGGTCGCGCGACCTCCCGGATTGCACCGGGCGTGGAGCACGAGGAGTGCCCGGAGCGTCGGATCGGCCGTCATCTCGTCGGCGACCAGCTCGTCGAGGAGCGCGCCCGCCTCGCGGCTGCGGGCGTTGAGGAGCCACCGCTCGAATCCGGGCCGCATGGCGCAGGCGGCCCTCTCCTCGGGCCGCAGGCCGCCGATCGCCGACGTCGCGGCCGCGGCGAACTGGGACACCTCGACGTCGTCGCGCGGTCCGGCGGCCGGGTCGGCCGGCGGCTCGGTCGCCCAGGTGAGGAGGTCGAGCACCCGGTCGAGTCCGAGCGCGCGCGCGCTCCCCATGACGAACCGGCCGAGGAAGGCGCGGCAGGGCTGGTCGAAGTCGGCGAATCGAGCGTCGCCGCGCAGCCATCGGAACGCGGCCTCGCGGTACGCGTCGTCGGCGCGCAGCGTCCCCTGGAGCAACGCTTCGAGGGTGACCACCGGTACCGGGTGTCGAAGTCCGCGCAGAACCGCGATCCGCAGCTCCTCCGGCCCGGAGGCGAGCCACCGGGCCACACGCGGGCTGCGGCGGCGCGCGAGCGACGTCAGCGCCAGCTCCAGCTTCGGCGAGACCCCTTCGTCGACGACGGCGGCGAGCGTCGCTTCGTGTCCGAGGGCCAGCGCGCAGGAGAACGCCAGGTCGGGATCGGGCCATTCGAGCCCTTCGCGCAACGGCCCGTCGAGCTCACTCGGATCCTCCGGGTCGGCGAGCGAGCAGGCGGCGGCGGCCCACGGGCGGAGGAGCGGATCCTCGAGCGCGGGCCGTGCGACGTCGGCGACGCGCCGGAGGTCGTCCGGACCGAGGCGTGGCACGAAGCCGTCGGTCGTGGGCACCTCGCGCATTCGCCACGAGCCCAGCGCCATCGCCGCCTCCAGCGCCAGGCCGATCGGCTCCGCGGCGTGCAGGCTCTTGCGCGCGGACTCGACGCGAGGCTCGGTCACGCGCCCCAGGCGGAGAAGCGCGATCGACGCCAAGGCCGCGGTCAGTTCGTCGGGGCTCGAGGCGGCGATCGTCTCCAACAGATCGTCCGCGCCGGGCGTGAAGGGTCCCTGCGGTCCGCTGCCCGCGAAGGCGAGCGGCTCCTCCCGCAGGGGCAGCGCCTGCATCCAACCGTCTTCAACCACCTCGGCCCATCCGGGGAGGAGCAGGTAACCTTCGCAGAAGCGCGCCTCCTCCACCCGCACGGCGATCCGGTCGGCCTGCCGCGCGTGGATCGCCGCCAGCGATTCGAGCTGCGACGGCGTGAGGGACTGCAGCCGACGCTCGAGCGTCAGGCGGGTGGCGCCGTCGGCCTTCAGCATCCGGGCGACGCCGTACGACGCGGCGGGGACGAGCTTGCAGCCGCACGAGCGGCAGAAGGTCCCGGTCGACCAGCCGGCGCACCACGGGCAGCGCACCTCCTCGACGAAGGCCCCTCCGCAGGCGACGCAGGGTCCGGGGCGCCCGGTATCGCCGTCCGCCGGGCCGCTCCCCGTCGGGCTCGCTCCGCACGACTCGCATCGGAAGCGGGAGATCACGTCCGCTCCGGTCCCGGCCCGCGCAGGATCTGGCCCATGCGCACCGCCAGCTCGGGCCGGCTCTTCAGCACCCGTCCCCAGGCCGACATGCACCGGGCGTAGGCCGAGAAGTCCATCCGGTGCGCGACCAGCAGCTCGTCGACCGATCGGCCGGTGGCGAGATCGTCGAGGAAGGCGAGGTAGCGGCGCAGCGTCGGAAGCGGCTCGGCCGGCAACACCGACTCGTCCTCGAGAGGAAGGCCGTCGCGCTCCTGTGCCGCCGCGTCCTTCCGCCGTTCGATCCGATGCGTGTCGTCCTTCGCCGGGGACCGCGGCCGGCCGGGGTCGGTCGGAGCGTTCGCCCGCGCGCGATCGATCTCCGCCTCGAAGCTCTCCAGGACGACGAGGAGGGCGTCCCGCTGTCCGGGTTGCTCCTGGTACCGCTTCCAGAACGCCTCGAAGAAACGGCGGCGGTCGAGCAGGAATCCTCGGCTCCAGCCGGCGGCCAGGGCACGCGCCATGGCCGGTCGGCCTCCTTCGGAAGCGCGGTCCCAGATCCCGAGCGCCAGGTCGAGCGCCGTCGGCGGCTCCACCACGCCGAGCCGGCCGGCGAGGGCGTGCATCGCGGCGAGCGCCCGGAACAGCCCTTCCGCGACGCTCGGACTCGGGTCGGCCGCCCAGTCGTCGAGGACCGACGCCTCCTCGGGCCCATGGGCGGCGAACAGCCACAGCGTGAACTCTTTTCCGAACAGGCGGGCGCGTTCCTCGGGCCGTGCGCGCTTCAGCAGATGGGTCGCAGCCCGGACGATCGGACGGGTTGTGTCGTCGAAGCGGGGCGGCTCGCCGTCGACCCACGCCGCGCGCCGCAACGCGGAGAGCGCCTGGCCGGCGTCGATCGAGGCCTCCCGCGCCCGGGCTTCGAGCCAACGCCCCAGGAGGATCGTTCGTTCGGGCGGAAGCCGGTCGAGCGTTTCGCGGTCGAACGCGATCTGCAGAAGCTCCCTCCGGACGTCGGCGTCCCCGGGATCGCGGTCGAGCAGGCGATCGACCTCTGCCGCGCGGTCCTCGCCGGACGGGGGGTTGGCGGCCGGGCGCGCGGCGGACGCCTCCCGCACGGCGATGTCAGGGTGGCGGGAGGCGAGCGAGTCGACGGTGGCGCGCTGCGCGGTGGTCAACCGGAGATCCGCGATCCGCAGGTAGGCGTCGAGGCGGGTGGTGGGAAGCGGATGGCTGCTCATCTGACGGACCAGCCATTCGAACTCCTCGGGATCGGGCGCCCCCCGGAACGGGAGACGGCGGAGCGCCTCGATGAGAAGGGCGGCCCGCTTGGGATTGTCGCGGGCCACGTCGACCATGCGGCGGAAGGCGATCTCCCCTCCCACGTCGACCCGCGCCACCAGCTCCGGGATGCGTTCGCGGACCCCTTCGGTCTCGAGCGCCACCGGCAGCTGCGCGAGGAGGCGCGCAATCTCGTCCTGGCTCACGGTGACGAGCGCCCGATCCCCTCCCGCGCGGAGGCGCTCGGCCAGCTCGCGGATCTCCCCGTCGGCGGGGCGCACGGCCTGCGGCATCTCGCGGCCCATGATCTCAGATCAGAACGACCAGCGCGAGATCCAGCGCTGCGGCGTGAACGGCGGAATCGGCAACGGCGTGAGCAGCTCCCCTTCGCCGGGGCGCAGCAGCGACCGGAAGTCGAGCTTCTCGCCGGTGCGGTAGTAGTGCTCGAGATAGCGGTAGTCGGCGTGCCACCAGTCGGAAACCCAGCGGTCGAGGTCGTGGACGCCGACGTCGTGGAGGAGTTGCAGGCTGTATCGGGTGGCGTCCCTCTCGTACACGCGAATCTTCCGCAGCTCCTCCTCCCCCTTGCCGATCGCAAGGTCGGCGCCCAGGCGCCGGTACTCCTCGGAGAGGTTCCACTGCACGGTATGGCCGAACAGGTGGACGAGCACGAACAGCGCGCTGTCGAGCTCCTGGTCGAAGTCGACCGCGATCGTCATCCCGTCGAAGTCTCCGGTGTTCGGATCGAGGACGTCGGAGATCGAGACGGGGAGCCCGTACCGGTCTTCGACGTGCTTCTCGACCCGGGCGTACGCGTCGCGGAAGGTGGTCACGGCCCGGATCCTAGCGCGGCCCCGGCGACCAAGCTCGATCGGTCAGCGGTAGAGGTAGGCGGCTCCGCTGTCGGGCGCGCCATCGCCTGTGTCGAGCGGGTCGACGCCGGTACCCTCCGAGTCCTCCAAGAAGGCGCCGATCGCCACGACGTCGCCCGAGACGGTCGCCGGAAGGCCGAACCAGTCCCCCGCGCCTGTGTTCGACGCCTTGAGGTAGGCATGCTGGCTCCAGCTCCCGTCGGTGCGCAGGAAGAGGTAGGCGGCGCCGCTGTCGAGCGAAAGATCGTTCGCCTGGTTCCCGTCGAGGCCGGTGGCATTCGAATCCTCGGCGTAGCTCCCGACGACGGCGGCATCGCCGGAGATCGAGACCTCGGCGAAGTAGTCCTCGACTCCGGTGTTGGAGGCCTTGAGGTAGGCCTGCTGGATCCACGTGGTTCCGGTCCGGACGAAGACGTAGGCGGCGCCGCTGTTGGTGGGCGAGGAATCCCCCTGATCGCCGTTCACACCGGTGGCGCTGGAGTCTTCGAAGTAGGAGCCGACGATCGCGGTGTTCCCGGAGAGATCGACGCTGACTCCGAACTGATCGCTCCCGCCCGTGTTGGACGGCTTCAGGTAGGCCTCCTGGATCCACGCGGTGCCGGAGCGCACGAAGACGAAGGCCGCACCGGACTCCGGAGCGGTCTCGTTCGCGGCGGAGTTGACGCCGATCGTGCCCGAGTCTTCGCCCCAGGCCCCGACCAGTGTGGTCTCTCCGGAAACAGCGACGCCGAAGCCGAAGTGGTCCCCGGCATCCGGATCGGGCGCCTTGAGATAGGCCTGTTGGAGCCAAGCGGTTCCGTTCCGTACGAAGACGTACGCCGCGCCGGCCTCGGCGGCCGAGTTGTCGGATTGGGCGGAAGGGTTCGCCGCCGGGAGTCCGGAATCCTCTCCCGGAGCGCCGATGACGACGACATCGCCCGAGACGCCGACGCTGCCGAGGTCTCCGAACACGTCGTCGATCCCCGGATTCGACGCCTTCAGATACGCCTGCTGCGTCCAGACGCCGCCGGTCCGGACGAAGACGTAGGCGGCGCCGCTGTTCGAGAGCCCGTCGTTCGTCTGATCGCCGTCGACGCCCGACGACCCGGAGTCTTCGTAGAGGGACCCGACGACGATCGTTTCATCGTCGATTGCGACGCTCTGCCCGAACTGATCGCCGGCTTCCGCGTTCGACGCCTTGAGCAGCGCCGTCTGGCTCCAGACGCCTTCCCGGCGCTCGAAGACGTAGACCGCGCCGCTGTCCTGCGCCGTCGTGTCTTCGAGCGGGGTGCCGACGGCCATCGTATCGCCGGAGACGGCGACGCTGAAACCGAACAGGTCGCCGTTGCCGGGGTTGGAGGCCTTGAAGAATACCGGCGAGGGCCGCAGCTCGGCCGCCCGGGTCACGGTGATTTCGTAGGTCTGCGACGTCCCCCCCCGGCCCTTCACCACGACCGCGACGACGTTCGGGCCTGGCGCCAACGGGATCGGTTCCGACGCGATCCCCGAGACCTCGCCCGATTCCTGGACCCGGAGCGTGGCGGACGACGATTCGGTGACGGCGAGAATCCGTACCGAAGTGGCGAACGGACCGACCGAGGCGGTGTACTCGGTCGTCGCCGGATCGAACGGTGGGACAAGCGCTTCGGAAGGGTTCACCAGGCGCAAGGCGGCGAGCCTCGTCGACACCAGATCGGCATCCCCTTGCCGCTTGCAGCCGGCCGCGATCGCCGCGAGGGCGCCCGCGGCGGCGAGGGAACGGACGACCGAGAGTCGGGCGGTCGGGCTGGGATCCACGTCGCGATGATACCGCTCAAGCGATCCGGGCGTCGGCGAGGGCGAGCGATTCGTCGAGCGCGGCGATGGCGAGGTC
>CAYJRR010000031.1:0-38788 GCA_964372275.1 uncultured bacterium
AGGAGCGCCACCGCCTGCGACGACCGGCCGCCGTTCTCGCAGACGACGGCGAGCTGCCGATCGCGGACCGGCTCCAGCTCCGGCAGGCGCCTTCCGAGCTCTCCGAGAGGGTGGTTGAGGGCGAAGGGGATGTGACCGGCGCGGAACTCCTGCGGGGTGCGCACGTCGACGACGATCACGTGGTAGGGGTCCTGGCCGATCCGGCGCGAGAGCTCCTCCACGCTCATCGTCCCGTCGAGGTTCTCCGCCTCGCGCGACAGCATCCACCCGATCCCGCCGACGATCGCGAGCGGGATCAGGGCGTAGAGGACCTTGTGCAGCACGCGGGAACCGGCGGCCACGGCGGGGGACTATAGCAGGGCGGGGGCGGGTCGGGGAGAAGGCGGGGGATGCGACCGCGGATGGAAGAAGAAGATCGAGAATTGGAAATTGGAAATGGAAAACCGACAACGGCAGCGTGCGACTCCGTCATTGTCGGTGCGGGTCCCGCCTCCACTCCTCGCGTCGGTTCTGGAGCCAGTTGCGCAGGAACCGGCGGCGCGCCTCCTCGACCTCCTCCGGCGTCCACCGCGGCTGCTCGCTCCGCAGAAGCTCGGCGATCCGCTCGGCGGCGCGGCGGCTGCGCATCACGGTGAAGTGGAGGGTGCGCAGCTGGATCGCCGGAATCCCCTGCGCGCGCAGGTCGGGGGGCCACTGGGTGTCGTCGCTGACGACGAAGTCCCCCGCCCCCCCGCCGTCGCCGATCACGCAGACGAACTTGACGTGGTCCGGGATCCGCTTCCCGGCGCGCTCGCGCAGGTAGATCGCCCGCGCGCCCGTCTCGAGCGAATGGAGGAACGAGCCCTGCGCGTGGTGCAGGTTCGGGTTGGCGTGCGCGATCGGCGCGCCGCGGTTCGGTGAGCAGACCTGGATCACGGCGGTGACGGGGGAGTCGGGGAACTCCTCGACGAAGTGGCGCGCGATCAGCCCTCCCGCGCTGTGTCCCACCAGCGCGATTTCGGAAAACCCCAGCGCGCGCAGCCGCTCGACCGCGTCCCGGAGCTCCGGAAGGGCGGCGACCTGCTCCACCGCGACGGTCTGACCGTAGGCGAAGGCGAAGACGTCGGCCTCGGTTCCGAGCGTCTCGACCAGGCGGCTGCCCGGCTCCTGCCACTCCTGCAGCTCGGCCCGGCGGGTGTGCCGCGCGCTCACCGGATGCGGACGGAAGCCGTGGATCAGCAGGACGGCGAGCGTCTCGTCCGGGGAGCGGCCGAAGGCGATCTCCGGCGGGTGGACCTGGACGAACTTCGTCTCCACCCGCGTGCGCGGCGCCTCGACCGCCGAAGCGACGCCCCGACCGGCCACCGGCAACGCGAGAAGCAACGCGACGGGGATGGCTCGGCGCATCGGAAGGGAATCAGATTGAAAATGGAAAATGGAAAACCGGCCAATGGAAAATGACCGGCCGTCGGCCGGTTTTCCATTTTTCATTTTCCATTCTCACATTTCTCAGATCCCTTCCAGCTTCGCGACGATCTCCTTCATGATCTCGCTCGTCCCGCCGCCGATGGTGAGCAGGCGCGCGTCGGTCCAGGCGCGGGAGATGTCGTATTCGGTCATGTAGCCGTAGCCGCCGTGGAGCTGCTGGCAGTCGTAGGCGACCTTCTGCATCAGGTCGCAGGCGACGAGCTTGGCCATGCTGATCTCCTTCACCGCCGGCCGACCCCCTTTGAGCTTCTCCCGGTTGTAGAGCTCGCAGGCGAGGTAGGTGAGCTGCTGCGCCGCCTCGGCGTTCGCCAGGTGCTCGACCAGCTTGTGTCGCCACACCTGGTACTTGATGAGCTGCTTCCCGAACGCCTCGCGCTGTTTCGCGTATTCGATCGCCTCCTTGAGCATCCGCTTCATCCCGGCGCTGGCGGCGACGGCGGCGATCAGCCGTTCCGATTGGAAGTTGTTCATCAGGTAGATGAACCCCATGTTCTCCTGCCCGAGCAGGTAGCGCGCGGGGATCTTGCAGTCCTGGAAGGCGAGCTCGGCGGTGTCGGAGGCCTTGTTGCCGATCTTCTTCAGCTTCTTTCCGACCGAAAATCCCTTGGTGTCGGTCGGGAAGAGGAGGATCGAGATCCCGCCGAAGCCGACATCGCCGGTGCGCACCATCAGCGTGATGAAGTCGGCGCGGGTCCCGTTGGTGATGAAGGTCTTGGCGCCGTTGATCACGTAGTCGCCGCCCACGCGGCGCGCGACCGTCCGCAGGTTGGCCACGTCACTGCCGACGTACGGCTCGGAGACGCCAAGCGCGGCGATCCGCTCCCCTTTGATCGCCGGGGCCAGGAACTCGGCCTTCTGCTCCCGGGTGCCGAGGTCGTTGATCACGGGTGTCGCCATGTCGCTCTGCACCATCAGCGCCATGTTGACGCCGGCGTTCTTGGAGTAGGTGAGCGATTCGGCGTAGGCGACGGTGTACCAGTAGTCGAGGCCGCTGCCGCCGAACTCCGGATCGAAGCGGATCCCGAGCAGTCCGAGGTCCCCCGCCTTCTTGAAGATCTCGCGCGGGAAGATCTCCTCTTCGTCCCACCGTTCGGCGTGGGGGGCGATCTCCTTTTCGGCGAACTCGCGGACGGTCTTGCGCAGCGCTTCGTGTTCCGGGGTGAACTCGATCATCGAACGCCTCCGAGAAAGTGCGGAAGCCTACCGTATCCGCGTCCCGCGCCGCAATGATGATTGATAGTTCAGTCAACTTCCGGGGTTGCCGGGGCGATTCCGGAACCCTACTCGAAAGGGACGTCCGCCGATGAAGAGGAAGAGGAACCGACCGGCCAGCGCCGAAACGATCGCCCGCCGACGTTGGGGGCGGGTCCGGATCCTGCTCGGGGGGCGCGCGCTCCCCGAGCGCCGCACGCGACCGCGCGTCCCTCGAGGGCCGGGAACGGTCGCCGAGCGGCGCCTGGTCGCGCGCATCCTCGGACGCCAGCCCGTCGGCGCCGAGCTCGTCGATGCGATCAAGCTGCTGCGCGCCGGCGTGAAGCTCAAGGAGCGCGAGATCACCGAGCGCCTCGACGCGCTCCTCCGCCCCGAGACCTAGATCGTCCAGTGGTCGGTCACCAGGCCGACGACCGTCCACTTCCCGCCGACCTTCTCCAGCACGACGTTCACGCTCTGCCAGTCCATCCCGGTGTAGTCGTGCGGAGCGTCGGAGCGGCGACCTTCGCTGCCGTGGCGGTGGAACTCGACGACCGTCGCGCCCGGAAAGTAGGACTCGACGTTGCGGAGGGTGTTGCCGCGGACGACCGGATTGTTCACGTTGACCTCCTGCGCCTTCAGGAAGCCGTGCGCGCCAATCTTCTGGGCGAGGTAGTCCTTGGGCGTCATCTCCATCGCGAATCCGCTGCCGTCGGCGTAGCCCCACAGATAGAGGTTCGAGTCCTCGCCGAAGCGCGCGATCTCGGCCGGCGCGAAGACCCGGTACTCGTCGCGGACGTAGACGTACGGGGAGAAACGGATCCCCTTGGTCGGGTGGGCGAACGCCGACAGCGTCGCGAAGTCGCCGTCCTGGACCGCCTTCACCACCTGCTCCGCCATCGTCCGTTCGGACGACAGCGGCGCGAGGTCGGCGAGCAGCCGGTCGACGAGGTCGGTCGTGGCGTCGCACGACCCGGCGAGCGGCGACGCGTGCGCGGAAAAGGAGAGGAGAGCGGCGAATGCGGCGGCGGTGACGGCAAGGCGCGTCTTCATGGCGAGGGTCCCCCCGGGGTTGGTGTTTTCGAATGGGCGGGGCCGCCGTGCAGCGAGCGTGCCGCGGCGAGGGGGCGCGCAAGTGCTTGATGAACGGATGTTCATTTCGGGCGAGGGAAGGGGGCGCGTCACGGGGAATCCAGGGGAATGGGCGCAGGTGGGAGAACGATGTCTCGGATCGGACCGGATCGGATCCGATCCGACACGGATACCGATTCCGATATCGATCCGAGTCGAGTCGGTTTGCCGCGGACCACCCCGATCGCGTAGACTTCGGCGTTTCGACCGGCTTCGTCGATGCGATCCCCTCTCCCCCAGCCCACCTTCCTCCCCGTCTCCATCCAGGAGGGGGAGGCCCTCGGTTGGCTGCCGTTCGACGTGGTGCTCGTCTCCGGCGACGCCTACGTCGATCACCCGGCCTTCGGGACGGCGGTGATCGGGCGGTGGCTGGTGTCGCTCGGATACAGCGTGGGGATCCTCGACCAGCCCGACTGGCGGGGGGCCGAGGCGTTCCGGCGTCTCGGGCGGCCGTCCCTCTACTTCGGCGTCACCGCCGGGGTGATGGACTCGATGATCAACAAGTACACGGCGCAGAAGAGGCCGCGGTCGGAGGATCTCTACAGCCCGGGGGGGGAGCCCAATCGCCGTCCGGACCGCGCGTCGATCGTCTACGCCAACCGGCTGCGGGAGGCCTACCGCGACGTGCCGGTGGTCCTGGGCGGCGTCGAAGCGTCGCTTCGGCGCCTCGCGCACTACGACTACTGGGACGACAAGGTCCGGCGCTCGGTGCTGCTCGACGCGAAGTGCGATCTGCTCGTCTACGGGATGGCGGAGGAGACGATCGCCGACGTGACCCGGATCGTCGACGAGGGGCGGAAAGGACCGTGGGCGGAGACGGCTCGCCGGCTTCGGGCGCTACGGGGGACGGCGTCGGTGATCGGCTCGCGCGACGAGGCGCCGGAAGGGGCGATCGAACTGCCGCCCTACGAGGTGGTCTCGTCCGACCGCGCCGCGTACGCGCGTGCCTCGCGCAAGTTCCACCTCGAGACCAACCCGCTCAACGCCCGGCCGCTGATCCAGGGACACGGGAACCGGTTCGTGCTGGTCCAGCCGCCGCCGCTGCCGCTCGAGGAGAGGGCGATCGACCGCGTCTACGAGCTGCCGTTCCGCCGCGCGGCGCATCCCTCCTACACGAGCCCCGTCCCGGCGCTCGAACCGGTGAAGTTCTCGGTGACGATGATGCGCGGCTGTTTCGGCGGCTGCTCGTTCTGCTCGATCACCGAGCACGAGGGTCGCGCCATCCAGAGCCGCTCCGAGGGTTCGATCCTCAAGGAGATCGCGTCGCTCCGGGACCTTCCGGGCTTCACCGGCGTCGTCTCCGACATCGGGGGGCCGACCGCGAACATGTGGCGGATGCGCTGCACGCTCGACACGGCGGAGAAGACCTGCCGTCGGCTGTCATGCGTGCATCCGAAAGTCTGCCGTCACCTCGGGGTGGAGGAGCCGCAGCGGGAGCTGGTGCAGCTGATGCGAAAGAGCCGGGACGTTCCGGGCGTGAAGAAGGTGCTGGTCGCCTCCGGCGTCCGCTACGACCTCGCCGTGAAGTCCCCCGAGTACATGAAGGAGCTGACGCAGCACCACGTCGGCGGCCACCTCAAGATCGCGCCGGAGCACGTGAGCGCGAGCGTCCTCGACGCGATGAAGAAGCCGGTCCCCGAGGCGTACGAACAGTTCGAGCGGATGTTCGAGCGCTACAGCCGCGAGGCGGGGAAGAAGCAGTATCTCGTCCCGTACTTCATCGGGGCCCATCCGGGGTCCCGGGTGGAGGAGATGATCGAGCTGGCGGTCTGGCTCAAGCGGCGCGGATTCCGGCTGCGGCAGGTGCAGGACTTCCAGCCGACGCCGATGACGCTCGCTTCCGCCATGTTCCACACCGGCGTGAATCCGGCCAACTTGAAGCCGGTCTACGTGGCGCGTTCCCTGAAGGAGAAGCGCCTGCAGAAGGCGTTCCTCCGTTACCACGATCCGCAGAACTACTGGACGGTGAAACAGGCGCTGCTCGACCACGGCCGGGGCGATCTGATCGGCTACCACAAGACCGCCCTGTTGCCGCCGCGCCCCCCGGCCGGCGCCGACTCCGCCGCCGGGGCCACCCCGCGCGCCTAACGGGTCGGAGGATCAACGGCCGGGACGGGCGCGGGCCGGGGCCGACGCTTCGATCTCGCGGCCGAGCTCCTGCAGGAGGCGCGTCTGATCCGGCTGGAAGGTGCGGGCGAACGCCGCCGGGTCCTTCTGCGCCTTCTCGAGGATCTTGAACATCGCCTCCGGATCGCCGTTCGCCTGGGTCACCACGTTCTCCAGGATGCGCGCGGCCAGCTCGTAGAGACGCTGGGTGTTCTCGGCCGTGCCGGCGACGGCGCGCGCCACGTCGTCCGCCTCCTTCGCCTTGTCGCTCTCCTCGATCGCCACGCCGCGTTGCGACGGGCTGACCAGGAGCTGCATCGTCTTCAACAGCGCCTCCTGCGAGGCGGCGTCAAGCTCCTGCGCGGTCGCGACCCCGGAGAGTGCGAGCGCGGCGGCGGTCAAGAGGGTGGCCGATCGGCGATCGATTCGCATGCCCGACGGTGATGCATCGTACGCGCCGGATCCCGGGGCCCCGGCCGGCGTCGAGAAATCCGCCGTGGATTCCGATCGGAACGACGGCGCATGTGGCCGGCCCGAAGGATGCTACGGGGCGATTCGAGTGACGTAGATCGTCGCTTCGCGGGCGCCGGCGTGCACCTCGGGGCGTCGCGGAGGCGCCGGTGGGCGATCCGGTCAAGCGGCCGGGACGCGGACGGCGGCCGCTTCGGCCGTCCCCTCCATCTCCACCACCTCGAAGAGCGGGATGGTGCCGGTTCGTCCCCGCAGCGGCAGCGGGGGCATCGCCTTCAGGCTCGCCCCCGATCCGAGCACGGCGCGCACGTCGTCGGTGATCAGCAACGAGGTGCCCAGCTCCTTGTTGGCCGCCTCCACGCGCGAGGCGACGTTCACCACGTCGCCGATCGCCGTGTACTCCCGCCGGGCGCTCCCCAGGTCCCCGACCACCACCTCGCCGGTGTGGATCCCGATCCCGATGCGCAGCCCAGGGAACCGCCCTTCGGACCGGATGCGGGCTTCGTCCAGGAGAAGCAGCCCCGCGCGCACCGCGCGCCGCGCCTGGTCGGCCTGCTCCTCCGGGGCCCCGAACAGCGCCATCAACCCGTCGCCGAGGAACTTGTTCACGATCCCGCCCTGCGACTGCACCACGGTGGCGAAGGCGTCGAGCGCCTCGGTGAGCATGGCGAACACCTCCTCCGGCTCCCGCGTCTCGGAGAACTTGGTGAAGCCGCGGATGTCGACGAACAGGACGGTCACGGTGCGCCGCTCCGGGGCGAGCTTCAGATCCCCCGCCAGCACGCGCTTGACGACGCGCGCGTCGACGTAGGAGCCGAAGGTGGCGCGGACGCGCTCCTCGTGCGCGGCGGCGGCGATCTCGCGCGCCAGCGTGCGGGCGAGCATGAACCCCAGCACCCCGACCAGCAGGAGGATCGAATCGCGGAACAGGAGCTCCTGGTAGAAGCGTTCGGTCTCTACGTCGGACCCGGCGATGGCGAGACCTTCGACGCGGCGCAGCGCGTAGATGTAGATCGCGGTCTGCTGGGCGATCGCCATCCCCGACACGTAGAGGCACAGCGTCGGCCGAAGGCGCAGGCAGCTCATCGCCACCGCCAGGACGTAGATGTGCGGCGTGCTCGACGTGACCAGGAAGCTCGGACCGACCGAGGTGTCCAGCAGCATCACCACCGATGCGCACGAGACTTCGAGCGTGGAGCGGAACCAGGTCTTCGCGCCGTCGAGCGGGCGATCGTCGCGAAGCGCGTGGACGAAGGCGCCGGCGGCCACCACGGCGAAGGCGAGGATCCATCCTCCGGCCCTGGCTTCGACCGTCGCGATCCGCCAGAGGATCACCACGATTCCGACCGCGGCGGTGGCCAGCGCCAGGCGGGCGATCACCCGTTCGTTGCGGAGCCTCGCACGCGCGATCGGATCGGAGCCGGTCGGAGGCTGCATCCTAGGGGCAAAGGATACACCCGTGGCGCCGGCGTCCGGTGGGCGAGTACACTTTCTCCATGAAACGCCCGCCCTCACGGACGCGTGCCCCGTCGCCCGCGCATCGCACGGGCTTCGCGCGCCGCGCGCCGACCTCCGTCCTGGTGGCGCTCTCGGTCGTGGCCGGGGCGTGCGACTCCCCGAAGCCGTCCGGCCCCTCCACCGCCGCCGCGCCCGCCGCCACCGCCACGCGGGTGCCGTTCGACGAAGGGGCGGCCCGCGCGATGCTGTTGCGGCACCTGCAGGCGCTGGTTCGCGCCGACTTGAACGGTCTCCAGGCCGATCTCTTCCCGCGCAACGCGCAGACGATGGCCGCCTGCGGAAAGATGCGCCTGGCGACGACCCGTTCGTTCCACTACGCGATCGGCGACGAGGCGCCGGTGGCAGCGCCGTCGGTCACCGGAGTGCGCCTGCAGAACGTCCGCGCGCAGGACGACTTCTGGCTCGCCGACTACGTCGCCGACGGGACGGCGCTCTCCGGAACCGAGGCGTTCGTCTTCGAGAACGGCCGATGGTGGATCAAGTGCCGGCTGTGACCGGCGCCCCGTCCCCTTCGCGAACCGGGGCGAGTGCGACGGTCCAGCGGTCGGTCGGCGAGTCGTAGCGGAGCACGCATAGCCGGTCGTCGTCGGTGCGCACCTTCACGTAGATGAAGTCCTCGCCGTAGGAACGGGAGAGGACCTCCTGCACCGAGAGCCAGCGCGTCGGCCCGACCCGGACGAGGAACATCGGAAGGTCCCCTCCGCCTCCAAACATGAGGGTGAGCGGATCGGACTCAACCGGTCCGGGGCGGCGGGGTAGTGGTTCGCCCTGCGGGCTTCCTCGGGGAACTCCCCGAACACCTACTCCTGCTCGAGCCCCAACAGGCGGAGCTCCTCGACGCCGTCGGGCCGGCACTCCCTGCACGGGCACAGGTCGCGCAGTTTCCGGAAGCTGTAGATGCCGGTGTCGTGGCCGTCGATCCAGCGCATTCCCAGGGCGTAGTTCCCCACCAGCTCGACGCGCTCGAGCACCGCCCCCTTCACCACGTGGAACGCGCTCGGCTGGAAGTGCCCTTGGCAGGTGGCGCAGGGGCAGTGCCCCCGGAGCAGCTCGTAGGGGTAGAACCCCTGGTGGCCGTCCTCCCAGCGGACGCGCACCTTGCGCTCTCCGCGGTGGTTGGCGACGTCGACCTCGACCGGGAGGTACTTTGGATCCGGGGAAGACACTGGGCGGCTTTGTAGCACAGCGGCGCATCGCGGGAATCCGTGGCCGGGACGAATTGGAAATTGGAAATTGGAAATCGAAAACCGACAATGGGGTGCGGGGCCTTCGGTTGTCGGTTTTCGATTTCCAATTTCCAATTTCCAATTTTCTTCTCGGCCTTGCCCTCGTCGGCGGTTGCGCCCGCGGAACCGGCCCCGCCGACTGCACCCTCGACCGCGTCACCCCATCCGGCCCGGCCGTTCGCATCGACGGCGGGTCGGCGACCGCCTTCGAATCGCGCATCGCCGCGGTCGGGACGTCGTTCGCGGTCTTCTGGGCCGCGGGCGGGTCGTTGGAGGAGACCGACCTCTTCGGGCGCGTGGTCGATGCGTCGGGGATTCCCGGATCGCCGGAGACGAGGCTCACGCTCGCCTCCGGGGCGTCGCGTTCCCTGACGGTGGCGGCCGGGAACGGGACGACCGGCGCCGGCCGGATTGCGCTGGCGTGGCACGACGGGCGGCTGTCGAGGCCGGTGGCAATGGCGGCGGTCGCCGGGCCGCCGTTCGGCAGCCTCGCCGATCCGGCCGTCCTCCAGGGCCCGGTCGTCGCCGACGATCAGGCCCCCTGGCCGTCGATAGCCGCCGTGGGTACCGGGTTCGTGGCCGTCTGGAACGGGCGTGGAGCGGATGGCGTCGACCACCTCTATGCGGTCGGGATCTCCGCCGACGGCTCGACCGTGGGCGAGCCGGCGAGGCTCGACGCCGGCTCGCTCGACCGCGCCACCCGGCCGTCCGCGGCCGGGATCGACGGTGGCCTTGCCGTGGTCGACGCCCAGACGCGGGACGGCGCGCCCGTCTCTCCGCAGGTCTACGCCTACGTCCTCTCGAGCGCCGGCGAGTCGTCCGCCGCGACGTTTGAGACCGGCCGGCCGGCGCGCGAGCCGCGTGTCGCCGCGGCCGGCGCGACCGCTGCCGCCGTCTGGTGCGAGCCGGAAGGGGAGGGGGAGCGGCTCCGGTTCGGTTCGTTCGTCGCGGACGGGATCGCGGGGATGCGCGTTCTCGCGGAGACCGCCACCTGCCCGGCGTCGATCACCGGGGCCGGGGGATCGCTTCTGGTCGCGTGGAACGAGCGACGCGACGGTTCGCGAATCGTCCGCCTGCTGCCGGTCGCCGCCAACGGACTGCCGAAAGGGGCGGAGCGAGAACTGTTCCGTGGAGACGATCCGGGCGACGCCACGCTCGCCGCCCCCGATGGCGCGTTCAACGGTCGCGCCGTCGGCGTGACCTGGGTCGACGGCGGTGCCGTCTGGTTCCGGCCGCTCGACTGCCCTCGTTGACCCGATCCCACGTCGGCGTCGACGCGCGTCGTTCGCGCCCCGGGGGTCACGCCCCCCAAGGCGGGGGCTGGCTCCTTCAGAACGCCTCCTCCTACGGGGGTGTGTATCGTTGGATTTCCGACACGTTGCGCGTCTTTCGGGCGGCCCGCGGCGGGCATACGGTTCGCAACCAACCGACAACTGTCCGGTATAGAATCAGGGGGGGGCGCCGATGGTTCGATTCTCCAGATCCTGGGTCGCGGTGTCGGTCGTCGGACTCTTCGCCGTCGGCTGCGGCGAGCCGACGATCCACGACCTCGCGGCGGTCGAAACGGTCGAACCTCCGGAAGACGTGCCCGAGACCGGTTCGTTCACCCTCTCCGCCGACGGCGCGAAGACGCTCGACCTCGACCAGGAGGTCGCGGTCGCATTCACCTTGACGCCGCTCAACGGATACACCGGTGAGGTCGCGGTGTCGCTCCCGACCAATCCGTCCGGCGCGCGCGCGGTTTCAGTGGTGGTACCGCTCTTCGGTTCACCGGTCACGGGTCAGATCGTCGTCGACACCAAGGACGTGCGGAACGTGTTTCCCGGACGGCACGAGCTTCCCGTGCAGGCGGTCTCCGGGGACCAGTCGTCGCAGTCGATCCTTTCGTTGACGATCGAGCCGCGGATCACGATCGGCATCCCGGCCGGAGCGGGGAACGCGAGTCGTTCCGACGTGTGGGGCCCGGACGCGACGGGGGACGGCCTCGTCGTCCACATGGGGCGAACGGCGACCGGCGAGATCAACACCGACTTCGTGGTGCGTTGGCGCAACGACGACGGCGTCGCCCACATCATTCACGGCGGCGGAACGGCGGCGGAGATCGGGCTGGGACACGGACCCAACGGCGATACGAACGCCGACCCGGGCCAGACGCAGCAGCGGACGCTTCGGCCCGAGCTCGACCCGTCGGATCCCACCGCGTCCTATCTCGTGCAGCCGTCCGACTTCTACTGCCACAGCCACGGCACGGGTCAGCGCGGAAAGATCCGCCTGCTCCATTGACCGGGGATCCCGCACAGGCATCGAGGCAGCCCGACGGGGGTCCGATCGGCGCCCCTTTTCGGCCGTCGGTACCCGCTTTTCGGCGTGCGCGGCGTGACGGCGATCGCACTGGGACGTTCGATCTCCGTCGGATCGCGGCGTTGCGATGTGATCGCCGACGGTACCCGCCTTGCTGCCTCCCTTCGTCGAACGTCGCACGAAGGGGAAAGGCCATGAAAACGATGCGAAGCCGAGGGGTCCGACTCGCCGTCCCGGCGGTCGCCGCGCTTCTGCTCGGTGGCTGCAACGACGGAACGTTCGAAGATCTGGCGCTGGCCGAGACGGCGCCCGACGCCCCCGGAGAGCCGCCGTCTCTCGACCTTCGGGACGGGGAGGACGGGGACGACGACGGCGACGGATTCTCCGACGAGGACGACCACCTCCCGTGCGCGACGTACCTGCTCGAAGTGGCGAATCGCCACGTCTCCAGCGCGTCGGTCGTCCTGAACGGAGAGGAGATCGTGCCGCCCAGCTTCTTCCCGACGCCCGCCGTCTACCGGGGGCCGATCAACGTGCACGTCGGGGTGAACGTGCTGACGCTCGGCGGGAGACTGGCCGGGAGCCCCGAGGACGAGCTTCGACTGACCGTTCTCGACGGCGACGAGGCGATCGTCTTCGAGGCGGTGCTGGTCCGTGAGAAGGGCCGGCCGACGACGGCGGAGATGAGTTTCGAGATCGACGCTGCCTGCGAATAGCGGTCGACGCGTCGCGCCCCTCCTGGGACGCCGGACCCGTGGCGGTTACGGCACCGGCCGGAGCGCCTTGGCCTGCTCTTCCGGAAGGACTTCCGGATCGGGCAGGACCTTTCCATCGCGCGCGACGCGCCACCGCGTCGCGGGACGCCCGGCCTCGAAGACCGCGTAGTAGACCTGCTCCAGGCCGCCGGCGGGAACCTTTCCGCCGGCACGAATCGCGTCTCCCACGAAGAGCTCCAGCCCGTTCACCGGCACGACGGCGTAGTGCTCCCCCCCTTGCGCTTCCGGCGCGGGCCGGGCCGCTTCGATCTTCGACTCCACCACGTCGACGCGCCGTCGGTTCGCCGCGAGCCAGGTCGATCGCACCCGCTCGCCGCGCAGGAAAAGCCCGTAGTAGCCGACCTGCTGCGCGTCGTCGAGCAGCACGGTCAGCGCGGCCCCCGAGGCGCGCGAAACATGAAGCGCGAGGACGTCGTGCCACAGCGGCGTGCCCAGTGCCTCGTCGTCGGGAAGGGCGACCTCGGCCGGAGTCGGATTCGGGATCTCGGAGGACCCTCCCTCGATCGACAGCTCGAGGAAGTGAACTTCGCCCGGATCGACCGAACGGCCCGGAAAGAGGGACGGAAGGTCGATCGATGCGACCTGCCGAAGGGCCAAGGTTCCGCCGGCGGCCGCGAGTCGCCCGAGCTCCTCTTGCACCAACGTCTGGAGATCGCGCGCGGTCAGCGGCCTTCCGCGGTAGGCGACGATCGAAAGGACCGAAGACATTCTGAAAACAAGAATAGCAGATCCGACGCGCCAGCAGGGGGTTCGGGGGAGGCCCCCGAGGAGCCCGAAGGGCGTGCCGATTCGGGGGAGGCCCCCGAGGAGCCCGAAGGGCATGCTAGCGTCCGGTCGCCGTGGCCGAGCCCTTTCCGACCGACTACTTCGTCGCTTGGCACCCGGCCCGTCCGGGTGGCCGGTTGGACGACGAGATCCGGCGTCGCGTGCCGGCGCTCGGACGGGAGCGGTTGAAGGAAGCGTTCGCCGGAGACCGGGTGACGCGCTCCGGGCGCCCGGCCGATCCCGGAGCGGCCGTCGACCCGCCCTCGCGGATCGAGGTCACGGTCACCGACGAAGACGCCGGTCGCCATCGGGCGACCGGGCGCGCCGGCGACGGGTTCTTCCTGCTCTACCGCGACGACGACCTGCTCCTCGTCGACAAGGAGGCGGGGGTGCTCACCGTCCCCACCGACGAGGCGGCGCGCGCCGGATCGGGGACGAGCGGCGAGCGAACGCTGGTGGAGCGGGTGGCGGCCGCTGCCGGACACAAGGTGATCCCGGTTCATCGGCTCGACCGCTTCACCAGCGGCATCCTGGTGATGGCGCGGCACCCGGCCGCGCGCGCCCGCCTCGTCCGGCAGTTCGCCGAGCATTCGATCGTGCGCCGCTATTGGGCGTTCACCCGCGGCGTCCCGACCCCGAGGGCCGGGACGTTTCGGTCGTTCCTGGTCTCCGATCGGAGGCGGGTGCAGCGGGTGGTCGCCGCCGGTCGGGGAGGGGAGCTCGCGATCACCCACTACGAGGTGGTCGAGACGCTCGGGGAGATCGCCGTCGTCCAGGTGGCGCTCGAGACCGGCCGCCGGAACCAGATCCGCGTGCAGTTCGCGGAAGCGGGATGGCCGCTGGTCGGCGAGCACCGCTACGGAGCGGCGAAAGACGAGACCTTCGCCCGGCAGGCGTTGCACGCGGCGGAACTGGAGCTGCGCCATCCGCGCGACGGGTCGCCGCTGTCGGCGGCGAGTCCGTTGCCGGAGGACATGCGGCGGTTCCTCGAGAGGGCGCGACGCCGCGCGCAGCGGGGTGAAGAGAGCGGAAAATTGAAAATGGAAAATGGAAAACCGGCCAATGGAAAATGATCGGCCGTTGGCCGGTTGTCCATTTTCCATTTTCCATTTCGCCGGTCCTAGCCTTCGACGAAGGTGGAGCGGCGCGCGGTGGCGAAGCAGGCCGCGATCTTCTCCGCCGAGAGGATGCCGTTGCCCAGCAGCAGCTGAACCTCGCTCCGCATGTTGGTGCGCAGCAGGTACGGACCGTCGGTGTTGATCGTGAACGGGATCTTCCGGTCGTGGAAGGTGCCGAGGATGTGCGCCATCTCGGTCAGGCTCTCCACCGCGTGGGTGTGGAGGTTCGACGTCGGGCAGATCTCGAGCACCACGCCGTTCGCGCCGATGGCGTCGAGCGCCGCTTCGTTGTAGGCGGCGCGGATCCCGTGCCCGATCCGGTCGGGCTTCAGGTGCCGGATCGCCGCCACCACCCCTTCGCCGTTGGTGGCGGTCGTCTCACCGGTGTGGATCGTCGTGCGCAGCCCCGCGTCCCGCGCCCGCGCGTACATCGTGGCGTAGCGCTTGACCTCCTCGTTCAGCTCGTTCTTGCGCGACTCCGGGCCGGCGAGGTCGATGCCGATCACCCCCCGGCCCCGGTACTTGATCGCCTTCTCGACGATGATCTCGTTGAGCCGGACGTCGAACTCGCGGGCCAGGCAGAAGATGAGTCCGGCGCGGACGCCGTACTCCAGGCAGGCCCGATCCATCCCGACCAGCGACGCGAGGATGATGTGGTCGAGGTCCCGCTCGCCGCCCAGATTGCGCTTCATCGGGTTGAAGCGCAGCTCGATCAGGTCGACGCGCGAGCTGCGATACTCCTTGCCGATCACCTCGTAGATCGCCCGCTCCATCGCCGCCGGCGAGCTCTGGATCATCTCGGTCTCGTGCATGATCGCCAGGTACTCCTCGAGGTTTTTCACCTTCTCGGGGGAGCTGGTGATCCGCTCGACGAACTCCCAGTAGGTCTTCACCGGGAGCTTGATCCCCTGCTGGTGGGCGATCGAATACATGATGTGCGGCGCGACGGCCCCACCGACGTGGATGTGCAGGTCCGAGAGGAAGTCGGGGACCGCGGCCGCGGGGTTCGCCCCGGGACTCGGGGAGCTGGACATGGCGAGGGACCCTAGCAGATCCCTCGCCCTCCCGACAGGATTGCCCTCGGTCCTAGAACAACGCCCCGAGGCGGGCGGTGGCGGCCCAGGACTGGGCGACGGTGGCGTCCTCGTCGGCGATCACCTCGTCGTCGAACAGCCAGCGGTAGGTGAAGCGGCCCCCGAGCGTCACGTTGGGGGCCAGGTCGATCTGAATCCCGGCGGCCGCCGGGACGGCGATGTCGGTGCTGTCGTTGAACTGTGCGCGCGCCTCGTCGATGTCGGTCACCACGGCGTGGTTGTGGACGCCGATGCCGGCCGCGACGAACGGGCGGACGGGCGAAGGCAGACTGGCGCGGATCATCGCCTCGCCTCCGGTCGTCAGCAGCCGGGCGTCCTCGTCGGCCACGGCGTCGAGGTCGTTCATCGCGCCGATGTAGGCCACTTCGAGCCCGACCGGCGAGCGCACCCCGAAGACGGCGCGCACGTCCCAGCCCGCGCCCGGATCGGTGGCGCGGTCCAGACCCTGGGTGAAGTCGGAGACGCCCAAGCCCACTTCGAGGCTCGTGACCGGCTCGCGCTCCTCGATGATCACGCGCGTCTCCTCCTGCGCCCACGCCGCGGCCGGTGCGAGCAGGAGCGATGCGACGCTCAACAGGCACTTCGTCTTCATGGATGCCTCCTTCGCCGTTTCCCAGTACGATCGGTCGCCAGGAGGTCAAGCGCTCCATGCGCGGAACGATCACCAGCCGGAGCGCGATCGTCTGGATCCTGACCGGGCTGAACCTCTTCAACTACCTCGACCGCTACGTCGTCACGGCGGTCAGCCCGAAGATCCAGGAGTCGCTCGACCTCTCCGATTTCCAGATCGGCATCGTCCTTTCGGCGTTCATGCTCGGCTACTTCCTGACGAGCCCGGTCTTCGGGTGGCTCGGGGACCGCGGGCCGCGCCGCGGCCTGATCGCGGCCGGCGTCCTGCTGTGGAGCCTGGCGACCGCGGCGTCGGGGCTGGCGCGGGGCTTCTGGGCGATGGTGGCGACGCGGCTGTTCGTCGGCGTGGGGGAGGCGAGTTACGCCACGATCTCGCCGACGATCATCGACGACCTCACCACGCCGGCGACCAAGAGCCGCTGGCTGTCGCTCTTCTTCGCCGCGATCCCGGTCGGTTCGGCGGCCGGGTTCGCGCTCGGCGGCTTCCTCGAGCATCACTGGGGCTGGCGGAGCGCCTTCTTCGTGGCGGGTCTTCCCGGGATCCTGCTCGCCCTCCTGGTGTCGCGGATCGCCGAGCCGGCCCGAACCGCCCGCGTGGAAGGGACGGGGGATCGGGAAGCTCCCCGAGGGGGCGCGAAGGCGCGGACCTCCGGGTACGGGGCGCTGCTCCGGATCCCCGCCTACCGTTCGGCGGTGCTCGGCTACACCGCCTACACCTTCGCGCTCGGGGGGTTTGCCGCCTGGGCGCCGAAGTACCTCTACGCGGTGCTGCGGATGGAGCTGAGGACGGCCGACTTCTGGTTCGGCGCGCTGCTCGCCGCGGCAGGCTTCGCCGGGACGGCCGCGGGGGGTTGGCTGGGCGATGCCTTCCCCGGCGCCGACCGGGTGCGGGCGAACTTGCGGGTCTGCGCGATCGTGACGCTCCTCGCGGCGCCGCTCGCCGCCCTCTGCCTGGTCGCGGGGTCGCCGGTCGCCTTCTTCGCCGCGTTCGGCGCGACCGCCTTCCTCCTGTTCACCGCGACGGCGCCGGTCAACGCCGTGATCCTCCAGTCGGTGCCGCCGAGCTTGCGCGCCACGGCGATGGCGATGAGCATCTTCACCATCCATCTTCTGGGGGACCTGATCTCGCCGCCGTTGATCGGAGCCGTTTCGGACGCCGCCGGATCGCTGCGGACGGCGATGTTCGTCCTGCCGGTGGCGATCGCGGTGGGGGCGGCGATCTGGGGGATCGGTTCGGCGACCACGACCGCCGCGGCGCCCAAGGTGGAGGCGCCGGGTCTCGGGGCCTAGAGAGGGCGTATGCCGGTCTTCGTACAGTGGCTCGTCCGGCTGATCACCGCCGTCTGGTGTCGGGAGGTGGAGGTCGCCGGCCTCTCCCACGTCCCGACCGGCCGGCCGTTGATCGTGGTGGCGAACCACCTGAACGGGCTGATCGACCCGTTGCTGATCGCCGGCTCGCTGCCGCTCCGGCCGCGGTTCCTTGCCAAGAGCACGCTCTGGAACAATCCGGTGCTGCGGCTCTTCTTCGCGTTGGGGCGCGTGGTGCCGGTGGCGCGGAGGCAGGACCGTGGGGAAGGGGCCGACATGGCCCAGAACGCCGAGACGTTTCGCGTGGCGGCGGAGGTGCTGCGCGGCGGCGGCGTGATCGCGCTGTTCCCGGAAGGGCAGAGTCACAACGAACCGCACCTGCAGCCGCTCAAGACCGGGGCGGCGCGGATGGCGCTCGCCGGGCCGGACGACGTGCAGATCCTTCCGGTGGGAATCGGTTTCGAGCGCAAGGAGCGCTTCCGCAGCCGGGCGCTGCTGCAGGTCGGGCGACCGATCGATCCCGCCGAGGCGAGGCGGATGGAGCGCGACGGCGATCCGGCCGGCGCGGTCCGGAAGCTGACCGCGCAGATCGCCTCGGGCCTCCTCGAGGTCACGGTGAACGTTCCCACCTGGAAGGAGCGGCGGCTGATCGAGCGCGCGGTGGAGATCTCGCTCGGGGACGAGAGCTCATTGCGCGCGCGGACCGAGGTCTTCCGCGCCTTCTACGACGCTTATCGCTGGCTCGGCGAGACGCGTCCCGAGGAGCTCGCGGCGGTGCGGCGAGAGGTCGCCCGCTACGACCGGATGCTCACGCTCCTGGGATTGACCGACGAAGAGGTCCGCGCGCGGTACGGCGCCGGGAGCGTGGTGCGCTGGTTCTCGCGGTTCACCCGGCTGGTGCTGCTGCGCCTGCCGCTGGGGGTGGTCGGGACGCTGATCCACGCCTTGCCGTACCAGCTTCCCGGGATGCTCGCGCGCCGCAAGGCGAAGGAGCCCGACCAGCCGGCGAGCTGGAAGCTGTTCGCGGCGATCGTCGTCTTCCCGGTCTGGTGGCTGGTCCTGGCGGCGGCCGCCGCCTCGTGGCTCGGGGCGGGGTGGACGGCCGCCGGACTCGCCCTCGGTCCGCTCTCCGGCTGGGTCGCGCTCCAGTGGCGGGAGAGCGGCGTCACGCTCGGCGAGCAGGCGCGGGCCTTCCTGCTGCTCCCGACCCGCCGCCGCCTCCTCGAGGAGGTCCGCGCGCGCCGGACGACGATCGAGCGGGGTCTGGAGGAGCTGCGCCGCGCCTGGGTGGCCGGCGATCCCCGCCGCGGCCACGGCGCCTGACCGGTCACCCGCGTCAGCGCTTCAGGCCGGCGCCGGTCGACCGCTGGGTCGCATCCGCGGGCCGGATCGACTCTTGGCGGGGAAGGTTGCTGCCGGTCGACGTGTCGAAGCCCGGGGTGAGGGCAGGGGACGGGAACGCAATCGGCCGGCCCTTTCCGTCGATGTGGACGAAGTCGGAGACGTCGGTGGCGTCGAGTCCGATCCACCGGGCGAGGTTGATGAACATCCCCGGGGCGAAGCGGCTTTCGATGAAGACGTAGGCGAGGTCGAGCTCCTGCCCGTCGGCCTTGAGCGAGAGGTAGTAGTCGTCGCCGTGGCTTTCTACGTTTCCGAAGGTCACCCGCTTCGGGGTGAGCCGCCGGGCGGTGGCGATCGTCTCGCCGCACGGTTCGCAGAGGTAGAGGATCGACGGCGAACGGCGCACCAGGCGCGCGGCGTCGGCCATCTTCTCGACGTGGCGCTCCTCGACCCACTGGAACTGGTCGGCGGAGGCGGATGCGGAGACGAGGGTCGCGAGGAGAAGGGCGATCGAACGGGCGGCGTGCGTGCGCATCGAGGGGCTCCTTTCGGATGGGAAGGGCGCAGCGACCGAGCAATCGCTGTGCCACGCGGGTCGCAGCTCCCGGACGTCCGCGCGCACGGCGATTTTCGACGGCGTGACACCGCCGATGTCGCATCGCCGAGCGGCGTGTGGCACCGACTATCCAGGCGGCGACGGGACGGTGCGTCGGCGAATACACGCGGACCGAGACCGCCGCCGTGGGCGGCGTCGTCAGACCGGTTCGCCGCGCAGGTAACGGCGGTAGAGGACCTTGGCGAGCGGCTTCACGCCGATCCGCGCCGCGGCCTCCCGCGCCCAGGGCTGGATCCGGAAGCGGAGCGCGTTCTCGCAGCGCGCGGTGAGGAAGGCGCGCGGTGACTTGCGGAGGTAGGCCCAGCGGAACCTCCGCCGCCCGGCGGCGGTGAACACCTTCGCGTTCCCCCCGAGCTTTCCGACCTGGTAGGAGAAGTCCGGATAGAGGCGGACCCCGATCAGGCGGGTGCGCATGAAGTTGCCGATGAGAAGGTCGTCGAAGTAGCCGTATTCGACCGTTTCCAGGAGCGGCGCGCGGGGGACCTGGAATTCGATCCCGCGCTCGCCGCCGGGACGGGCCGGATCGAGGTCGAAGCGGCGCGTCTCGCCGCCGACGGTGAAGGCGAGGAAGTCGATGCGGCGTCGGATCGTCTCGAACGACCGCGCGAATCGGCCGACGCGGGACCACTCCTCCTCGTTGAGGCGGGAGGTCCAGTCGTCGGCGGTGGAGGAGGCCCAGCCTCGGTAGACCGTCGATCCTCCCGCGGGCCGCACGTCTCCCCGTTCCAGGTCGATCGTCACGTAGGGATCGATCAGCCGCACCTCGGGCCGGTTCCAGTGCCGGCGCATGTCGGCCGCCGTGATGCGGTAGGGATTGGCCCACACCGAGTCGCGGCGGACGTAGACGTGCTGCGACGAGGAGCAGCAGAAGTTCCGTACCCCGAGGCGGGCCGCGGTGCGGGCGACGTTCCAGACCGCGCCGGGCTTGCGCGCCTCCGGATCGCCGGCGAGCGAGCGGCCGTGTTCGTCGACGAAGTTGAACATGTCGGCGTCGACCGAGCAGAGGGCGGCGAGGTAGGTCCGGTCGTTCGGATGCCGGGCCACCAGGCGGCGGAGGAACCCGCCTTCGCCGCACAGCGGCGAGTCGTTCAGATCGATCACCAGCGCCGAGCCGGCCTGCACCACCAGGATCCCGTCCTGGTTCTCGTTTCCGAGGGAGAGGACGCGGATCCCGCCGGTCAGCGGGACCCACCGCTTGAACGGGAGGACGGTCACCGAGAACCCTCGCGCCGCGAGGCCGGCGCGAATCTCGTCGTGGTAGTGGTCGGGCAGCAGGATCCGGGTCCGTTCCTTCGAGAGAAGCTCGAGCGACGCGGGGTGTAGGTGGTCGGGGTGCCCGTGCGAGATCCAGACGAACGGCGACGCCTGCACGCGCCGGATCTGCTCCTCGGTCGGAGGCCGTTCGAGCCCCCAACTCCCGAAGTAGCAGGTGCCGGCGAGCCACGGGTCGGTGGCGAGCACCGGACGCCCGTCCTGCGAGAACTGGAGGATCGCGTTGCCGAACGTCTCGAGCCGGATCTCCATCGTCTTCCCTCCGATTGCCGGACGCGCCGTCAAGGTCCGTAGGTCGCGGCCTGGATCTCGAAGCGCGCCGGGATCCAGCCGCGCAGGTACGCGACCTCCTCCGCCCAGGTGGTGACGTCGTCGCGGTGGCTCCACCGTGGGAAGGCGCGGTAGGCCGGTCCCCAGCGCCGCTCGTCGCGGATCGCCGACGGCTCGATCTCCGACGCGTAGGACCCGAGCCACTGCAGCACCAGCCCGGCGGACACGCGCTGGTGGAGGATCCACGCGTATCGCTGTCGCGTCGATTCGCGCAGCGCCGGGTCGCCGAGCATCCGTTCGAACAGTCCGTTCTCGGCGGTGAACTCGCTCGGTTCCGTGGGCGCGCGACGGACCGTCCGCCAGTTCTGTCCGAAGCTGGCGGTGAAGTCCCACGGGGCGAAGCGGAACGGTCCGGCGTCGTGGTAGTGGAAGGCGTTCTGGCTGACGCCGTCGTTGGCGAACAGGAGCATCGCCAGCGCCCACCAGTCCTGGTAGTCGCGCAGATCGACCCTCCTTCCGAGCTGCGCGCGGAACGTGTCGTCGTCGGCGCGGGCGACGAAGTCGGTGAGCGCCTCGATGTCGGCGAAGGCGCCGGGCTCCCCCTCGGGCGGGAGCCCCTCCTTCTTCTCGTAACCGTCGTGCAGCGTCTCCTTGGTCTCGCCGCCGTAGGTCAGTCGGAAGTTCGCCGTGTAGTGCTCGGCCTTGAACAGGTCGCCGCCGGCGTCGAGCCCGTTTCGTTCCACCAGGAAGCGGTCGACGTGATCGACCAACGTGTAGAGGCCGTGGTAGGTGCCATCGATGTAGAGGACGGCGCTCACCGTCTGCACCTGGAGGTGCTCCGGGTCGATCCGGTTCCATACGTCGAACGCAAGGCGCGTCCGCAGGTAGCTGTTGTCGTCGAAGTTTCCGTAGAGGACGACGCGCCGCCGGTCGCGGAATCCGCGCGTCGGCTCGTGGAACGGGTCTTCGCGGGGGAACTTCAGGGTGAAGTTGTTCTTCGGGTAGTCGATGGAGGACGAGCCGCGCAGCTTGGCTTCGGCGGCGTAGACGTGCCCGCGGTGGACGACGGTCGCCGGTGCGTACTCGTGGCGCGTGGTCGGGGCGGGGGAGAGGAACAGGACGGGAAGGCCGTACTCCTCGCCGTATCGGAGCGGATCGACGATCGGCGCGTTGTCCGGATCGTCCCACGCGTCGGCGACGCCGATCGTGAGCGGCGCCGATTCGCCGGTCGCCGCCGACCGGATCGACAGCTCGTGTACCGCCGCGTCGTCCAGGTCGGGTGTCCAGGTCAACGTCGCGGCGGCCGGGTCCCAGAGGGCGCCCTCCGGGACGGCCTCGACCGCGAGCTGTGCGCTCCCGACCGTCATGCCGGTGCCGCAGCGGACCGACACGGTGAGCGTCTCCCCCTCGGCGATCCAGAACGGGCCGTCCGAGGTGGGATCACACGAGGGTCCGGCGGTCGGAACCGGCGACGGCCATTCGCGGCCGGAGGCTGCCGGCGGCGGCGCGGCGCACGCAGCCGCGCCGGTAAGGGGGAGGAGTAGGCGAATACGGGTGAACGGTCGGTCGAGCGTGCGCATGGCGATCCGACTCCGCCAGTTGGTCGCGGCGGGGCCGGAGGCCAGGGCGCGGGAATGGTGCTAGGGTGGCGCCCGCCGTCGGTCCGTTCCGGGTCGGGCGATCGTTCTTGGGAGCGCCGCGCGCCATGCAGAGCAGCCGCCGCCATTTTTCGCGCATCGCGATGCTTGCGCTGGTGATCGCCTCCGGGGCGTGGATCGTCTGGAAGGTGGTGCGCGCGTGGATGCCGTGGATCGCGCGGAGGTCCGACGGGCGCTTCGCGTTGGGACGCGCGGCACGCTTCCCGCCGGGGACGGCGACGCTGTTGCGGCGGGCGCAGGCCGTCGTCGTCCACGACGAGCTCGGCGTCCACGCCCTCTCCGCGATCTGCACCCACGAGCGCTGCACGATCCGGCCGCTTCCGGCGCGGCGGGAGCTCGTCTGCCCCTGCCACGGCTCGGCATTCGCCTACGACGGACGGGTGAAGCGGGGACCGGCGGCGGTCGACCTCCCGTGGCTGGAGCTGCGGGACGAGGGGGGCCTCCTGGTGCTCGACCCGACCCGGCGGGTTCCGCCCGCGACATAGGCGGAACGCTTCCGGGGAGTCCCGGGGAAGCCCGAAGGGCGGAACGCTTGCGGCGCCGCAGGGGGGTGACTACCCTCGTGGGGTTCGGAGGCCGTCATGTCACGAATCCGTGCCCTCATTTCGACGCTCGTTCTCGCCCTGGCGTTCCCGGCCGTGTCGTTCGCCGGGAGCTGCTTCCTCGCGAACAAGGATCGCGAGACGAAGATCACGATCAAGCGCGCCGGATCGCGCGTCGTCACCTCGGTCGCCGCGCGGGCGACGATGGAGATCCCCGGGACGCCGCTCACGATCGTGCTCTCCAACGGGAAGTCGATCGAGGCGCTCGACGGCGAGACGATCACCCTGCGCGGCGGCAAGCTCTCGAAGCCGACCGTCCCGGTCGACGAGGCCGAGGCGCCGCCCGCCGAGTCGGCGCCGCCCGCCGCCGCCGCGGAGGCGTCGGCGCCGCCGCCGGCCGCTGCGGCCGCCGAGGCACCGGTGGCGACGCCGTCGCCGTAGCGTCGGCGACCGAACCTGGTTACGTTTCGTTCCGTCCGCCTTCCGACTCCGACTCCGGCTCCGGCCCCCTTCCGCGCGTCATCCCTCCGGCAACGTCGGCAGCTCTCCGAGGTCGACAACGGCTCCGCGGCCCTCGATCCAAGCGAGCGTCTGGTCGCGCAGCCGGGCGATCCGGCGGCACAGCTCGGCCACGTCGATGCCGAGCCGGTGCGGCGAATAGGGGACGAGCAATCGGTGCGCGCGCTCGAAGAGCCGGTTCGCGCCGTTGGCGTTCCCTTCGCCGACCTTCTTCGCCGCGACCGCCAACTGGATCAGCCCGCGGAACAGGTCGCGGTCCGGTCCTGACATCGGCCGCCACGCCTCCTCCCAGGTTTCGTGCGCCTCGAAGAAGAGCCCCCGGTTGAACTCCCGCGCGCCGCGGTGGAGGGCGTCGATTGCGTCGGCGCGGCTATCGGACATCGAGCGACTGAGGCGTGCCGGAGCCGAGCTCGATCGAGTCGGTGGGCGCGTCGAGTGACGTCCCCTCGGCGCGCTTCAGGAACGCCGGGTCGTTCGTCGACTCCTGGGTGACGTACCAGGCGTCGAGGCAGGCCTCGTCGTTCGGATCGGAACATCGCGCCGAAAGCGCCAGGCAGTTCACCGAATCGCCGAGCGAGGGCCAGGCGTCGATCACCTCGCCCCCCGTCGCCGCGTCGCCGGTCGCCACCCGAAGCGGTCCGTCGTCATCGCGGCGGAGGATCCACAACGACGCGTCGCGCGGGTCGAGCGCGATCGGCGAGCAACCGTTCTGCGGCTCGATCAGGATGTCGTTGAACCGGAAGGTGACGGTGAAGGCCGGATCGACCGTCGCCGCCGCCGGCTTCACGCGGCCGGCGGTCCAGGTCGCGTAGGGGGCGCCGTCGGGGAGGTGCGCGACGTAGCAGGCCCCGTCGTCCGCCGCCGCGACGCGAACGGGGGCCAGGCCCAACGCCGGGCTCGCGACGGCGCTGGCGTCGGGGAGCGAACCGACCGCGGCGCAGGTGCCGGCGAGCGCGTCGCAGCGCCAGATCGTCTGGTCGGTCGAACCGAAGGAACCTTCCGGCGAGCGCGTGGTCGCGGCGCAGAGCCACCGGCCGCTCGCCGAGAGCGACAGATCGCCCACCAGGTCGGGCTCGCCGACGATCCCCGGTCCGATCGCGATCTCCTCCTCGACGGCGAGGTAGGGGTCGACGCGACGGAGGGTGGTCACCCCCTGAAAGGCGTTGTGGCCGACCCACGCCCCCCCGGTGGGGATCGCCACCGCCGGGCGCCACTTCTCGATCGGACCGTCGGGGGGCCCTTGCTGGACGACGATCTCTCCGCGGTCGTTCCTCACCGAGAAGCCGCCGGCGAAGGGATCGCCGTCGTCGGAGTACCAGACCGTTCCGCGCGTCGGATCGCCGGCGAGCCGGGCGCGCTCCCCGACCAGGCCCGGGAGGCGCTCCACGCTGCGAAGGTGAAACGGAATCTTCGCCACCAGCCCGACGTCTCCCGACGCGCCGGTCTCGAAGGTCGCCACCGCGTTTCCCGAGACCGGGTCGACGGCGAGCGAGTGCCACGAAAAGATGCCCGACGCCGTGTCGCCGATGATCGCGTCGGGCGGGATCGATCCGGCGAAGGTCCAGCGGTCGCCGAGGTATTCGTAACGGAAGAGCACCTGGGAGAGGCCGTCGACGAACCACAGCGACGCCGTTTCGCGGTCGGAGACAAAGATCGGGTTTCCGCCGAGATTGAGCTGTCCGGAGAAGGCGGGGATCCCCGGCTCCTCCGAGGCCTCCCCGGTCTCGGGGTCGACCGCGAGCACGGTGTCGGTGTTGATGCTGTGCACGAGCAACCGGTTGCCGTCGGGATGCGCCGTCATGGCGCGCGCGTAGGTGAAGTCAAACGTCGGATCCGGCAACAGGACGAGCGAGCTCCCCTCCAGGCATCGAAGACCCGGCGTTCCCGCCGCGTCCTCGCCGAGCACGCACACCCGGCCGTCGGGCAGCGCGGCGGCCGAGTCGAAGCGGCCGAGCAGGACGTTGTCGGAGGAGACCGGCGTCCAGGAGCCGGCGGTGTCGAGGATTCCGATCCGCGTGCCGATCGTCCAGCAGCGACCGTCGTCGCGGGGGAGGACGGCGGTCGCCCCCGCAGGTCCGGTCTGTCCGAACGGAGCGCCGTCGTCGCGCTTCGCCTCGACCGGATTTCCGCCGCCCGGGGCGAGGACGACGAACGCGGCAACCGAGGTGGTCTCGCCGGCGTCGTCGTAGCGGACGACGGCGCACCGGTCGGTGAGCGAGGGAACGGTGAAGGCGTCCTTCGACGCCGGCGGCGACGTCGTCGGCGCCGGGTACCATCGTTCGACCGCGCGGAACGCTCCGTCCAGCCGGACGATCGGCGGCGCGGGGCCGGCGATGATCCCGTCGCCGGCCGCGAGGAACGTCCCGTCCCCCGGCGCGAACGCGCCCCCCATCTGCCCGTTCGGAAAGGACACCAGCCCGGCGGTCGTGACGTACCCGGTCGTCGCGCGAGGGTGGTCGGGAAAGACGCGCAGAAGCCGGCTCGGGAATCGCGTCGAGACCCATACCTGTTTGCTCACGCTCACCGTCAGCGAGCCGCTTTCCCGGGCCAGGCCGTCGGTGGCGGTGACCTGGAACCGGAAGAAGTCGCCGGTCGACGGCACGTCGAATCGCGCGCGGCGGCCGTCTTCGTCGAGCGGGACCGGCTCCGGTCCCGCCCCCGCGACGCGCGCCCAGGAGAAGGCGAGCGGATCGCCGTCGGCGTCGGTCGTGGTGCAGGTGTCCGGATCGGGCCGGCCGCCGCAGGCGTCGAGGACGACGGGGCCCCGGGCGACGAACATCGTTCCGCCGGCGTCCGGCGCGGGCTCCTCGTTCCGCACGACGACCGCGGCCGAGGCGACGCCGATGTGCCCTTCCCGGTCGGTCACGCGCACGCAGACGATGCGAATCACGTCGCCGGTCCCGTCTTCGCCGAACGCCGCCTCTTCGACCGGCAGGGTCGTCTCCAGCGTCGCCCCCTCCGTCGGCGGCGTTTGGAAGGCGCGCGAATCGGCAGCCCGGCCGGCGCACTGGTCGTTCTCCAGCTCGAAGGCATAGCGCAAGCCACCGCTCCCCCCTTTGCTCTCGGACGCGTCGAGAAGGAACGGGGTGTTTCGGCCGCCTTGGTTGATGACGGTGTCGGTCTCGCCGACCGCCCGGATGACGAGCTTCGCGCGCGGCGCGACGGCCGGATCGAACGGATTGTCCCGCTCCGGAATGGCGCAGGCCCACGGCGCGATCGCCGCGAGCAGAAGGAGAGTCCCTCGTTTCGGCACGGGGGGGATCCTATGCGATCCGTCGACGTCCCGTCTTCGGCTCGGCGCCGCCGGACGCTTGCCGTGGCGCCTTCGTTTCGGTATTTTGTTCGGCATGGCGATGCGCCCGGTTTCGAACCCGCCGAACCCCTGGGCGACGACGACGGTCGACTGGATCGACGCCCCGCCGATCGCGGAGCTCGCGCTGTTCGAGGAGGAGGCGCGGACCGTCCTCTCCGAGAACGACAGCCCGGACGTCGGCTTCCGGTGGTCGCTCAATCCCTACCGCGGATGTTTTCATGGATGCTCGTACTGCTACGCGCGGCCGACGCATCAATACCTGGAGCTCGGGGCGGGGACCGACTTCGAGCGGAAGATCGTGGTGAAGGTGAATGCGGCGGAGCGCCTCGAGGAGGCGTTTCGCAAGAAGGGCTGGCGCGGGGAGACGGTCGTCTTCTCGGGGAACACCGACTGCTACCAGCCGATCGAGGCCTGCTACGGGCTCACGCGCCGCTGCCTCGAGGTCTGCGCGGCGTTTCGCAATCCGGTCGGGATCATCACCAAAGGGGCGCTGATCCGCCGCGACCTCGACCTCTTGCAGGAGCTCCACCGGCACGCCCGCGTGCGGGTGAACATGAGCGTCGCCTTCGCCGACGACGCGATGGCCCGGAGGATCGAACCGTGGGCGCCGTCGCCGACGACGCGCTTCGCGGCGCTGCGCGCGCTGGCGGACGCCGGGATCCCGGTGGGGCTGGCGCTGGCGCCGATCATCCCCGGGATGAACGACGCCCAGATTCCCGAGATCCTGGAACGGGCGCGCGACGCCGGGGCGAGGCGCGCCTTTCGCGTGTTGTTGCGGCTTCCGGCGGAGGTGAAGCCGGTCTTTCTCGGACGGCTGCGCGAGACGGACCCCGGACGAGCCTCGAAGGTGGAGAACGCCGTCCGCGAGATGCGCGGCGGCGCGCTCTACAGGAGCGCCTTCGGCGCACGCGGGGTCGGAGAGGGGGCGCGATGGGACGCGATCGATTGGCTGTTCGAGCGGACCTGCCGCCGCCTCGGACTCGAGACCGGAGAGCGTTCCGACGGCGAGGACGGCGCGCCGACCACGTTCCGTCGCCCCGGTGACCCGTTCGGACTGTTCGATCGGTGACCGATTCTTGCTCTCCGGGCCCCGCCCCCAGTATGGTGTCCCTCCCATGCGCGCCTGGCCCTTGACGATCCCGATCCTCTTCGCCGCCGCCTGCGGTCCGAAGACGCCGACCTACCTGGGGACCGATTCCACGATGTTCGAGAAGGAGATCCTCGAGTGGCGTGAGAAGCGCGTCGCTCGCCTGAAGGCAGACGGAAGCTGGTTGTCGCTCGCCGGTCTGTACTGGCTGGACGAAGGGACGAAGTCGATCGGCTCGATGCCGGGAAGCGACCTGCTGCTCCCCCCGATGGCCCCGGCAGCGGTCGGGTCGATCACCCGCGCCGGCAAACAGGTGACCCTCAAGGTCAATTCGGGGGTCAGTGCGACCGTCAACGGCCAGCTCGTGACCGTGCGGCAGCTCGTCTCCGACGCCGATCCAAACGTCGAGCCGGACAAGGTGAAGATCGGAACGTTCACCTTCTACGTGATCGAGCGCGGCGACTCGAAGAACGGCGAGCGGGTGGGGATCCGCCTGCTCGACAGCGAGACGGTCGCCCGACGCAACTTCAAAGGGATCGAGAGCTATCCGCCGAAACCGGAATGGCGCATCGTCGGAAAGTGGGTGCCCCACGCCAGCCCACGCGTGGTGCAGATCCCGACCGTGATCGGGACGGTCGAGGAGATGACCTCCCCCGGCGCGGTCGTCTTCACCGTCAACGGCCTCGAGCAGCGTCTCGAGCCGGTGGTGGAGCAGGGACACGACAAACTCTTCTTCATCTTCGGCGACGAGACCAACGGGCCCGAGACCTACGGTGCCGGCCGGTTCCTCTACGCCGAGCCGGCGACCAAGGACGGGTTTGTGATCCTCGACTTCAACAAGGCCTACAACCCGCCGTGCGCCTTCTCCCCGTACGCGACCTGTCCGCTGCCCCCCGAAGGGAACCGTCTCGCGATCCGCGTCGAGGCCGGCGAGAAGAAGTACGACCACTGACCCTGGAAGGTTTTCCATGCAAGAGAAGGTGCAGCCTCCGGCGTACGGGCTGATCGCCTCGGCGGCGATCAGCGCGCTCTTGAACCTGGCCTCGATCGCGATGAACGTGCTGGGGATCACCATGATGGGTATGGGGGATTCGCCGTTCGGCGCCATGGGCGGGGAGGAGGTCCTGCCGGCGACGATGATCCGCACGATCTCGATCGCTTCGTCCGCGTTCGGCATCCTGATCCAGGGGGTCGTCGGCTACGGCGGATACAAGATGTTGAAGCTCGAGAGTCACGGCTTCGCGCTCGCCGCGGCGATCCTGGCCGCGATCCCGTGTTTCAACGGCTGCTGCCTCATCAGCACGCCGATCGGGATCTGGGCGCTGGTCGTCCTGAACGACAGCGCCGTCAAGGAGTCGTTCCGGGGGTAACGGAATGGACGATCGTCTCCGCGCCGAACTCGAGGCGCTCTACCCGGAACACGTCGCGACGCTGGGGAAGGGCTACGGACGGTCGCTCGAGTCGAACGGTTTCGACGGGGTGCTGATTCACGCCGGATCGCCCAAGATTCGGTCGATCTTCGACGACCAGTACTGGCCGTTGCGCGTCACCCCCCACTACCAGCACTGGCTCCCCCTCGCCGTCGCCGACGGCGCGCTGCTGGTCCTCCCGGGACGCCGGCCGGTCCTGTTCCACAACGTGGAGCGGAGCTTCTGGGAGGGGCCGGTCGAGCCGGAGTCGGACCACTTCTGGGGCGCCTTCGACGTGGTGGAGGTCGACGGACCCTCGAAGATCCGCCACCGCCTGCCGCCGGGCCGCCTGGCGTTCGTCGGCGAAGACCTTCCTCGCGCGTCGTCGTGGGGATTCTCCCCGGACGCGATCAACCCCGAGCGTCTGGTCGCCGCACTGGATGCGCTGCGGACTCGGAAGACCGCCTACGAGCGTGCCGCGCTCGCCGAAGCCAACCGCCGCGCGGCGGCCGGCCACGAGCGAGTGTTGGCCGCCTTCCGTGACGGGGAGCGAAGCGAGCTCGAGCTGCACCTGCTCTTCCTCGAGGCGACGCGCCAAGACGACGTCGAGACCCCGTACAAGAACATCGTCGCGCTCGGGAACCATGCCGCCACGCTGCACCACGTCGGCTACTCGCGGCGGGCGGGGCCTGCGGAGGCGTTGCTTCTTGACGCCGGCGCGACCTGTCTCGGGTACGCGAGCGACGTGACCCGTACCGCGGTGAAGGGTCGAAGCGCCGCAGCGCAGGTCTTCGCGGAGCTGGTGATCCGGCTGGACCGCCTGCAGCAGGCGATCTGCGCCGAAGTAAAACCGGGGGTCCCCTACGAATCGCTGCACAACCGGGCGCACGAGCGCCTCGCACCGATCCTGCGCGAGCTCGGCATCGCCCGCGGAAGCGACGCGGAGCTCGTCGAGTCCGGCGTTACGCGAAAGTTCCTTCCTCACGGACTGGGCCATTCGCTCGGGCTCCAGACCCACGACGTCGGATGCGCCGTCGTCCGTCCGGAACCTCGCAACCCGTTCCTGCGCAACACCTCCACCGTGGAGGTGGGGCAGGTCTTCACCGTGGAGCCCGGGTGCTACTTCATCGACAGCCTGCTCGAGGAGCTGCGCGCGTCCGACGAGGGCCGTCGCGTCGACTGGAAGCTCGTCGACGAGCTCAAGCGATTCGGCGGCGTGCGCATCGAAGACGACCTGGTCGTGGAGGCCTCGGGGGCGCGAAACCTCACCCGCGAATTCCTGCCGGCGTGAGCCGTGGCGATCGGATCCGTTACGGATACGGATTCCGATCGGATCCGAGTCGGTAACGGTTGCCGTTTCGGATCCGATCCGACCCGGTCTGGCGGGTGGAGTCCGAAGACTCCGCCTTGGGCACAGGTTGGAGTCCGGACCCGCCAGCGGCGCGCCCCGACGCCCGAAACTCGAACGTTTTTCCGGTGGCACGGGCGCTGCTGTTCTTGATCGGCCCGGTGTGCGGACGATCACGCCGTGGCGGATGGGGCGCGGAAGAGGGTGACCACGTGACGAAGGCGATCGGCAGGGTTTTTCTCGGCGCGGCACTGGCATTCTCCGTCGGTGGCTGCTCGAAGCGGTACGACGAAGTGGTTGCGAACTATCGCCTCGCCAGTTCCGCGGGATGCGCGGGGGTGGAGGAGTACGCCGAGGACGTCGCCGTCCTCGAGATGAAGAAGTGGGTCGACGCCTACGGCGAGTGGTACGGCGAGTACGGGACCGACGACCTGGGCGCGCCCAGCGCGGAGTCGGGGGGCGACGAGACCGGCAGCCAGGCCTCCGGCACCAACAACCAGGAGGCCGGCGTCGACGAACCCGACTTCGTCAAGAACGACACCGACCAGATCCTCGTCCTCTCCGGCCAGTACCTGGTGGCGATCGACGCCGTTCCGGCAGACCAGATGCACGAGCTGTCTCGCACGTCGATCGAGGGGTCGCCGTTCGCCATGGTTCGCGAAGGGAACCGGGTCGCCGTCCTCTCCTGGGCGCAGCCCCCCGACTCGATCGCGCGCGACGGCGGCGGCGGCTCGTACGACGGACCTCCCGTCGACGTCGCGTCGGACGACTGCATCGACTGCGGATCCTACTGGACCCCCACCACCAAGGTCACGGTGCTCGGGCTGTCCGATGCCACCGCACCGGTCCTCGAGCGTGAGCTCTACGTCGAGGGGAGCTACGTCGGCGCCCGGCTGATCGACGGGCGACTGCACCTGGTCACCGCCACCTACACGCCGGGTCCGGCGATGACGCTGTGGGCGGAGACGGAGCTCGCGCGTGAGATCCTGAAGGCCCACAACGAGCAGCTGATCCGCGACCAGCCGCTCGACGCCTGGATCCCGCGGTTCGCCGACCGCGTCGGCTCGGTGGAGACCACGGGCAGCCTGGGCACCGCGGACGACTGCGGCGGCTTCTACCAGCCGTTGACTCCGATGGGCCGCACCATCCTGAGTCTGGCGACCCTCCCCCTGACCGAGCCGGCCGGGTCGTTCCAGTCGGCCTCGATCGTTTCCGAGCCCGGGGTCGTCTATGCCTCCGAGGAGTCGCTCTACGTATCGATCTACCTGGGGTGGTTCTGGTTCTTCTGGACCGACGGCGAGATGCCGGAGGACCGTTCGGTGGTCCACAAGTTCGACCTCGGCGGCGAGATCCCCGCCTACGCGGCGACCGGAGCCGTCGACGGGTACGCGCCGAGCCAATTCGCGATGGACGAGCACGACGACGTGCTTCGGATCGCCACCACCACCAGCGGCTTCGAAGAGGGGGACTGGGAGCCGGAGAATCATCTGACGACGCTCCGGGAGGCCGGCGGCGAGCTCGAGGTGGCTGGCAGCATCCACGGCATCGCACCCGGGGAACGGATCACCAGCAGCCGGTTCGATGGCGAAGTGGGGTACCTGGTCACCTTCCGCCAGGTCGATCCGCTCTACACCCTCGACCTCTCCGACCCGGAGAGTCCGGCGATCGTCGACGAGCTGCACGTTACCGGGTTTTCGACCTACATCCACCCCTACGAGGGGGGGAAGCTCCTGACGATCGGCTACGAGGCGACCGAGGAGGGGCAGGTGACCGGTTCGGCGCTGTCGCTGTTCGACGTCGCCGAGCTCGACGATCCGTCGCTCCTGTTCCGGGAGGAGCTGGGCGAATCGTGGTCCGAGGCGCAGTGGGACCACAAGGCGTTCAACTTCTTCCCCCCGGCCGGCGTGTTGGCGCTGCCGCTGGTCGACTACGAGGACGGCTTCGCCGGGCTGGAGGTGTGGGACGTCTCGGGCGAGAGCGGCTTCGCGCTGCGCGGCCGCGTCGACCACCAGGGGTTCGTTCCGACCGAGGAGGAGGACCCGTACTACGGCTGGTGGACGACGATCCGCCGGAGCGTGATCATCGACGGCACGATCTACTCGATCTCCGACCTGGGGGTGAAGGCGAACGACCTCGGAGACCTCGGCGTGGAGTACGCCGCGCTGCCGCTCCCGGCGAACACACCCTACGGCTACTACTATTGGTAGCGGCCGCGGATAAACGGCCATTCGGAATGGGAGATTGAAAATGTGAAAACCGACAATGCCGGATCCGATCCGGACATTGTCGGTGTTCTATCTCCCATTTCCCGTTTTCAATTCTCCTACCGGCTGCAGACGGCGTAGACCTGCTTCAGATCGGTGGAGCCTGCCACCGCCTTCTCGATGCCGTCCTGGAGCAGCGTGGTCATCCCCGCCTGTAGCGCCAGGGTGCGGATCTCGTCGACGGGGGCGCGCTTGCCGATGGCGCGCTTGATGTCGTCGTTGTTGATCAGCAGCTCGTGGAGGCCGATCCGGCCCTTGTAGCCGCTACCGCCGCAGGCGTCGCAGCCGACGCCCCGCCAGAGCCGCAGCTCCCCCGGTTTCCATCCCCGCGCGGCGAGCCCCTGCGGCCCTCCCATCCCCTCGACGATCTGTCCGACCTCGTCCTTCGTGGCGACGTAGGCCTGGCGGCAGTTCTTGCAAATCGAGCGGGCGAGGCGCTGCGCCAGCACTCCCAGGAGGGCGTCGGCGAAGCTGAAGGGGTCGAGCTCCATGTCGAGGAGCCGGGTGATCGTCTCCGGGGCGCTGTTGGTGTGGAGCGTGGAGACGACCAGGTGACCGGTCAGTGAGGCTTCGATACCGGTGCCGGCGGTTTCGGCATCGCGCATCTCGCCGACCATGATCACGTCGGGATCGGCGCGGAGGAACGCCTTCATCGCCGCGGCGAAGGTGAAGCCGATCTTCGCCTGGACCTGCACCTGGCGCAGTCCGTACTGCGTGATCTCGACCGGGTCCTCCGCGGTCCAGATCTTCATGTCCGGGGTGTTGATGTGTCCCAACGCCGAGTGCAGCGTCGTCGTCTTCCCCGAACCGGTCGGACCGACGCAGAGGATCAATCCGTAGGGCCGCTCCATGATCTTCTTGAGCTCGGTCAGGTTCCGCGGGCTCATCCCCATCTGGTCGAGCGGCAGCGGCTTCGACGCGGCGAGGATGCGCATCACCACGTCCTCGTTGCCGTTGACCGTCGGGATCGTCGCCACGCGCAGCTCGATCTGGCGGTCGGACATGCGGAAGCGGATCTTGCCGTCCTGGGGCTTGCGCTTCTCGGCGATGTCCAGGTTGGCCATGATCTTGATGCGCGCCACGAGCGCGTTTCGCGCCTGCGGTGCGATCTCCTGGTAGACGCCGCAATCGCCGTCGACCCGGAAGCGGATGACCGTCTTCATCTCGCGCCCGTAGGGCTCAATGTGGATGTCGGAGGCGCGCCGGTTGTAGGCGTCGATGATCACCTGCTCGACCAGCTTGATGATCGCGCTGTCGTTCTCCTTGGTCTCGTCCTCCAGCGACTGTTGCTCGGGCGCGAAACCCGGGTCGGCCGAGAGGTCCTTGAGGATCTGGCTGACGTCGCCCGTCGGCCGGGCGGTGCGGTCGATGCAGGCCAGGATGTCATCGCGCAACGCGACCTGGTACACGAGCTGGCGGTCGGGATAGATGCGCCGGACGGCGTCGGTCCGCGGGAGGTCGGCCGGATCGTCGATGACGATGACGATCTGGTTCTCCTTGCGCTCCATGGGGGCGATGCAGATCTGCTTCAGGTAGTCGAGGCTCTTGATTCCGGCGCGCAGCTCGTCGGGGATCGTCTCGTTCCCACGGAAACGGAAGCTCTTGCAGTTGTAGAAGATCGAGAGCGCCTTCTCGATCTCCTCCTGCTTCAGGCCGACCTTGTCGATGAGGTATCTCGCCGGGTCGATGTTGGCCGAGGTGGCGCTGGCGATCGCCTTCTGCAGCGCCTCTTCGGAGATCCCGCCGGAGTCGACCAGCGTGCTCCACTTGGTCCGCTTCGCCTTCAGCGATCGGACCTTGTTGAAGTTGTAGAACGCCATCCCCAGCCGCTGCGCCAGCTCCTCGGCGGTTTCGACGTCGCGCGGATCGAACGATTCGCCGTCGAGCCGGTTGATCACCTGCATCACCCCGAGGCAGTTCTTCTCGTAGCGGACCGGGACCGACAGCATGGTGCAGGTCATGAATCCGGTCGATTGGTCCCAGGAGTCGTCGAACTTGAGCTGGGGGTGATAGGCGGCGAGTTCCTGGGTGTCCCGGACGTTGGCGATGTTCAGCGTCTGCATCGAGAGCGCCGTGAATCCGGCGAGGCTCGACGGCTGCTTCTCGATCCGGATCTCCTTCACCTCGTCGCCCGACTTGGCGACCGAGGTCAGCTGGTTGTTGCGGGTGTCGAGGACGAAGATCGAGGCCCGCTCGGCATTCAGAAAGCCGGCGATCGCCTCCGTCGGCTGCCCCGCGAGGAGCGCTTGGAGGTTGGGGGCGTTCCCGATCATGGTGGCGAGCTTTTGCAGCTCGAGTCGCTTCTGCAGCTCCGGATCGACGGCGGCGGAGACGGACATGGGCCGTATCCTAGCTCAAACGAGCGGGTTGCCGCGCGAAGGCAAAGGACCCATGCACAGATGGACCGCCATGGATCCACACGAACCCCGCCCACCCGAGGATCACGTCGTTCCACCCGACGACCGGCGGCGCCGCGCCGCCGCGACGGCGCCACGGGGGATGCGGCGCCGAGACGCGACGATCGAGCGCCTGGAAGACCAGTTCCGGTCGGTGCGCGATGCGCTGCGGATGGCGGCGCTGGGGGAGTTGGCGATCCGCCTTCCCGTCGACGGAGCGCTGGCCATCGGCGAAGCACCGAGCCTCTACGGAGAGGTGGCGTCCGCGTTCAACACCCTCCTCGACCGGACCGAGTCGTTCGTACGGGAGCTGGAGCGGACCGGGCGGGAGGTCGGCATCGAAGGGCGCACGCAGGCGCGCATCGACATCGGGATGGTCGCGGGTTCGTGGCGTCGCGCGGTCGACGCGGCCAACGAAGGGATCGAGCGGCGCACGAACCTGATGAACGAGGTCGCGGCGGTCCTCGAGGGGGCCGCCCGCGGAGACCTGTCGCGCGACATGAGCACGAGCCTCGACGGCGCGCCCCTACAGGGGAACCTGTTGGCCCTGGCGTCGGCGGTGCAAGCGGTGGTGCAGCGGCTGCGCACCGTGAGCTCGAGCGTCTCCCGCGTCGTCCGCGAGATCGGAACGGAGGGGCGGCTCGGGGTGCAGGCCCCGGTCGAGGGGCTGACCGGAACCTGGCGGGAGCTGGTCGACGACGTCAACCTGCTGGCGGGAAACCTGACCGACCAGGTGCGGAACATCGGCCTGGTCTCGACGGCGATTGCCAACGGCGATCTCTCGCAGAAGATCACCGTCGAGACCCGCGGCGAGATCCTCGAGGTGAAGAACGCGATCAACGCCACGGTCGACCGGTTGCGTTCGTTCGCCGCCGAGGTGATCCGGGTGGCGCGCGAGGTCGGGACCGAGGGGAAGCTCGGCGCCCAGGCCGACGTGCGGGGCGTGTCCGGGGTCTGGCAGGAACTGACCGACAGCGTCAATCGCCTGGCCTCGAATCTCACCTCTCAAGTGCGGAACATCGCGCAGATCGCGACGGCGATCGCCAAGGGGGATCTGTCGCAGAAGATCACCGTCGAGGCCAAGGGGGAGATCCTCGAGCTCAAGGACACGATCAACGCCATGGTCGACCAGTTGCGCACCTTCGCCGGAGAGGTGACGCGGGTGGCGAGGGAGGTCGGGACCGAGGGGCGGCTGGGCGGGCAGGCCGACGTGAAGGGGGTCTCGGGGACCTGGATGGACCTGACCGACAGCGTCAACATGCTGGCGGGGAACCTCACCAACCAGGTGCGGAACATCACCCTGGTCTCGACGGCGATCGCCAACGGCGATCTCTCGCAGAAGATCACCGTCGAGGCCAAGGGGGAGATCCTCGAGCTCAAGAACGCGATCAACGCCACCGTCGAGCGGCTGGGGACGTTCGCGGCGGAGGTGACGCGCGTCGCCAAGGAGGTCGGGACAGAAGGGAAGCTCGGCGGGCAGGCCGACGTGAAGGGGGTCTCCGGCACCTGGAAGAACCTGACCGACAACGTCAACGTCATGGCCTCCAACCTCACCAGCCAGGTCCGAGGCATGGGCAAGGTGGTGACGGCGATCGCGCAGGGGGATCTTTCCCAGAAGTTCGTGGTCGAGGCGAAGGGGGAGATCGCGACGCTGGCCGACACGATCAACAACATGACCGACACCCTGCGCACCTTCGCCGCACAGGTGACGACCGTCGCGCGCGAGGTCGGCATCGAGGGGAAGCTCGGCGGGCAGGCCAACGTACCGGGCGTCTCCGGGACCTGGAAGGACCTCACCGACAACGTGAACATGCTGGCGGGAAATCTCACCAACCAGGTGCGGAACATCGCCCTGGTGACCACCGCCGTGGCCAACGGCGACCTCTCGCAGAAGATCACCGTCGAGGCCAAGGGGGAGATCCTCGAGCTGAAGAACACCGTCAACGTGATGGTCGACCAGCTCCGCACCTTCGCGTCGGAGGTGACGCGCATCGCGCGCGAGGTCGGGACGGAGGGGAAGCTCGGCGCGCAGGCCGACATCAAGGGGGTGGCCGGCACCTGGAAGGACCTCACCGAGAACGTAAACGTGTTGGCCGGGAACCTGACCAATCAGGTGCGGAACATCGCCGCGGTCACGACCGCCGTCGCCAACGGCGACCTCTCCAAGAAGATCACCGTCGAGGCCAAGGGCGAGATCCTGGAGCTGAAGGACACGATCAACGCCATGGTCGACCAGCTCCGGACCTTCGCAGCGGAGGTGACGCGCGTGGCGGGGGAGGTCGGGACGGAGGGACGCCTGGGCGGACAGGCGCAGGTGCCGGGCGTCGCCGGCACCTGGAAAGATTTGACCGACAACGTCAACGTGATGGCGTCGAACCTCACCGGCCAGGTGCGGGGGATCGCCAAGGTGGTGACCGCGGTCGCCGACGGCGACCTTTCGCAGAAGTTCGTGGTCGAGGCGAAGGGCGAGATCGCCGCCCTGGCCGACACGATCAACAACATGACCGATTCGCTGCGCACCTTCGCCGACCAGGTGACGACGGTGGCGCGGGAGGTCGGGATCGAGGGGAAGCTCGGAGGTCAGGCGAAGGTGCCGGGGGTCGCGGGCACCTGGCGGGAGTTGACCGACAACGTCAACATGCTCGCCGGAAACCTCACCGACCAGGTGCGGAACATCGCGCTGGTGACGACCGCCGTGGCCAACGGCGACCTTTCGCAAAAGATCACCGTCGAGGCGAAGGGCGAGATCCTGGAGCTGAAGGACACGATCAACGCCATGGTCGACCAGCTCCGGACGTTCGGCCGCGAGGTGACGCGCGTCGCCCGCGAGGTCGGCACCGAAGGGAAGCTCGGCGGGCAGGCGATCGTCCCCGGCGTGGCGGGGACGTGGCAGGAGCTAACCGAATCGGTCAACGTCATGGCCGGGAACCTCACCAGCCAGGTGCGAGGGATCGCCCGGGTCGTCACGGCGGTGGCCAACGGCGATCTGGCCCCGAAGCTGGTGCTCGAAGCGCGCGGCGAGATCGCGGCGCTTGCCGACACCATCAACGACATGACCGACACGCTCCGCACCTTCGCCGACCAGGTGACGACGGTCGCCCGGGAGGTCGGGATCGAAGGGAAGCTCGGCGGCCAGGCGCGCGTGCCGGGAGCGGCCGGGACCTGGAAGGACCTGACCGAGAGCGTGAACATGCTCGCGGGGAACTTGACCGCGCAGGTGAGGAACATCGCGCTGGTCACCACCGCCGTCGCCAACGGCGACCTCTCCAAGAAGATCACCGTCGAGGCCAAGGGCGAGATCCTCGAGCTGAAGGACACCCTGAACGCGATGGTGGAGCAGCTCCGTACCTTCGCGGCGGAGGTGACGCGCGTGGCGCGCGAGGTCGGTACCGAGGGGCAGCTCGGCGGACAGGCGCGCGTGCCGGGGGTCTCCGGCACCTGGAAGGACCTGACCGACAACGTCAATCTGATGGCCTCGAACCTCACCGACCAGGTGCGCGGCATCGGGATGGTGGTCACCGCCGTCGCCAACGGCGACCTCTCCAAGAAGCTGGTGGTGGTGGCCAAGGGGGAGATCGCGCGGCTGGCCGACACGATCAACAACATGACCGACACGCTGCGCACCTTCGCCGACCAGGTGACGACGGTGGC
>CAYJRR010000032.1:0-38466 GCA_964372275.1 uncultured bacterium
CCCGCGTCGCCTTCGTCGCCGAGTCCCCCGGTGGAGCGGGTCCGCGGGGGCCGCTCGGGGAACGATTGCGGGAGGTCGACGTCTACCGGCGACTCGCCGCCGGCTTCTTCCTCCTGGAGCGCCGCGATCCGCGCGAGGAAGCGGTCCACGTCCCGCGTTCGCCCGATCGGGCCCCATCGGGGGCCTCCTCGCCGACGGGAGCCGGGCCGTGACGACGGTCGGTGTCCCGCCGCGGCCGGTGCGGGGCCGGATCGTCGCCCATCCGGAGCTCCTCGGCTCCGGATCCGGCGTCCATCTCCTCCGCGGCACCGGAATGTCGAACACCTACGTGCTCGGCCGGCGGCGATTGGCGGTGGTCGATCCGGGGGCGGCGTCGACGGCGGCGGCGGTGCTGGAGTTCGTGACGCAGGAGCTCGGGAGGCGTCCCGCCGACGTCGGCTCGATCGTCGTCACCCACCTGCACTGCGATCACCTCGGCGGCGTCGCCGAGCTCGCCGGAAGCACCGGCGCGCGCGTGGCGCTGCCGCGGGCGTCCCGGCCGTACGTCGAAGGTCGAAAGGCGATGCGCTGGGCGCCGATGTCTCGTTGGATCGAGATGATGCGTCTCTGGAAAGGGACCGACTTCACTTTTCCCGACCTGCGCGACGTGGTGCGCATGCCGTGGGCGGGCAGTCCGCTGGCGCGGCGCCATCGGCTCCCGTTCGCGGTCGACCGGTGGCTCACCGAGGGGGAGGCCCTCGACCGCGCGCTCCCCTGGCGGGTGCTCGCCGCGCCGGGGCACACCGACGACTCGATCTGCCTCCACCATCCGAAGGCGCGCGCGCTGGTCAGCGGCGACACGATCCTCGGCGTCGACGGGGAGGCCGTCTTCAATCCGTTCTTCGCCTTCGACGAGGATCGCCGGCGCACCGAGCGGCGACTCCGCTCGCTTCGACCGCGGCACGTCCTGCCGGGCCACGGCCTGCCGGTGACCGGCGGCCGCGGGATCGTCGCTCACGGATCGCCACGGCGATGAAGATCGCGCGCGCCTCGTTCCTCGTGAGCGCCGACGATCCGCGCGGCTTTCCCCCCGAAGGGCCGCCGGAGGTGGCGATCGCCGGCCGGTCGAACGTCGGGAAGTCGTCGGCGATCAATCGGCTGGTGAACCGCCACGGACTGGCGGTGACCTCGTCGACCCCGGGGCGGACGCGCCTCGTCAACTTCTTCGAGGTCGACGGTCGCCTTCGCCTGGTCGACCTTCCCGGATACGGGTTCGCCAAGGCGTCGAAGGCCGAGCGCGCATCGTGGCGCGGGCGGGTCGAGCGCTACCTCGTCGAGAGGCGCACGCTGCGCGCCGTCGTCCACCTGGTCGACGCGCGGCACGACCCGGGCGCGCTCGACCTCGAGCTTTCCGACTGGCTGGCCGCGATCGGACGACCGGAGATCGTCGTCCTCACCAAGGCCGACAAGCTGACCCGCAACCAGCAGCGGGTCCGGGCCGCGGCGATCGAGCGGACGATGGAGCTCGCGGCGGGGGAAGCGATCCTTTTTTCCGCCAGGACCGGACTGGGGCGCGACGCGGTGTGGGGGCGGATCCGAGAGGTCGCGCGATTCTGACCTCCCCAGAACCGGATCCGATCCGGATCGGATCGGGTCGGTTCCCTCGGGTGCCGGAATCTGCTTCCATCCGCACGGATGAACGTGCTTGCCCTCGCGATCCTCCTCGGCGCGGCGAACGCCGCCGCTCCGTCGGACTCGCCGGCGGTCCTCGTCGACAAGGTGGTCGCCTTCGTCCAGGGCCGTCCGATCACGCTGTCGGAGGTCGAGCTGGAGGTCCGGCTCGGGCGCGCGGCCGCCGGGGACGCGGCGGGAGCGCTCGCCGCGATCGACGGGACCGACTCGGCGGCGATGCTGGAGGAGCTGGTCGACCGGGTCGCGGCGCTCCGTACGCTCAAGGGGCGTGCGCGAGAACCGATCCCGCCGGAGGCGGTCGACGCGGAGGTCGATCGCCTCCGCCGCGCGTTCGGCGCCGAGGAGGCGTGGCGCCGTTTCCTGGCGCGGATCGACCTTTCCGAGGACGAGGTGCGAGAGCGGCGCCGCCGTCGCCTGGAGGCGGCCTGGCTCGTCGACGTGCAGGCCGCTTCGCGCGTGCGCGTCGACCGCCGCGAAGTCGACGAGCTGCTCGCGAACAGCCCCGAGTTCCCCGACCGTGCCGCCGCCGAGGCGAGGCTGGCCGAGGAGCATGCGCGTCGGGCCCGCCGGGAGGTCCTGGAGAAGGCACGAGCCGACGCCGGGGTGCGCATCGTCGATCCCTTGCGGCCGGCGGGCGAGCTCGGGGGCCGATGAGGTCGGCTCCCATGGTCGCGCGTCCACGGATCTTGCTGGGAGAGATGGCGCCGGAGGAGCTCGACCTCCTCTACGACATCGAGCGGGCGTCGTATCCGAGCCCCTGGCCGCGTGACGCCTTCCGCCGGGAGCTCACCCTCCCGTTCTCGAAGATCCTGGTCGCGCGCGGGGCCGAGGCGGGCGATCCGCCGCTGCTCGGCTACGCCGTGCTGTGGGTGGTGCGGGACGAGGCGCACGTGCTGAACCTCGCCGTGCACCCCGATCGCCGTCGCCGCGGGATCGCCTCCGAGCTGCTCCGGGCGGCGATCGACGCCGCACGTGCCAAAGGGGCCGAGATCCTGTATCTGGAGGTACGCCGATCGAACGTGGCGGCGCAGGAGCTCTACCGGCGGTTCGGTTTCAAGCACGTCGGTGTGCGCCCGCGCTACTACGAGGACAACCGGGAGGACGCGTTGGTGATGCTGTTGGGGCTCGCGGATACGGGAGGACGGTCGGACCCGGAGGGGCGATGAAGCGGACGGTCGCCGTGCTGGAGGAGAATCGGCGCCTCGCCGACGGGGTGCACGTCCTCGTCCTCCGCGGCGAGCGGTTCGCGGACGACGTCCGTCCCGGCCAGTTCGCGATGCTGCGCGCCCCCGGTCCCGAACCGCTGCTCGCCCGGCCGATGGCCTACATGACGGCGGACGGATCGCGCGCGTCGTTCGGAATGAAGGTGGTCGGCCGCGGGACCGCGCTCCTCGCCCGGACGCCGCCCGGGACCGAGCTCGTCGTCTGGGGGCCGCTGGGACGCCCGTTCGCCGCGCCGGCCCCGGGGATTCGCCACGTGCTCGTCGGCGGAGGGATCGGGGTGCCGCCGCTGGTGATGCAGGCGCGTTCGCTGGTCGCCGCCGGGGCGGCGATCGACGCGGTGCTCGTCGGCAGCCGCACCGCCGGCGAGCTGTTCGGCCGCGCCGAGTTTGCGGCGCTTGGGCTCCGGCCGCTCGTCTCGACCGACGACGGCTCCGAGGGGCACCACGGCCGCGTGACCGACCTCCTCGCCAGGGTTCCGCTCGGCCGGGACGTGCGGGTGCAGGCGTGCGGGCCGACGCCGATGCTCGCCGCCGTCGCCCGTCTGGCGGCGAACGCCGCCGCGCGCTCGGAGCTGTCGCTCGAGGCGCGGATGGGGTGCGGCGTTGGCGCGTGCCGCGGCTGCATGGTCCCGGTCAGCGCCGAGGCGAAGGCGGCGCCCGGCGGCGTCTTCGAAGGGCGGGAGCTGCTCTGTCTGTGTCTCGACGGTCCGGTGGTCGATGCCCGCGACGTCGATCTCGCCGCGCTGGAGAGGATCCATTGATCGATCCACTGTCGGTCGATTTGAACGGTATCGTTCTGCGCAACCCGGTGCTGCTCGCGTCGGGGTGCGTCGGTTACGGGCACGAGTACCGCCAGCTCGTCGACTACTCGAAGATCGGCGGGATCGTCACCAAGTCGGTGAGCCTGGCTCCGCGCGCCGGGAACCCGCCGCCGCGGATCTGGGAGACGCCGGCCGGGATGCTCAACGCCATCGGCCTCGAGAACCCCGGAATCGACCGCTTCCTCGCGGAGAAGTGCCCGCTGCTGCGCGCGCTCCCGACGACGATCGTCGCCTCGGTGGTGGGGGCGACGATGGAGGAGTTTGCCGAGGTCGCGGCGCGGATGGACGGCGAGGAGGCGATCCGGGCGTTGGAGCTGAACATCTCCTGCCCCAACGTCTCGCACGGCACCGACTTCGGCCGGGATCCCGACGCGGCGGAGCGGATCGTCCGGGTGGTGCGGGCACGGACCGCCAAGCCGATCGTCGTCAAGTTGACCCCGGAGGCGCCGGACGTGCCGGCCGTCGCGCGCGGGGCCGAGCGGGGCGGGGCGCACGCCATCAGCCTCTGCAACACCTGGAGGGGGCTGTCGGTCGACGTCGAGACCGGGCGCCCGCGGATCGCCAACGTCACCGGCGGATTCTCCGGCCCCGCCGTCCGGCCGCTCGCCGTGCGTCACACCTGGGAGGTGGCGAAGGCGGTGTCGATCCCGGTGATCGGCATCGGCGGGATCGCGACCGCCGCCGACGCGCTGGAGTTCCTGATCGTCGGGGCCAAGGCGGTGCAGGTCGGGACGGCGCTCTTTGCCGACCCGGCGGCCCCCGAGGCGATCGTCGACGGCTTGCGCGCGTTCGTGACGCGCAAGGGGCTCGATCGCCTCGACCGGATCACGGGATCGTTCCGGCCATAGGGGTCCCCCCTGGGTTGCTGCGTAGCCCGGGACGCATCCACCCCGAGACCCGGGTCTCCGCAATCCACCGATGGCAAGCCCAGGCTACAGACCGAGGCGAGTCGGCGCGCAATCGGCCCTCGACCGATTTCGAGGAAAACTTAGTAAGTGTTTGAAAAACAAACAGTTATTGAAATGATATGGCGGGCGATATCCCCCCTTGAACCCACGGGCACGGCGGTTGCTCAACCGACCGCCATGTCCTCGTCTTCGCTCGATCTGAACGAACCGTCCGTCGACGTCGCCCTGTCCGACCTGGTCGGGAGCTCGATGGGGGCGCAGTGGAACGTCCGGCGTTGCCGCTTCACCGTGCTGTCCGGATCGTCCCAGGGCGCGACCGCCGTTCTCTCGCAGCCGTTCTTCCGCGTCGGCAAGCACCCCTCCTGCGAGGTGCTGATCTCCGACAGCTCCGTCTCGCGCAAGCACCTCGAGGTGCGTCTGACCGACGACGGCTTCGAGCTCAACGACAGCGGCAGTCGCAACGGGACCTGGGTGGCGGGGATGCGCGTCGGCAAGGTGACGCTGCGAGGATCGGCGGAGCTGGTGCTCGGCAACGCCCGCGTGCGGTTCGATCCGGTCGACGAGCACGTGGAGCTCAAGCTCTCCGAGCGCGAGTCGTTCGGGCGCCTGTGCGGAAAGAGCCCGCTGATGCGGGCGGTCTTCGCCGTCCTGGAGAAGGCGGCCGAATCGGACGTGACGCTCCTGATCGAAGGGGAGAGCGGCACCGGCAAGGAGGTCGCCGCCCGCGCGGTGCACAGCGAAGGGAACCGCAAGGACGGGCCGTTCGTCGTCTTCGACTGCAGCTCGGTTCCGGCGCAGCTGCTCGCGTCCGAGCTGTTCGGGCACGTGAAAGGGGCCTTCACCGGCGCCAGCCAGTCGCGGCCCGGCGCCTTCCGGTCGGCGCACGGCGGAACGCTGTTCCTGGACGAGATCGGCGAGCTGCCGCTCGACCAGCAGGCGGCGCTGCTGCGCACCGTCGAGACCCATTCGGTCCGCCCGGTCGGGAGCAACCTCGAGGTTCCGGCCGACGTCCGGATCATCGCCGCCACCAACCGCCGCCTCGAGAACGAAGTCGCCGCGGGCCGTTTCCGCCGTGATCTCTACCACCGCTTGAGCGTGGTGAAGGTGACGCTGCCGCCGCTCCGCGCGCGCGCCGAGGACATCGAGCCGACGGTGATCGCGTTCCTGAACGACGCGCGCCGCCAGAACGCCGAGGTTCCCGAGAGCCTGCCTCGCACCTTGATCGAAGCGTTCATGCGCTATCGGTGGCCCGGGAACGTTCGCGAGCTCCGGAACGTCGTCGAACGGTCGCTCGCGCTCGGCGCGACCGACGGGTCGGAGCTGGCCCTCGAGGCGCAGGCCCTCCACGGCCCGGCCGCCCCCGGGGGCTCGATCCAGGTTCCGTTCGCCATGCCCTATGCCGAGGCCAAGGAGGCCGTCCTGACGGCCTTCGAAGAGGCCTACGCCCGGGCCGCCCTGGAGCGCCACCACCGCAACGTCTCCCGCGCCGCCCGTGCCTCCGGGCTGTCCCGCCGGCACCTGCAGCGGCTGATGGCCCGGCTCGGGCTCCGCGAGAAGACCTAACCCACGGAATCTCGCGGGGCGCCTGAGTGGCGCGCGCCCACGCGGCGGCCGGGGTCGTGGGTCGTTCCTTTGCCGCTTGCCCCGAAATCTCCGACATGCTAGAGGTCCCTCACATTTTTCGTGGGTCCTGACCGGGACCTTTTGAAAAGTGGGCTTCCCGCCCGCTTTTTTTTTCGCCCGCGCCCGGCGCGGGTGGAGAGAAAAGGGGGGTCGGGGGTCGGTCGAAGCGCCTGACACGCGCGATGGAGAGCGGGACCGTGGCGAGAGCCAAGGATGGAGTCGTGCTGCGTATCCAGGAGGTCTGCGAGCCGGTGCTCGCCGACCTGGGGTACGAGCTCGTCTCGCTCGAGCGGACGGTGGAGCACGGCCGCCCGATCGTCCGCCTCTACATCGACCGGGCCGAGGGCGGCATCGCGCTGGACGATTGCGTGCGGGTCACCCGGGAGCTGTCGCCGGCGCTCGACGTCGCCGACCTCCTCCCCGGTCGCTACGAGCTGGAGGTCAGCTCGCCGGGGGTGAACCGGCCGCTCGCGCGCCGGGTCGACTTCGAGCGGTTCGCGGGCCAACGGGTCGCGGTGCGCACCTACGAGAAGGTCGGGGACCGGCGCAACTTCCTCGGCGTCCTGCTCGGGGTCGAGGGGGACGAGATTCGCATCGACGTGGACGGTCGGGAGCATCGGGTGCCGCTGGAGGAGGTCTCCAAGGCGCACCTCGACGTTTTGTAGGCAACGCATCAGGAGAGGCTTCATGAACACGGATTTGAGTCGCGTGATCGAGCAGGTCGGGAAGGACAAGGGGATCTCCAAGGAGGTCCTGGTCGAGGCCCTCGAGAGCGCGATGGCGCACGCCGCCAAGAAAAAGTACGGCCTGGAGCGCGAAATCGAGGCCCGCTTCAACGAGGAGACCGGAGAGGTCGAGATCTTCGAGTTCCGCGTCGCCGTGGACGGCGATCCGGAGAACGAGACGCAGATCACGATGGAGGAGGCCAAGAAGCTCGACCCCGATGCCGCCCCGGGCGACTCGCTCGGCATCAAGCTCGAGCTCGACCAGGCGACGTTCGGCCGGATTGCGGCGCAGACCGCCAAGCAGGTGATCATCCAGAAGGTCCGTGACGCCGAGCGGGAGCTCACCTACAACGAATACAAGGACCGGAAGGGCGAGCTGGTCACCGGCATCGTGCGGCGGTTCGAGAAGGGGAACATCATCGTCGACCTCGGCAAGGCCGAGGCGATCCTCCCCAGCCGCGAGCAGATCCCGGGCGAGAACTACCGCGTCGGCGATCGGATCCAGGCCTTCTTCCTCGACATCCGCAAGGCCTCCCGCGATCCGCAGATCGTGCTGTCGCGAACCCATCCGGGGCTCCTGATGAAGCTGTTCGAGATGGAGGTCCCGGAGATCTACGAAGGGATCGTGACGATCCAGGCGGCCGCCCGCGAGCCGGGCGCGCGCGCGAAGATCGCGGTCAAGAGCCGCGACCGCGATGTCGACCCGGTCGGCGCCTGCGTCGGGGTCAAGGGCTCGCGCGTGCAGCGCGTGGTGCAGGAGCTCCGCGGCGAGAAGATCGACATCATCCCCTTCGACGAGGAGCCGGCGCGCTTCGTCTGCAACGCGATCCAGCCGGCGCAGGTGGCGAAGGTGATCATCGACGAGGAGAACCGGACGATGGAGATCATCGTCCCCGACGACCAGCTGTCGCTCGCCATCGGCAAGAAGGGGCAGAACGTGCGCCTGGCCGGGCAGCTCACCGGCTGGAAGATCGACATCACCAGCGAGTCGAAGGCGCACGAGCGCAGCCGGCGGGCCCAGGAGTCGCTGGGGAAGATCACCGGGATCGACCGGCAGACGGCGGAGATGCTCTACAAGCACGGCTTCCATTCGGCGCGCGAGGTGACCGAGGTCGACGTGGCATCGCTGGCGCGGATCCCCGGCTTCGACGAGGCGAGGGCGGAGCAGGTGATCGGTTCGGCCCGCACCGTCGCGGAGCAGGAGGAGCGCGAGGCGCGGGAGCGGATCCTCGCCAAGAAGACGACGCCCGAGGAACGAAAGGGCCTCTCCCCGGCCGAGCTCAAGCTGCTCGACCTGCGCGGTCTCACTCCGCCGCTGATCAAGGCCCTGATCGCGGCCGGGCTCGACACGCCCGAGAAGATCGCCGCCGCCGACGTCGATACCTTGACGACCCTGACCGCCGGCGGGGCCGTCGCCGGCACGCGGAAGGGCCGGCAGCTGAAACACGCGGCGGAGACCTACATCCAAAGCGGAGGCGTCCCCCAGGAGGAGGAGGAGGACGATCGGCCGAAGTCGGATCAGACCAATCCGGAGGCCTCGATCCCTCCCGAGATCGTGGGGGCGTAAGGGAATATGGAAGGGCAGGTGAAGGTGATGGAGCGCGAACAGTCGGACCGCAAATCGCGTCTCGCGGAGCTCGCGAAGGCGATCAAGGCGAAGAAGACCGACATCTCGAAGAGCCTCGAGAAGGTGAACAGCGAGGTGAAGCGGTCGCTCGCCGTGCAGGAGACGGCCGTCCGGCGCACACGCACGGTCCTCGAGGAGGTCGCGCGCCAGGAGCACGAGGAGACGGTCCAGACCCAGGAGGTCGAGGAGACGCGCGGGAAGTCGGGCGTCATCCGCCGCCGGGTGAAGGGCTCGACGGAGACGACGGCCAGCAAGTCGATCGCGCCGGCCAAGTCGCCGGAGGCCCCGTCGGCCGCCCCCTCGGCCGCGGTCGGAGCTTCGCCTGCCGCCGTGCCCCCGGAGACGGTCGTCACGGGCGTCGTCCCTTCCGTGGGTAGCGTCCCCGCCACCGCTCTGGACGCGAAGAGGTCCGTGCCGGTCGCCGCGCCGCGCGCTTCGACGCCGGAGGCGGACGAGGTCCGACCGGCGGCGCGCCGCCGGTCGACCGCCGCCGAGCCGACGCCCACGGTCGAGCGCACCGCCGACCAGGAACCGGGGACGCCGGTCGCCGAGCCGGCGGTGGCCCCCGTGGCCCCTCCGGCGACCGCCGCCGAAAAGGCGGACGCGCCGTCGCACGCCGGGGCGTCGCCCCAAGGGGCGGCGTCGCCCCCCGCCACCGAGGCCACCCCGGCGCCGATGGCCGCGGCCCCGGTTCGCGAAGAGCCGGCCGCCGCGTCGGCGTCGACCGTGGCGCTCATCAAGCGCGCCGGACGTGACGTCACGCCTGCCGGCCTGACCTTCACCCCCGACCAGCCGCGGCCGGTCGCGCCGGTCCGTGGTCGCGAGACCCCGGGCATCGGCGCCGAAGCGCCGGCGCGTGGGGTCGCCGTCCCCGGGACGGAGCGGCGCGCCGGAAAGCAGATCTTCGAGCTCAAGGAGATGACGTTCGGTCCTGGGCAGCTCCACGGCGGGCGGCGCAAGCGCGTCATCCCCAAGAAGCAGCAGCAGAAGACCCAGATCACGACCCCGAAGGCGATCAAGCGGAAGATCGACATCGAAGGGGCGGTGACCGTCGGCTCGCTCGCGCAGCGCATGGCCGTCAAGGTCGGCGACGTGATGAAGAAGCTGATGTCGATGGGGGTGATGGCGACGGTCAACCAGCAGATCGACGCCGACACCGCCACGCTGGTCGCCTCCGAATTCGGCTACGAGGTCTCGAACGTCGAGTTCAAGGAGGACGAAGCGCTCGGCCTGGAGGCGAAGGAGGACGAGGCGCAGCTCGAGCTCCGGGCTCCGGTCGTCACCATCATGGGGCACGTCGACCACGGGAAGACGAGCCTGCTCGACACGATCCGCAAGACCGACGTCGCCGCGGGCGAGGCGGGCGGCATCACCCAGCACATCGGCGCCTACCAGATCGAGGTCGACGGGAAGCGGATCACCTTCCTCGACACCCCGGGCCACGAGGCGTTCACCGCGATGCGGGCGCGCGGCGCCGAGGTGACCGACATCGTGGTGCTGGTCTGCGCGGTCGACGACGGTCCGCAGCCGCAGACGATCGAGGCGATCAACCACGCCAAGGCGGCCGAGGTGCCGATCATCGTGGCGCTGAACAAGGCCGACAAGCCGGGGACCGATCCCGACAAGGTGATGCAGAAGCTCACCGAGCACGGGCTGGTCCCCGAGGAGTGGGGCGGCGACACGATGTTCGTGAAGACCTCCGCCAAGACCAAGCTGGGGATCAAGGAGCTCCTGGAGAGCATCCTGCTCCGCGCCGAGGTCGAGGAGTTGAAGGCCAATCCCAACAAGCCCGCGGTCGGCGCCATCGTCGAGGCCAAGATCGACAAGGGACGAGGGCCGGTGGCGACGGTGCTGGTGCAGGAAGGGACGCTCAAGGTCGGCGACGCGATCGTCTCGGGACCCTACTTCGGAAAGGTCCGGGCGATCTCCGACGACAAGGGGAAGTCGCTGAAGGAGGCCGGCCCTTCGACGCCGGTCGAGGTGCTGGGACTCTCCGGGGTCCCGGAGGCCGGCGATTCGCTGCACGTCGCCGCCGACATCGACGCCGCCAAGTCGGTCGCGGAGCACCGTTCGGCGAAGGCGCGCGAGCAGGTGGTGACGGTCGCCCGCAAGCCGACGATGGACAGCATGTTCGGCGGCGAGAAGACGGCGAAGGAGCTGAACGTCATCGTCAAGGCCGACGTGCAGGGATCGGTGCAGGCGCTTTCCCATGCCCTGGAAAAGCTCTCCTCCGAGAAGGTGAAGGTGAAGGTCGTCGCCGGAAGCGTCGGCGCGATCTCCGAGAGCGACGTCCTGCTGGCCACCGCGTCGAAGGCGATGATCGTCGGCTTCAACGTCAAGCCGGACAACCGCGGCCGCGAGATGGCGGAGCAGGAGCACGTCGACGTGCGCCCGTACTCGATCATCTACGAGGCCCTCGACGACGTGCGGCAGATCATGATCGGGATGCTCGATCCGATCTTCAAGGAGACGCCGCTCGGCAAGGCCGAGGTCCGCAACCTCTTCCAGTCGAGCAAGGTGGGGACGGTCGCCGGATGCATGGTGGTCGAAGGGAAGGTCTCCCGGAAGGCCAAGGCGCGGGTCCTCCGTCAGGGGAAGGTCGTCTTCGACGGAAAGATCGGCTCGCTTCGCCGCTTCAAGGACGACGCGTCCGAAGTGGCCGAAGGGTTCGAGTGCGGTCTGTCGGTCGACGGCTTCGCCGACGTGCAAGTGGGGGACGAGATCGCCTGCTACGTCGTCGAGCAGCTGGCCGCGACCCTGTAGATCGGCCCGGACCCGGCCGGGCTTTGCGCCCGGCCCCCGGCGGCGCGAGAATCGCGGATGCGGTTCATCGGGGGGGGCATGGGTCGATCGCTCGGAACGCGGGGATGGCTGCTGGCGCTGGCGCTGGTCGCCGGTTGCGAGGAGAAGAAGAAGCGGGGAGAAGACCCCGGCGATCCGGAGCCGACGCTGGTGTCGATCGCCGTCACTCCCGATGCGATCGTCGCCCCCGTCCGGGTCGCGAGGCCGTTCACGGCGACCGGCACCTACTCGGACGACACGACGGCCGACCTGACCGATTCGGTGACCTGGGCGTCGTCGGACGACGCTGTCGCCACCGTCGACGCCAGCGGCCTGGCGCGAGCCGTCGCGGCCGGCGAGGCGACGATCACCGCCTCCTCCGGCGGCGTCTCCGGAACGGCGACGATCACGGTGCCGGAGCCGCTGCCGTTCGCCTCGTACGCCTACGTGCCGAACGGCGGTAACGCCTCCCTCTCGATCTACGCCGTCGCGGCGACGAACGGCCAGTTCGTCTATCGGGGATTCGCGGACACCGGAGCGGGACCGACGGCGGTGGCGGTCGATCCGTGGGGGCGGTTCGTCTATTCGGCCAACAACCTCTCCAACAACCTGTCGGCCTTCGTCGTCCAGACCGACGGCCGCTTGGGGCAGGGGACGATCGTGGAGTCGCTCCTGAACCCGGTCGATCTCGCCGTCGATCCGACCGGGCAATTCCTCTACGTGGCGAACAACGGATCGGACGACGTCACCGCCTATGCCATCGATCCGGTGACGGGCGGGCTCACTTCCGCCGGCCGGACCGACGCCGGGTCGAAACCGCGGGCCATCGCCGTCGACCCGTCGGCGCGGTTCGTCTATGCCGTGAACGAGAGCTCGCACGACGTCACCCAGTTCGAGATCGATGCGGCGACGGGCGGCCTCACCGAAGTGGCGACGGTCGCCACCGGGACGAGCGGGATGGCGATCGCCTTCGAACCCCGGGGGCGATTCGCCTACGTCGCCAACGAGGGCTCGAACGACGTCTCGGTCTACACCGTGGACGCGACGAGCGGCGCGCTCACCCCGGGCACGGCGGTGGCCGCCGGCACCTCGCCGCGGTCGATCGTGGTCGACTCCTCGGGACGGTTCGCCTACGTCGCCAACTTCGGCTCGAACGACGTCTCGGTCTACTCCATCGACCCGACGAGCGGGGCGTTGACCGCCGGGACGACGGTGGCGGCGGGCACCGGCACCGCCAGCCTGGCCATCGATCCCAACGCCGACTTCCTCTACGCGACCAACGCGACCGCCAACTCCGTCTCCCAGTTCTCGATCCACCCGACGACGGGGGCGTTGACGCTCGTCCGTACGTCCCATGGACTGAGTGGACCGAACGCGCCGGCGATTGCGCGCGCCGCCGTCGCGACGGCGTACGTGCCGAGATTTCTCTACTCGGCGAACACCGGTTCCAACGACGTCTCCATCTTCTCCATCGACGCGGTGACAGGCGGCCTGACGGCGGTCGGCAGTCCCGTGCCTGCAGGAGCGGGGACCTTCAGCATCGCGATCGATCCGACGGAGCGTTTCGCGTACGTTTCGAACAGCACGGCAAACACCGTTTCCGTGTTCGCGATCGACCGTACGACCGGCGGCCTCACCGCGGTCGGCTCGCCGGTCGCCACCGGCACCACGCCCCGCTACGTCGCCTTTCATCCCCGGGGGACGTTTGCCTACGTGGCGAACAACGGCTCCAACAACGTCTCCGTCTTTTCGGTCAACCCCGCGACCGGCGCCCTGACCGCCGTGACGACGGCGGCGGCCGGCAACGGTGCGCGCGGAATCGCCGTCGATCCGACCGGACGGTTTGTCTACGTCGCGAACAACGTCGCCAACACCGTCTCCGTGTTCACCGTCAACCAATCGACCGGAGCGTTGACCGCCGGTACGGCGGTGGCCTCCGGCACCAACCCGCTGTACGTCACGGTCGATCCGACCGGTCGCTTCGCCTACGCACCGAACCAGACCACCAACAACGTATCGGTCTACACCATCAATCAGACCACCGGCGCCTTGACCGCCGGAACCGCGGCGGCGGCCGGCACGGCGCCGTTCGGCGTGGCCGTCGATCCGACGGGACGGTTCGCGTACGCCGGAAACAACACGACCAACAACGTCTCGGTCTACTCGATCAACCCCTCGACCGGTGCCCTGACCGCCGGCACGGCGGTGGCGACCGGAGCAACCGGGGCTCGTGCCCCGTCGGTCGATCCGACCGGACGGTTCCTCTACGCGGCGAACCAGACCACCAACAACGTCACCGTTTTCACCATCAACTCGACGACGGGGGCCCTGACGGTGGGCGCCGCGGCGGCGGCCGGGACGACCCCCTTGGGCACCGCGGTACTCGGTGGGATGCCGTAGGCCCGGCGATGGGGCGCAAGACGAGGTTCCGGGAGACCGAGCGGTTCCTGATCGGCGTCGGCCGGATCGTGGTGGAGATCTCCGGCAACGACGAGCTCAAGGTGCGGCGCAGCGTCGTCGCCAAAATCAAGGACCGGGTGGCCTCCACCTTCCACGTCTCGATCGCCGACGTCGGGCGGCAGGACGTTCACGATGAGGTGGTGATCGGCGTCGCCGCCGTCTCGAGCAGCCGCGACTACCTCGAATCGATCCTCGACAAGATCCCGGCCTTCATCGAGGAGCTGGGGGTCTGCCGGGTCTTGAGCGACGAGCACGACGTCAGTCACTTCTAGGAACCGAACCCTCCGATCGGATCCGGTCCGGTCGGATCCGTGGCGCCGGCGCGCTTGTGCTAGCCTCGATGCGAGATGGTCTCGTCGGAGGTCGAGCGACTCGTACGCGCCGCGGTGGCCCGGGTTGCGCCCGGGGTCGACGCCGACCCGGCGCTGGGACCCCCGAAGCGTCCCGAATGGGGGGACTACGCGACGCCGGTGGCGATGTCGCTGGCCAAGCCCCTCCGCCGGCGCCCGACCGAGATTGCGGCCGAGATCGCCGCCCGCCTGGCTTCAGGAGACGGTCGGGAGCTGTTCGCCAAGGTGGAGGTGGCGAGTCCCGGCTACCTGAATCTCACTCTCGCCGACGCCTTCTGGCACCGGCGGCTGCGAGCGGTCCTGGAGGAAAGGGAGCGCTTCGGCCGGAGCGTGGCGGAGCGCCGCCGGAAGGTGTTGCTCGAATATGTGAGCGCGAATCCGACCGGCCCGCTGCACGTGGGACACGCCCGCAACGCCGCGGTTGCAGACACGGTGGCCAACCTCCTCGATGCGAGCGGACACGAGGTGTGGCGAGAGTTCTACGTCAACGACGTCGGCGTGCAGATGGACAACCTGGGGCGCAGCGTCTGGTACCGCTATCGCGAGCGGGCCGGAAGGGGGGCGTTTCCGGCGGCGCCGCCGGGCGTGGAGGCGCTCGGGCGCGCGCCGACGCCGGCCGAAGCCGACGCCATCGAACGGTTCGGCGGTCTCTACCGCGGCGACTACGTGCGCGACCTGGCCGAAGCGTTCGCACGCGCGGTGGGGGAGCGCTGGCTCGACGCGACCGAGGACGACGGCACCGTCCCCACGCGGGAGGCATTCGCCGCGGCCCGTGACTTCGCCTATCCGTTGCTCCTCGAGGAGCAACGGCGGATCCTGGAGCGGTATGGCGTGCGTTTCGACCGCTACTTCCGCGAGCGGGAGATCCACGACTCGGGGCTCCTGGAGAAGGGGATCGAAGACCTGCGGTCGCGCGGTCATCTCTACGAGAGGGACGGCGCGCTCTGGTTCCGCTCGACCACCTTCGGCGACGACAAGGACCGCGTCGTTCGCAAGAGCGACGGATCGTGGACCTACTTCGCCCCCGATCTGGCCTACCACCGCGAGAAGCTTCGCCGCGGCTACGACCTGCTGATCGACGCCTGGGGGGCCGACCACCACGGCTACATCCCGCGCATGCGCGCGGTGCTTGCGGCGCTGGGGCTCGACCCGGGCTCGTTCCACGTCGTCCTGATCCAGATGGTGCGGCTCCTGAAGGACGGGGCCGAGGTGAAGATGTCGAAGCGGTCCGGCAGCTTCGTCACCCTGGCGGAGATCGTGGACGAGGTGGGGCCCGACGCCGCCCGGTTCCTGATGTTGACGCGTTCCCCCGACAGTCCGCTCGACTTCGATCTCGATCTGGCGAAGCGGCAGTCGAACGACAACCCCGTCTTCTACGTGCAGTACGGACACGCCCGCGTCTGCAGCGTCTTCGCGCGCGCCTCGGAGGCGGCGCCGGGGATCGATCCACGCGCGGCCGATCTGTCGCGCCTCGTCGCGCCGATGGAGCGGGAGCTGGTGAAGACGGTCTCCCGCTTCCCGGACGAGGTCGCCGACGCCGCCTCGCGCCACGAACCGCACCGTCTGGCCGCCTACCTGCAGGAGCTGGTGCGGGCGTTCCATGCCTACTATTCGAAGAAGGATCCTTCGGGGGCCCCGGAGCACCGCATCGTCTCGGAAGACCGAGGTCTGACCGCCGCCCGGCTGGCGCTGGCCGCCGGCGTGCGCACCGTGCTGGCGAACGGCCTCTCGCTGTGTGGCGTCGGGGCGCCGACGCAGATGCCGCACCCGGAGGAGAGGGCGTAGGCGATGCGGGACCTCGGCCGGATGAAGTACCGCCTCGAAGTGAAGCTCGACAGCTCGCAGGTCTTCTTTCTCTGCGCGGGGCTCGTCACCTTCAGCCTACTGGTCTTCGTGCTGGGGGTGATCGTCGGGCGGAGCCGGCGGCCGGCGGAGGCGACGCTCGCGTCCGCCGGCCCGCCGGTCGCGCTGCTTCCGGACGCGGTCGGGGCGCCGGTGGTGGCGGCCGTCTCATCCGCGCCGGATCCGCGCCCCGCCGGCAGCCCCGAACCGACGGTCGAGCCACCGGAGATCCCTCTCGGGTTTTACGACAACCTCGAGGACGGCGTCGTTCCGACGGCGAAGCCCGCACCGGCCGCGGTTCCGACGACCAAGCCGAGCGCGCCGCCGGATTCGAACGCTCCGCCCGGATCGAAGCCGGCGGAGGGCGGGGTCGACCCGCCGCGCGACGCGTACACCTTGCAGATCATCGCCTACAGCGACTTGGCGCAAGCCGAAGGCTCCGTCGCGAAGCTCAAGGCGCGCGGATTCGACGCCTACGTGGTGACCGCGCACATCGCCGGGAAGGGGACGGTGCATCGCGTCCGCATCGGCCGCTACGGGAGCCGGAGCGCCGCCGAGTTCGCCGCCGAATCGCTTGCCGGCGTCGAACCGCAACTCAAGCCGATCGTGCTGTCGCTGGAGGGGCCATGAACGTCCGTCGCGTGGAGAAGCCGTGGGGGCACGAGGTCATCTGGGCCGACGCGCCCGGCTACGTGGGGAAGCTCCTGCACGTCAAGGCCGGTCACGCGCTGTCGCTGCAGTACCACAAGGTGAAGGACGAGACGGTCTACGTCCTGGCGGGCACGATGACGATGGAGCTGGAGGACGAACGCGGCGAGATGCAGTCGTTCCGGCTCGAGCCGGGGGCCGCGCGGCGGATCCTTCCCGGGCGCCGCCACCGGATGACCGCCGAGACCGACGTCGACATCCTCGAGGCCTCGACCAACCACCTCGACGACGTGGTGCGCCTCGAGGACCGCTACGGCCGGAAGGGAACGAGCGCGCCGTAACGGGCGGACCGCCCTCGGTCAGGGGCTGCCGTCCAGGCGCTGGTCGATTTCGTGGAGGTGCCGGTTGGCCTCCTTCCACTGCGCGTTCAGATAGGCCTCCTCGGCCATCTTCAGCAACGCGCGGACGTCGTCGACGTTTCGCGACGCCGCCGCCGCCTGGATGCGGCGGACGATGCGCTCGCGTCGGCGTTCGACGAACGGTCCGACGATCCCGACCCGGCGCGCCGATCGCCCGGCCTCCTCCAGGAGCGCCCGGGCCTCGGCGTGCCGACCCGCCGCCTCGAGTCGCGCCGCCTCGCTCCGCGCCCGCGCCGCGTCGGCCGGAAGGTCGGCCATCGTGATCTGTCGCTCGGCCAGGACCGCGGCCAGATTCCGGTCGGCGCGCGCCACCTCGGCCGGCAGGACGTCGGGGGCGCCGGGGACCGTGGCGGCGCTCGCCGCGCTCGACCCGGCCATCGCCGCCGGCGCCCCGGCCGCGGCTCCACCCACGGGCTTCGACGAACCGCCGGGGACCGCGTTCGCCGGCAGCGCGGCGACGGTCCTGGGGGCTTCCTCCTTGCAGCCCTCGATGCGGTAGCTGAAGACGCGCTCGGTGCTGGGGAACTCGTACAGGTCGCAGCCGGCGCACAGCGCCAGGGCGGCGGCGAGTGAGCGGCAGGGACGGATCGCCATGTCGATCAGGTCTCCTTCGAGAAGTCGACGAGCATGTCGGGCCGCCGCCGTGTCACCGCGTAGGTCTGCACCACGCGCGTCTTCCCCTTGAACAGGACCGGCTCGCGCGGGACGACCTCGACGAACTCCTTCACCTGTTCGTAGCAGCTCTCGGAGATGTGGAGGTGGAGCGCCGGCGTGGTCGACTCGATACGCTGGGCGGTGTTCACCGCATCGCCGATCACCGTGTATTCGAAACGCCCCTGCCGGCTGTCGGCCGAGGGCTCGCTCCCCAGGTTTCCGACCATCAACCGGCCGGTGTTGACGCCGATCCCGACGTTGATCGGCTCGAGTCCCATCGCCTCCCGCTCGCGGTTCATGCGCAGGATCTCGCGTTGCATGTCGATCCCGGTGTAGACGGCGCGCAGGGCGTGGTGCGACTGCTTCGAGGGGACGTTGTAGCTGACCATCAACGCGTCCCCCATGAACTTCAGGATGCAGCCGCCGTAGAGGTCGACGATGCGGCGCATGCGCGAGAAGTAGTCGTTGAGCGTCCCGAACACGTCGGCCGGCGCGAGCCGTTCGCACATGGTGGTGAATCCACGGATGTCCGAGAAGAGGATCGTTGCCTCTTCGTACTTCCCCTTGAAGTCGAGCGATCCCGCCGCCAGGAAGCGCTCCGCGACCTGCACCGAGGCCAGTCCCTTGAGGAGGTTCTCGACCTTCTGCCTGCTGCGCTCGGTCTCGACCACCCGAAGCTTGAGCTGCTCCCGCTCCTGGAGACCGGTCGCCATCCGGTTGAACGAGTGGGCCAGAAGGGCGAGCTCGTCCTTCCCGTCGACCGTGACCCGGGTCGAGAGATCGCCCATGTCGATCCGCTCCATCGCCTGCACCAGCCGTCCGACGGGCCGGCTGATGCCCGACGACAGCCACCACGCGCCGCCGGCCGACACCACGAGGCCCAGGCCGGCGGCGAGCGCCAGCAGGAGCACGTTGGTGATCGCCTCGCGAACGAACGGCTCGTAGCGGATTCCGACCAGGATCGTCGCCGCGAGGGGCAAGGCCTCCCGCGCCGGCCTCTCGGTGGGGCACTCGGCGGGCCGGCAGTCGACGATCTTCCCGCGGATGACCAGCAGCCCGGACTGCGCCGTCGGATTCGCCAGGATCTTGGCATAGGCTTCGTCGCGCGCCTCGTTCAACCGCTTGAACGCCTCCCGCCGTTTCTGCCAGAGCTCCTCTTTCGCCCGTTCCGGGACGCGGTTGCGGTCGGCGTCGGCGAGGTCCCGCACCGCCTTCTCGTGGTCGATCTGGCGGAGGTGGATCTTGCCGAGGAGCTCTTCGTCGCCGACGTTCTCGAGATTGAGCGATCCGACGCGCGTTCCGTCGTGCTCGACCAGCAGGAAGGCGAAGAGCGGGTGTTCCTCTTCTCCGCGCGCGACCTTGTTCTCGTCCTCCCGCTGGATCGAATCGAGGACGTTCTGCAGCTGTTCGTAGTCGGTTGCCTCGCCGGCCAGCTCGGCGCTGGCCACGATGGCGCTCAGGAGATCGGCGGTTTCGGCGACCCGGGCGAACACCTGCTTCCGGACCTGGGCCCCCGCCCGCACGGCCGAGACGAGCGCAAATGCCAGCACCAGCCCCGAGAGCACGGTCGGCACGAGGAGTTTCGTCCGCAGGCGCCAGCGGGGAGTCGGTGGAGCCGTCGCTTTCGTCGGCTCGACGGTGCCTTCGGGGCGCGGACGACGTCCGGTCGGAGGCGTGGCCGGTTTCGTCACGGGCTTCGGACCGTAACACCCGCGAATTGGGCGGGTCAATTTGGTCTGGACCCGCGACGACGGCACGGATACTCTCAAAGCCTCAAGGATCCTGGATACTTACGCATGGAGAGCGCGGATCGATGATCGCGTCCGGGAGGCTCGCGGAGAGGCCGATCCGTGAGCTTCTGGCGGAGCTGCGCAATGCGGGGGGAACGGGGTTTCTGCGCCTGCTGCAGCCGGGGCGCGTGCGCCATCCGCGCGCCGAGATCGCGTTCCGGGGATCGCGCGTCGTCGGCGCGGCGCTCTACCGACCGCTCGGCCAGACCGGCACCGGAGAGGCGCTGGTCGACGAAGCGCTCTGCTCGCCGGAGGAGTCCCAACTCGCCGTGCAGCTCGCCGTGGCCCACGGAATGCCGGCCCACGGCGCGCTCGCCGAAGGGGCGATGCGGGCGCAGGTCGACTACGGCCGCGTCGTCGAGGCGCTCTCGCGTCACGTGCGCGCCGTCGTGGAGGCGATCGGGCGCTTCGAGAACGCGAGCTTCGAGCTCCACACCGCCTTCGACGCGGCCTGCGCCCCGGCGATTGCGTTCACCCTCGACGACGGCCTGGATCCGGTGGCGTTGGGGCTCGGGTCGCTCGATTCGACGCCGGACCGCCCGGTCCCCCCGGTCCTCGTGGCCCGGCGGCCCGAGCCGGCCGCCGCCGATCCTTCCCGGGGACCGATCGCCGCCCCGCCGCCCCCTGCCGCCGCGTTGTTCGTCGAGATCGAGCCCGCGGCGGGGTCGTCGTCGCCCGATCGGACGACGACGGCGTCCCGACGGGAAGCGGACGACACGCCGCTGTTCGAGGCGTGGGCGCCGGCTCCGTCGAGACCGACGGCGCACCTCGAGCCGGTCGAGCTCGCGCCGCTGAACGCCGCGCTCGGCCAGACGCCGTCGGCCTCCCCGATCTTCGAGCCTCCCGTCGTCCCGGTCGCGCCCGCGGTCGCCGCGATCGAGCCGCCGAGGACGGCCGCCTTGCCGCCGCTCGAGTTCCTCCGACGATCCCGGCCCGTCGGCGCGCCGGACGAGCCGACGAGCCGCTCGCCACGGTCGACCGCCGGCTTCGTCGTGCCGGACTCTCCGGCGGCGCTCCCCACGGCGGCGGCGCCTGCCGGGGCGCGGCGCGAGCAACGCCTTCGGGAGACCCTCGCCGCGCTCGGAAGCCGGTTGGAGCGAGAAGAGATCCTCCAGCGCGTGCTCGGTTTCGCGGGCGAGTTGTTCGGCCGCGGACTGTTGTTGATGCCCTCGGCGGAGGGGGAGCTCGTCGGGTTCTCGGCGTTCGGCATCGACTTCGGAACCGAGGACCCGGACGTCGCGTTGCGCGCGATCCGGGTCCCGTTCCTGGCGCATCCGGCCGTTCAGCGCGCGCTGGCCGCGGGCCGCCCGGATCGGAGCCGTCCCGGCACCGATCCGTGGGAGCGGCATCTGTTGGATCGGCTCGGTGGCGGAACGCCGCTGGAGTCGTTCGTGGGAACGATCTCACGGGGGGCGATCACCGTCGCCGTCCTCTACGGCGACATGCTCCCCATGTCGGCGCCGGTCCCGGCGACGCACGACCTGGAGCACGTGCTCGCGGAGGCCGGCCGTGCGCTCCTCCGTGGTGGCCCGGAATCGCCGGTCGATCCCTCCCACGGGCCGACGGGATGACGACTCCGTGCCCGATCTGTCGATCTCCGGTGGAGGTCGACGACGCGTCGGTCGGCCCGGACGGCGTGTCGGTCCAGTGTCCGCTCTGCGACGAGGTCTTCACCGTGCGCCATCCTGCGGCGAGTCCATCCCCGCCGGCCGGCGCGACGCAATCGGTGGTCGGCTCGGCCGCCGCGCTCACCGGCGCGGCGCGAAGCTTCCTCGACGAGGAGTCGATCGACGGCCCGCCGGCGCGGGTGCTCGTCGCGCACGACAGCCATTCGTTCGGGGACCTGGTGAAGGACCTGCTCGGGGAGCAGGGGTTCCACGTCGACGTCGTGTACGACGGCGATGAGGCGATGCGCGCCGTCGAGACCGACCCGCCGGCGGTCGCGATCCTCGAGGCCGGACTTCCGAAGAGACTCGGGTTCAAACTGTGCGCCGAGATGCGCGCGCTTCCGGCCGCGGCCCCGGTGAAGATCCTGCTCGTCGCGTCGATCTACGATCGAAAGCGGATCGCGGCGGCGGTCGAGATCGATCGCGGACCGCACGACTTCGTCGAGCCCCGAAACATCGAGACCGAGCTCGTTCCGAAGGTCCGGCGGCTGCTCCGCGGTCGTCCGCCGGAAGGGACCTACTCCAAGCGCGCAGCCGAGGTCGGCGCGGCCCCCGCGTCGTCCGCCGCCGCCGACGAGCCCGCCCCCACGCGCTCGAGCGCCTCTCCGTCCGCCTCGCTGGACGACGACCCGGAGCTCCGGGCGCTTCTCGGGGAGTCCGCCTCCTATCCGGCCGTTCCCCTGCGGGGCGAGAGGCCGGCCGCCCCCCCGCGAAAGAAGACGCCTCCGCCGCCGAGCATGAGCCCTTCGCTCGTCTTCGACGAGGACGACCTCGAGATCTGGGCAAAGGTGATCGCCGAAGGGACGGAGACCGGGGAGGGGACCGACGACGAATTGATGCGCGACCTGATCGATCTGGCCAACGAGCCGAGCGTCTCGCGCGACGCCCCGAGCGTCGCCCCCGGGTCGATCCCCCCGCGTGGCACGAGCTCCGACAAGGAGGACTCGATCAGTCGCCACGATCTGGTCCTCGACGAGCTGCTGCGCGACTCGCCGACGCTGGCCAAGCAGCCGTCCCCTCCGTCCGACGACGACGTGTTGGAGTCGATCCTGCGTGGCGCTTCCGAGACGCGGGAGGCGATCGAGCCGGGCCCGCCCGCGCGCGAGCCGTCGGGTCCCCGGAAGGCGCCCGCGCCCGGATCGGCCGCCGCGGACGACGACATCCTCAAGATGGACGAGTTTCTGGCCAGCGAGCCGGGTCGTTCCTCGACCGCGCCGGTCCGGAACGAGGACTCGTTCGTCATCTCCAAGACCCATCCGACCGAAGACACCTCGAGCTTCGAGCCGGTTCCGCGTCCGGTCGACCCGGCGACCGCGTCCGAGCCCGTGACGCCCCCCGGCCCTCGGCCGGCGTCGGCCGGGTCGGCCGCGACCCCGGCCGACCACCAGAAGGCCCAGCGCCTGGCCAAGCTGATCGTCCAGGACATCGTCCTCTACTGCCAGGACCGCCTCGCCGAGGCGGTTCGCACCGGGCAGTTCTTCGAGCTGGTGAAGGGGGACGTCAAGGACGGCCGGCTCTACTACGACGAAAAGATCCCCGAGGCGGTTCGTGCCGAGCGCGACTACATCCAGGAGTGCCTGGACGAGGTGGTCGCCACCAAACGCCGGGAGCTCGGGCTCTAGCCCGCGCCTACGCGCCCCTTCGGGGGTACTCCTCCGAACCCCCTGCTTGACCTTTTCCCTGGCGCGCTGCTAATTTACCGCGCTTTTTTCCATGCTCGACGCCCTCTCCGAGAAGCTGTCCGGGGTCGTCCGCTCGCTGAGCGGGCAGGGGCGCATCCGTGAATCGAACGTCCAGGAGGCGCTGAAGGCGGTCCGCCTCTCGCTGCTCGAGGCCGACGTCAACTTCAAGGTCGTCAAGGAGCTCGTCGAGCGGGTGAAGCAGAAGGCGCTCGGGGCGTCGGTGTTGAACAGCCTCACGCCGGGGCAGCAGTTCGTCCAGATCTTCTACGAAGAGCTCAAGGAGCTGATGGGGGGGGCGGCGACCGACCTCGACCTCCACGCCCGCCCACCGATCGCCTTGATGATGGTCGGCCTCCAGGGGTCCGGGAAGACGACCACGACCGCCAAGCTCGGGCGCCTGCTCAAGTCGCGCGGCCGGCGCGTCCTGCTCGTCCCCGCCGACGTGAAGCGCCCGGCGGCGATCGAGCAGCTCAAGGTCCTTGGCGGCCAGCTCGGCCTCGACGTCCACCCGTCGACGACCGCCGACGATCCGGTCGAGATCTGCGCGCGGGCGATGGCGGAGGCGGCGCGGCTCAACTACGACCTGGTGCTGATCGACACCGCCGGCCGCCTGGCGGTCGACGCCGAGCTGATGGACGAGCTGACCCGCATGCGCGATCGGGTCTCGCCGCGCGAGGTGCTGCTGGTCGCGGACAGCATGACCGGCCAGGACGCCGTCTCCACCGCCACGCGGTTCGACCAGGCGGTCGGGCTGACCGGAGTGGTGCTGACCAAGCTCGACGGCGACGCGCGCGGGGGGGCGGCGCTCTCGATCAAGGCGGTGACCGGCAAGCCGGTGAAGCTGGTCGGCGTCGGCGAAAAGCTCGACGCCCTGGAGACGTTTCATCCCGATCGCATGGCGCAGCGGATCCTCGGGATGGGGGACGTGCTGTCGCTGGCGGAGAAGGCGCAGGCGGCTTTGGGCCCGATCGACGAGAAGGAGGCCCTCGACCAGGTTCGCAAGATCAAGGAGGCGAAGTTCACCCTCGAGGACTTCCTGGCGCAGATGAAGGCGATGAAGAAGCTGGGCTCGCTGGAGTCGATCCTGGGGATGATGCCGGGGATGGGGCAGATCTCGAAGATGATGAAGGAGATGGGGGGCGCGGAGTCGCAACTCAAGAAGGCGGAGGCGATCATCCACTCGATGACGCCGCTCGAGCGCCGCAACCACCAGCTCCTGAACGGCTCGCGCCGCAAGCGGATCGCGATGGGCTCCGGCACGACGGTGCAGGACGTGAACAGCTTGGTGAAGCAGTTCGACGCCACGCAGCAGTTGATGAAGCGCCTGGGCCGAGGGGGCCTTGGCGCCTTGAAGGGTTTGGTACCGGGACTCTAAGGAAGGAAGGAACGTTCGATGGCCGCAAAGATCCGTTTGACCCGCGTCGGGTCGCACAAGAACCCCTACTACCGCATCGTCGTCGCCGACGAGTCGCGCGCGCGCGACGGCCGGTTCATCGAGATCGTCGGCACCTACCACCCCGTGCACAAGGGGAAGGAGACCGAGATCCAGCTCAAGAAGGAGCGCGTCGACCACTGGCTCAAGGCCGGGGCGCTTCCGAGCGAGACCGTTCGCCAGTTGCTCGACCGTGCGAAGGCCGCCGCGGCCTGATCCGGGCGGCCCCAAGCCGGCCGCAGGCCTTCGCATCGGCTACGTGAAGGGGGCGCACGGGATCCGGGGAGAGGTCCGGATCGAGACGTTCGATCCGGCGTCGGTCGCGATCCGTCCCGGAGTGGCGCTGGTCATCGGAGGTGGACCGGGACGCGCGGTGGACGGCGCTCGGCCCCACGGCACGGGGTGGTTGGTCCGCCTGGCGGGGGTCGAGAGCCGGAGCGACGCCGAGGCGCTCCGGGGGCTCGAGGTCGCGATCGATCGCGCGGTGCTGCCGCCCCTGGGAAGGGGGGAGTTCTACCTCGGCGACGTGATCGGCTACGCCGCCCTCGACGTCGGCGGGCGGGCGCTCGGCGAGATCGACGGCGTCCTCGACGCCGGAGCGCAGCCGCTGCTCCGGTTGCGACGGCCCGGCGGCCGCTCGGCGCTCGTGCCGTGCGTCGAAGGGATCGTCCGCGAGGTCCGGCACGACCGGCGCGAGGTGGTGCTTTGCCCTCCCGACGGGCTCCTCGATCTATGATCGTCGACGTTCTCACCCTGTTCCCCGGCTTCTTCGAAAGCCCGCTGCGCGAGACGATCCTCGGCCGGGCGACCGGTCGGGGTCTGGTCGAGATTCGGCTGCGCGACATCCGCGCCTACGCCACCGACAAGCACGCCCGGACCGACGACGTGCCGTTCGGCGGCGGCGCCGGCATGGTGATGAAGCCGGAGCCGGTGGTGGCGGCGATCGAAGCGTCCCGCGCCGACGGCGCCTCGCGCGTGATCCTGCTCGACCCGAGCGGACGGCGGTTCGATCAGGCCTACGCCGAGCGTCTCGCGGCGGAGGCCCAAACGACGGCCGCGGGCAACAGGCCGGCCTCGGGCCTGGCGCTGGTCTGTGGCCGGTACGAGGGGTTCGACGAGCGGATCCGCGACTTCGTCGACGAGACGCTGTCGGTGGGCGACGTCGTCCTCTCGGGCGGAGAGCCGGCGGCGCTGGTGGTGATCGACGCGGTGGCGCGGCTGCTCGAGGGGGTCTTGGGGAACGTCGAAAGCCCGGCCGAGGAGAGCTTCGGGGGACCTTCACGCCTGCTCGAGGCCCCCCGCTATACCCGGCCGCGGGAGTTCCGGGGGAGGGGGGTTCCGGAGGTTCTAACGTCCGGCGATCACGAGGCGATCCGGCGGTGGCGGCGGCTCGAGTCGCTGCGTCGCACGGTGGCCTTGCGTCCCGACCTGGTCGAAGCGGCGGAGCGCGAGGGCTTGCTTACCGGGGCGGATCGAATGCTGCTGGACGAAGCGCGCAAATTGAAGTAGATCGACCAGACTTTCGAACCGTAAACCGGGGAACGTGTACGCCATGTCCGCCGCCGAATCGACCAAGTCCGCGCCCGCCTCGTCCCCGCGACGAGCGTTGGGCGATCTCCTCCGCAACGTCGAGCGCAAGCACCAGAAGCCGAGCTCCGAGCTCGACTTCCGTCCGGGGGACACGGTGCGCGTGCACGTGAAGATCAAGGAAGGGGACAAGGAGCGGATCCAGGTCTTCCAGGGGGTGGTGATGCGCAAGCGCCGCGGCGGCTCGGGCGCCACCTTCACCGTGCGCAAGATCTCCTACGGCGTGGGGGTCGAGCGCGCCTTTCCGCTCTCCTCCCCCTACATCGAGAAGGTCGAAGTGATGACCTCCGGCGGCGTGCGCCGCTCGCGTCTCTACTACGTGCGCGACCTGAAGGGGAAGGCGGCGAAGATCCGCGAGAAGCAGCGGCTGATCGTCGAGGAAGGCACCCCCGAAGCGCCCGGCATGGAAAGCCCGGAGCCCCCGGCCGCCGAGGTCGCGAAGGCGTAGTCGTCGCGCCGTTGGGTTATGATCGCCGACCGTGGCCGACGCGACTCCGCGTAAGTCGGGCGCCTTCGTTTCGGAGGTGGTGGTCCAGGGGATCCGCCGGTTCGGCGAGATCCGGCGCTTCTCCTTCGGCCCGGGTTACAACGTCGTCTTCGGCCTGAGCTCCTCGGGAAAATCGACCCTCTACGACGTCTTGAAATCGCTCCTGTTCGCCGGGGCCTCCGAGGGGGAATCGGAGGGGTTCAGGTCGCTCCTTCCCGGCGGACAGGCGGCCTGCCGCGCAGGTTTGAGCCTCCAACTCGACGGCGGCTTGTTCCGGGTCCTCAAGGACTACAAGGCGGGGCAGACGACGCTCTCGCAGTACATCGCCGCCGAGAAGCGGTTCGACCTCCGCATGAGCGACGCCGCCGAGATCGAACGGTGGCTCGACGGCGAGGCGCGCTTCCCGCGAGGGCCGGTGGTGGACAGGCTCTTGTCGCTGCGTCGCGCCGACCTGCCGTCGTCCTCGGGCGAGGGGACCGACGCCGTGGCCGGGGGTGCGGAGCCGCTCGACGACGCGTTCGAGGCGGAGATCAAGGTCGCCGGCGTGGCGAAGAACCGGGCGCGCTTCGACGCCCTCCTGTCGCAGTACCGCAGCTGCCAGGAGTTCAAGTCGAGCGAGCTCCGGCAGGACGAGGCGCGCTCGGAGCTGTTCGAGGTGGAGCAGAAGATCCAGCGGGCCCGGGAGATCGAGGTTCGGCTGGCGGAGATCCGGAAGGAGCTCAAGCCGATGGCCCACGCCTCCCCGCTTCCGCCGGGGATCGACGCGCGCATCGACCAGTTCAAGCGCTTCGAGAAGACCTACGAGGCGGAACGGGGACAGCTCAAAGCGAGGGAGGACGAGGCGCGCAAGGGGCTCGACGTGCTGATCCCCGCCCCCTACAGCCTGAAGGACATGCGGCTCACCTCGCCGGCGAAGATCCTCACCACCATCCTCAACAAGGACCTTCCGTTCGACGGCGGACTCGCGTCGTTCGTGGTCGGATTGGGGATGGTCGCCGCGGGGATCCAGTTCTTCAACCTGGGGGCGATCCTGCTGCTGGGAGGCCTGGCGCTGGCGTCCTACCGCGGCATCTGGGTCTTTCTCCGGGCGAAAGAGAAGAGCGACGTCCTCCGCAAGGCGCTCGACGCGACGTTGGAACAGATCGCCGTCCTCGACCGGAAGCGGGAGATGGAGACCGGCGTGGTGCGGGGGCTGATGCGCGAGTACCTCGTCGACGATCCGTGGGAGCTGAAGGAGGCGGCCGAGCGGCGGGACAAGCTGGCGGCGGAGGACGGGAAGCTCTCCAAGGAGATGACGTCGCTCGTGCCGTCCGGCGGCGTGACGGCCCTGGAGTCGGGCCGCAAGGAGCGGATCGCCGAGACCGAGCGCCTGGACGCCCGCATCGCGGAGCTGGCCGGGATGGCGGCGACCGACACCCACCTCCTCGAAGCGCAGATCGAGCGGCTCGACCGAGAGCTGGCGCGTGCCGAGGGGCGGCGCCCGCGCAGCCGCGAGCGGCTGTTCAGCCCGGACGCGGAGGCGACCGAAGCCGAGGGGCCGGCGGTCGCGGGCGATCCGATCGCGCGCGTCGTCGACGCCTGGTGCGATGCGCGCCGCGCCGACCCGGAGCGCCTGCTGCGGACGGTGCAGGAGGCCTACTCGCAGACGTTGCGCGCGCTGTCCGGCGGCCGGTTCGCCGAGGGGACGTTCGACCCGGAGGGCCGAGTCGCGCTGCGCGGAAACGGCCGCGGCCCGGTCCCCTACGAGAAGCTCGATCCCGAGTCGAAGGACGTGGCCTTCCTCGCGTTGCGGATGGCGCTGTTCGAGCTGGAGGCGCGCGGCGAACGGCGCGGATTCGTCCTCCTCGACGATCCCTTCGAGCTCCCGGACCGGCCGCTGGCCGTCGTTTCGCACCTGCTCAAGGCGTTGGGGGAGGACTTGCAAATCGTCCACCTCACCGGGCGGGTCGCGCATCGGAAACTCGCGGACCACGTCCTCGAGATCTGATAGAAGGCCGGGACGAGAAGCATGCGCCAGGTCGACCTCCTCTTCGGGATCCACGACCATCAGCCGGTCGGGAACTTCGGTCACGTCTTCCGCGACGCCTACGACCGCTGCTACCGCCCGTTCCTCGACGTCTTCGCCCAGTATCCGAAGGTGAAGGCGTCGATCCACACTTCCGGCCCGCTCCTGGAGTGGCTGGAGGCGAACGAGCCCGGCTACCTCGATCTCCTTCGGGCACTGGTCGCGGCGGGACGCGTCGAGATCCTCGGTGGCGGCTTCTACGAGCCGATCCTCCCCATGCTCCACGAGCGCGACGCGGTCGGGCAGCTGAAGCGCATGTCGGCGTGGACCGAGGCGCGGCTGGGGGTGCGGCCGACGGGCCTGTGGCTCGCCGAGCGGGTCTGGGATCCGACGCTTCCGCGCGTGGTGCGCCGGGCCGACCTCCGCTTCACCGTGCTCGACGACACGCACTTCCGCGCGGCGGGCCTCCGGGACGACCAGATGGTCGGCTACTACCTCACCGAGCGTGAGGGGGAGGCGATCGGCGTCTATCCGATCGACAAGAACCTCCGCTACAAAATCCCGTTCGCGCCGCCGGCCGAGGTGATCGACTACCTGCGGAGCGTCGCGCGCGAGCCGTCCGAAGGGCAGCCGGTGCCGGCCGTGACCTACGCCGACGACGGGGAGAAGTTCGGGCTGTGGCCCGACACCTACCGCTGGGTGTTCGACGAATCGTGGCTCGCACGCTTTTTCCAGGCGCTGACCGACAACGCCGACTGGTTGCACACCCGGACCTTGGGCGAACACTTCGCCGCGTCGGCGCCGACCGGACGCCTCTACCTCCCGACCGCCTCCTACGACGAGATGATGGAGTGGGCGCTCCCCGCCGAACGGATCCCCGAGTACGAGCGGGCGGTGCACGAAGGTGGGGCGGCGAAGCCGTTCGTTCGCGGCGGGTTCTGGCCGAACTTCCTGGTGAAATATCCCGAGTCGAACTGGATGGCCAAGCGCGCCGCGCACGTCTCCGGCCAGGTCGCCAAGGCGATGGGCGGGGACGCCGCGGTGGTGGCCGCCGCCGGCTCACCCCCGGAGATGCTGCGCGATCTGTGGCGGGCGCAGTGCAACTGCGGCTACTGGCACGGGCTGTTCGGCGGTCTCTACCTCAACTACATCCGTCACGAGAACTTCTCGAACCTGATCCGCGCCGGCCGGGTGGTTGCGGAGACGCTCCGGTCGCGCGAGGACCACCTGGAGCACGAGATCGTCGACCTGGACCGCGACGGGCATGACGAGATCGCGATCACCGGCAACGAGCTCAACGCCTTCCTGGCGCCGGACTACGGCGGCTCGCTGGTCGAGCTCGACCTGACGAAGAAGGCGTTCCATCTCTCGAACCTGCTCGCGCGCCGCGTCGAGCCCTACCACGCGAAGCTGGCCGAGGCCGAAGGGACGTCGGACACGGGCGGTCCGCCGAAGACGATCCACGATCGGGTGCGGGTGAAGGAGCCGGGGTTGGCCAAGCGGCTCGTCTACGACCGCTACCTCCGCCACTCCTTCCTCGACCACCTGCTCGCGCTCGACACGACGCTGGAACGGTTCGCCGGCCAGCGCTACCACGAGACGGCGTGGCTCGCGGGCAGCCGGTATCGCCTGGACCGACGCGACTTCGGCGGGACGCTCGAAACCTGCACCGTCGCGCTCTCGCGGCGGACGGAGGCGGAGGCGAGCGGCGGCCGTCGCCTGCCGATCGAGCTGACCAAGACCTACCATCTCTCCCGGCGGAGTCCCTCGGTCGAGGTGCACTACCGGCTCGTCAACCGCGGGGAGTTCCCGGCGCAACTCCTCTTCGCGACCGAGCTCAACCTGTCGCTCCTGGCCGGAAACGCGCCCGATCGCTACTACGACGTCCCGGACCGCACGCTCGAAGACCGGCGTCTCGCGAGCGAAGGCAGCCTCGACGGGGCCGAGGCGATCGACCTGGTCGACGAATGGAGCGGCATCCGGGTGATGCTCCGCTTCTCGCCGACGCGCGCGCTGTGGCGGCATCCGGTGGAGACCGTTTCCCAGTCGGAAGGGGGCTTCGAAGCCACCTACCAGGGATCCTGTCTCGTCCCGACCTGGCCGGTGGCGCTTTCGCCCGGGGAGTCGGCGGAGCGGTCCGTGCGGCTGGAGATCGCGTCGACGTGAACGATCCGCGCACGCGACCCTCGGAGGCGGGCGTCTCGCGTGCCCCGCGGGTCCTGGTCGCGATCACCGACCTTTTCTTCTCGTCCAAGATCGACGCGGCACTCGCGGCGGCGCCGTCCGCACCCGGCTCGACGGGCGCCCCGCCGTCGGGTCTCCCAGCGGAGGGCCCGGTCGCGCGGGCCCGGCGCGACGTGCCCCTCATCGACCAGCTCCGCGCTTCCGGCGCGCGGCGATTGCTCGTCGACCTGGCCGGGCCCCGTGCGATCGACGCCGTCCGCGAAATCAAAGCCGATCCCGCGCTGCGGTCGGTCGAGGTCGTCGGCTATTGCCGCCACACCGCGCTCGCCACAATCGAGGCGGCGAAGGCGGCGGGCTGCGACCGCGTCCTGACGCAAGGGGAGTTTGCTGCGCAGCTCGCGGAGCTCCTGGCGTGAGGATCGGTCCCTACCTCGTCCGATCGATCGACACCGGGACGCTCCGGCTCGACGGCGGGGCGATGTTCGGCACGGTCCCCCGCGTGCTGTGGGAAAAGGGGGATCGGCCCGACGAGCGGAACCGGATCGAGCTGGCCGCGCGCTGTCTCTACCTCGAAGGGATGAACCGGCGAGTGCTGGTCGATACCGGGCTGGGGGAGAAGTGGACCGAGACCGAGCGCGACCGGTTCGACTTGCGAACCGTCCCCGGCGGGGCGCGCGGCGCGGTCGCCGCGGCGGGGATCGACCCCGACTCGGTCACCGACGTGATCCTCACCCACCTCCATTTCGACCACGCCGGCGGGGCGACGCGGGCCGACGGCGATGGCCGGCTCGTCCCGTCGTTCCCGAACGCGCGCTACCACCTGCAGCGCCGCAACCTGGAGTGGGCACGCCGGCCGAACGACCGCGAGCGGGCGAGCTACCGGCCGGAAAACTTCGAGCCGCTGGCGGAGGCCGACCGGTTCGTCCTGCGGGACGGGCCGTGCGACATTCTCCCCGGGGTGCAGGCGGTGGTTTCGGACGGACACACCGAGGGGATGCAGCTCGTCCGGGTGGTCGGCGAGGACGAGTCGGGCGATCCGGTCGAGCTGTGGTACACCGCCGACCTGGTGCCGACCAGCTCCCACGTCCCGCTTCCGTGGATCGCCGCCTACGACCTCCGCGCGTCGACGAGCCTGGAGGAGAAGCGCGCGCTCCTCGACGGGATCGCGGGCCGCAACGCCTGGTTGTTCTACGAGCACGATCCCCGGATCGCGGCCTCGCGCGTGGTCCGGGAGACGGGGAAGCATCGCGCGGTCGACGGCGTGGGGGGGCTCTCATGAAGGGGGCGGCGTGAGGCCGGCAGTCCCGATCGCCATCCTCGGCGCCGGCCGTGTCGGCTCGGCGCTCGGGCGCCTGTGGGTTGACGGCGGCGAGACGGTCGCGATCTTCGCCAGCCGCCGGGCGGCGCGGGCACGCGCGGCGGCGGAGTTCTCGTCGGTGAAGCGATCGACGAACGACTTCGCCCTGGCGGCGACGGTCGGGCGGTGGGTGGTGCTGGCGGTCGTCGACGACGCCCTTCCGGCGGTGGTGGCGCGCCTCTCCCGGTCGCGCGTCGACTGGCGGGGGAAGGTGGTGCTGCACACCAGCGGCTACCACACCGCCGACGCGCTCGCGGTGCTTCGCCAGAAGGGGGCGCAGGTCGGGACGCTCCACCCGCTGATGGCGGTGGCCTCGCCGGAGGAAGGGCTGCGGCGCCTGCCGGGGGCGGCGTTCGCCGTCGACGGGACCCGCAAGGCGCTCGACGCGGCCGGGCGGCTGGCGCGCGCCGCCGGCGGCTGGGCGCTCCGCGTTCCGCCGGACGCCCGCGCCAGCTACCACGCCGGCGCCGTCCTGGCCGCGAACTGCTCGGTGGCGCTGATCGACGCCGCCGCCGAGGTGATGCGCCGGGCCGGGATCCCGCGACGCCTGGCGCTGGCGGCGCTGGCGCCGCTGGTGCGCGGGTCGGTCGACTCGGTCTCGCGGCTGGGCCCTTCGCGGGGGTTGACCGGACCGGTGGCGCGCGGCGACGCGGCGACCGTCGCCGGGCACCTGCGTGTACTCGACGGCGACACCGAGGAGATCTACCGTTGCCTGTCGAGGCGGATGATCGCCCTGGCCAACAAGGTCGATCCCAGGATCGACCGGCGGTCGGTGGCGCGGATCCTGGGGAAGGCAAGGACCGAGTCGAAACGGCGGTAACGTCCGACCGCGAGAATGGGGCGCGCGGGCGAAGGAGGACCGATGGCGGATCGCGTGGTGCGGGTGACGCACAAGTCGTGGGGACAGCGGGTGGCGTCGTCGGTCGGCGGCGCGGTGGTCGGCCTCGTGCTGTTCGTCGGGAGCTTTCCCCTGCTGTGGTGGAACGAAGGCCGGTCGATCAAGACCTACAAGAGCCTGAACGAGGGGGCCGCCGCGGTCGCCTCGGTCTCCGCGGAACAGGTCGATCCGGGCAACGACGGGAAACTGGTGCACGTGTCGGGAAAGGCGACGACCAACGAGACGTTGTCCGACCCCGATTTCGGTGTCGCCGCGCTCGCCATCCGCCTGGAGCGGCGGGTCTCGATGTATCAGTGGACCGAGTCCTCGAAGTCCGAGACCCGGAAGAAGCTGGGGGGCGGCGAGGAGACGGTGACCACCTACTCGTACTCCAAGGAGTGGCGTGACGACGTCGTCGACTCGAGCGACTTCGAGGAACCGGCGGGGCACGAGAACCCCTCGCGGATGGACTACCCCGGAACGCGCTGGCAGGCGGCCGGCGTGACCCTCGGCGCCTTCAGCCTCTCCGACTCGCTCAAGGGGAAGATCGACAAGCCCGAGCTGGTCGCGGTCGACGCCTCGACCCTTCCGGCGCTGCGGGAGAGGCTCGGTCGCAAGCCGTGGATCCAGGGGAGCGGGCTCTACCTCGGGGAGAATCCGGGCCAGCCGGCGATCGGCGATCTGAACGTCTCCTTCTACAAGACCGCGCCGACCGAGGTCAGCCTGGTGGCGCGGCAGTCGGCGACCGGCTTCGTCCCGTGGACGAGCTCCAACGGGCGGGAGATCGAGCTCCTGACGCTGGGCACGGTTCCGGCCTCCTCGATGTTCGACGCCGCTCAACGAGAGAATACGTTTTTCACCTGGCTGCTCCGCGGCGGCGGATTCCTGCTGATGGCGATCGGGCTCGCGATGTTCAGTGGACCGCTGGCGGTGGTCGCCGACCTGATCCCGTTCGTCGGCTCGGTGGTGCGCGCCGGGACCGGACTGGTCGCCTTCCTGATCGCCGTACCGCTCTCTGCCGGGACGATCGGCATCGCGTGGTTCTTCTACCGGCCGCTGGTGGCGATCCCGCTGCTGGTAGCCGCCGGGGCCGTGTCGTTCGGCGTCGGAAAGCTCGTCGCCAAGCGGCGGGCCGCGGCCCTGGCCACCGCAGGATCCGCGGGGACCTAACGTAGCGGCGTCCGCGGTGGCGGTCGCGACCGAGGCCGTTCCCGTGGCCGAGGGATGACCCCGCTGTCGAACTCTTCGCAGAAGGGCCATCCCTCGGATTCGGCCGCGGGAACCGCCTCCGCTGCGACCGCGACCCCGGACGCGGTCACCGCCGTGGTGATCCCGAACGCAGCGTTTCGATCCACGTGGTGAGATCCGCCGGCAGCGGACTCTCGAGATCGACCTTCTCTCCGGTGCGGGGATGCTCGAAGGCCAGCCGCGTCGCGTGCAGCGCCATTCTCGGCGGATCGAAGGCTGTCTGCGTGCCGTAGCGCCGGTCGCCGAGGACCGGGTGGCCGACCGAGAGGGCGTGCAGCCGGATCTGGTGGGTGCGGCCGGTCTCCAGGCGCGCACGGAGGAGCGTCGCCCGCTCCCCGAAGCGCTCCTCGACGGCGAGATGGGTGATGGCGCGGCGCCCGGAGAGGGGCCGATCGATCGACGCGATCGTCTCCGGGAAGCGCCCGACGACGACGCCTCGGTACTCCCGCGTCAGGCGGTGGTCGCGAAAGAGCGCGGCGAGGGCCCGGTTGGTATCGTCGTTCTTGGCGAAGACCAACAACCCGCTCGTCTCCAGGTCGATCCGGTGCACGACGAAGATCGCGCGGCGCGGGGCGCGTTCGCGGCGTTCCTTCGGCGCGAGCCCGCGGCGGGCGAGGAGGTCGGCCAGGTTGTTGCGGTCGCTCTCCGGCGTCGGCGCGGCCAGGAGCCCCGACGGCTTGTCGACGACGACCAGGTCGTCGTCCTCCAGGACGACGCGGAAGGACGGCAGCTTCGCTTCGTCGCGGGCGCGGGCGGCGCCGCCGACGGCGGCGGTCGCGCGGGCGAGAACCGATCCGACCACCGCCTCGACCGTCTGGCCGGCGCGCATCGTCCGCCCGGCGACCTTCACCCGCGCGCGATCGACGAAGACGCCGCCCAGGTCGAGCAGCACCCGCGCCTGCCTCCGCGAGAGCCCCGGCACGCGCGCCGCGAGAACCTGGTCGAGCCGCCGCCCCGCGTCGGCGCGCTCCACGATGAAGCGGATCTTTCGTGGCGTCCCGGCCACGTTAGGCGGGTGGTTCGAAAGACGCCGTCCGATCGAGGGCCCGTCGCGAGGCGAGCGACGGTCGTGCCGTGCGCGGCGGCCGGGACATCGTCCGTGTGCGCCGATCCGCCGCCCGGAGCCCCTCGGTGGCGTCGACCTCTTCGGGGTCGAGCGCGAGCGCTCGCTCGAAGGCGCGACGCGCGTCCGCCGGATGGCCGGCCTCGAGCCACGCCTTTCCAATCACCGCATGAGCGCCGGCGTATCGCGGAAGGAGCTCGACCACCCGGTCGTACAGGGAGAGGGCGGCCTCGGGGCGCCCCTCCTTGCGCAGGACGTTGCCCAGCCGAAGCGGAGCCCAGAAGTTGTCCGGCTCGCGGCGCCGGAGTCGCTCGTACACCGCCCGGGCCGCCGCGAAGTCGCGCCGTTCCTCGTGCCACCAACCCTCGTGGAGGTCGGTCGCGAACGCCTCCCCGCCGCGCGCGCGGTGGGCGGCGAAGTCGGCCGGACCGAAGCGCCGCGCGCGACCGACGCGCGCGATCTCGGCCAGCATCCGCGCTTGAGCCCGGTCGCCGAAACGGTCGTCGCGGGCCCAGACGCTTCCGCGCCGGTCGGTCTCCCAGAACCGGTCGTCGAGGCCTCGTTCCCTGGCGTACTCCTCCCACACGCCGGTCCCGGGATAGACCGACAGCTTGGAGACGATCCCGTCGTTGGCGCCGACCTCCCGGATCACCGCGAGCGTCTGCTCGACGTCCGACTCCTCCTCGCCGGGGACGCCGGTGATCAGATAGATCGACGGGATCACGCCGACCTCGCGCGAGTCGGCGATCGCCCCGCGCACGCGATCGAGGGAGATCCCCTTGGCGAGCGACCGGAGCACGCGCGGGCTGCCGCTCTCCACGCCGTACTGGATGTGCCCGCAGCCGGCTCGTCGCAGCGCCTGCAGGCGGGGCGGATCGATGCAGTTCACACGGCTCTGGCAGTCCCAGAGCAGGTAGAGCTTCGACTCGCGGATGGCATCGCAGATCTCGATCGCGCGCGTCGGATCGGCGGTGAAGGTGTCGTCGCGGAACGAGACGTAGACCAGGCCGACGGTGTCCCGCAGGAAGCGCAGCTCGTCGACGACGTCCTGCGGAGAGCGGTAGCGGACGGCGCGTCCCCAGAACATCGGCGAGTCGCAGAAGGTGCAGACGGCCGGGCATCCACGGCTGGTGAGCACGTACTGGAGCTGGGCCGCCCGGTCGACCCCGAACGCATCGTAGTGGCGCGAGGGATGGGGCAGGTGATCGAGGTTGGCGATCGCGGCCCTCGGCACGGTGGCGGCGGGGCGGCCGTCGAGGCGATGGACGATCCCGTCGACGCCGGAAAGGGGGCGACCCGCGCGAAGAGCATCGGCGAGGTCGGCCGCGGTGACCTCCCCCTCGCCCAGCGCCACCACGTCGACCTCCGGATGGTGTTCGAGGACGGTCGTCGCGAGCGGCGTGACGTGCGGACCTCCGACGACGACCGTCGTGTCGCGCCGCGCCTCCTTCGCCATCCGCGCAAGCCGCCACGAGACGCCCCGGTTGAAGGTGTAGACGGTGATCCCGACCAACTCGGCCCGCTCGCGGGCGAGATAGTCCCGCACTTCGGACCAGGGACGACCCGACAGGTTTCCGATGGCGCAGTCGTAGCCCCGGGCGCGCAGCGCGGCGTTGATGTAGCCCAAGCCCAGCGGGGTCATCCTCGCGAAGAAGTCCCCCGCGGAGGCGTCCTCGCAGCGATAGAGGAGACGGATGCGGAACGAAGACGGAGCGCGGGTCTCGCGTGGGCCCGTGGCTCCGTCGCGCCGTGGCGCACGAATCGGCGCAGGCTCATCTCGCCGCGCTGGCAGCTGGACCAGCGCCGGCGAATCGGCGGGGTGGGGCGTCTTGCAGGACACGGGGCCGCTACCCCGCCGCCGCGATGCGCGAGCGCGGACGGGCGGCGCCCGCGAGGGTCGGACCGGCGTGCACGACGCCGGCCGGCGCCGTGGACGCAAGCGCCGAACCGGAGTGCGCCGGTCCGTGCGCCGAACCGGCCACACGATGCGCCGCCTGGATCCCGCGCTCCCGTTCCCGGCGGTCGTGGGCCGGAGGCCGATGGGCGTCGCGGCTGGCGAGGTCGAGCTCCGCGACGATCTCGTCGAGCTGGTGATAGGCCGCCAGGAGGCGATCGGCGTCGATCGCCGCGGACACCTGCTCGAGCTTCACGATCAGACGCTGGTCACCGGTCATTCGACTCTCCGTCGCCTCAAAATGCGGCCGCGGGATTCTGCACTAGATGTGCCACGGGTCAAGCTTTTCCGCGTGTCGGGACGGGCGCCCAACGCCGGAAAATCCTGATGGAATCCGGCCTTCGGTACGATTCACCGTCTACCCACAGAGTTATCCACAGCCTGTGTGTAGAGTTTTTTTACGGCCCGGGCCGGGACCGTACAGTCACGCGGCGTTCGTCGGGGCGCAATCGCTCGGCGGCACGCCCGAGGGCTTGCGACGGGCTCGGGAAACGGTCCGGAGGAGCACCAGGGCCGCTCCGAGGACCCAGCCCGGCCAGCCGGCCGAACCGGCCCCCCCGGTGGCCGCCGCGCCGACCCGACAGCCGGCACCACCGTCGGAGGTGTCGACCCGGAAGGTCGCCGGCTCCGACCACGGTCCCGGCTCCCCGCTCGCTCGATCCTCGGCGGCGGGGTGCTCCCGAACCGACCAGGCGTAGACGCCGTCCGGAAGGAGGAGGCCGTCGAGCGAGAAGGGGATTCGCGGCGATCCCGTCCCGTCGACGAATCCGGACGCGACCTCCTCTTCAAGGGCGTTCACCACCAGGAATTCGAACCGGCGCCACGTCCCGGCCGGACCGATGATCGCGAAGGCCGGTCCCGGGGTCCGGACCACCGCGCCGTCCACCGGCTCCGCCGGCACCGGGCCTTCCGCCGGCGCCGGGCCTGTCGCCGACAACACCCCGGTCGCTTGCTCCACGCCGGCCGCCGGCCCGGAGGCCTGCCGCTCGCCACGGCCGATCCAGAGCGAATGCCAGCCGTAGGAGCCGCCGGCGATATCGATCGTTCGCTCCGCATCCGCTTCGGCGATCGCCGGCGCCGTGACGGAGATGGTGAAAGTCTGGGTCGCGCTCGTGTTCTGCCCGCCGTTGGCCGTTCCGCCGTCGTCCTGGGCGCGCACCGTGACGACCGCCATCCCGGTCGACGCCGACGGGGTGAAGGTGAGCGTTCCGCTGGCGTCGATCGCGGGCGCGACGTCGAACAGACCGGCGTTGCTCGGCGTGACGACGAACGAGATCGTCTGTCCCGCCTCGTCCGGCGGGCCCTTCGAGAGGTTGGTCGCCCACGCGGGAACGCTGACCGCGCCGCCCCCGGCGGTCGCGGTGCGGTTGCCGCCCTTGGT
>CAYJRR010000033.1:0-37405 GCA_964372275.1 uncultured bacterium
TTCGTCGAGCGCGGCGATGGCGAGGTCGATTTGCGCCTCGTCGACGATCAGCGGCGGAGCCACCACCAGATGGCTCACCCATCCCATCGCGAAGACGCCGCGCTTCATCAAGTCGGCGGTAACGGCATCGACCACCAGCGGCGCGCGAGCCGCCTTGTCCTGCGGAGTGTTGAACGGATCGCGGGTGGCCCGGTCCTTCACCAGGTCGACTGCCCAGAACAGCCCCATCCCGCGCACGTCGCCGATCGACGGGTGCTTCGCCATGAGTCCCTTGAGCTTCGCGCCCAGGACCTCCCCTGTCGTCCGCGCGCGGTCGAGGAGCCCGAGCCGCCGGTATTCGTCGATGGCGGCGATCGCCGGGGCGAGCGTGAGCGGGTGCGCCTCGTAGGTGTGCCCGTGGGCGAAGAAGTGGTCGTCGAAGTGGCGGGCGATCTCCTTCGAGGTGGCGACCAGGCCCAGCGGCGCCGCTGCGCCGGTGATCCCCTTGGCGGTGGTGAGGATGTCGGGGACCACCCCCCAGTGGTCGACGGCGAACCAGGAACCGGTCCGCCCCCAGCCGCTCATCACTTCGTCGGCGATCAGCAGCACGCCCCGCTTCCTGGCCAGCGCCGCCAGCTTCGGCAGGTACTCCTTCGGCGGTACGAGCACGCCGTTGGTCCCGACGATCGGCTCGACGATGACCGCGGCGACGTTCTCGTCGTGGTCGATCATGTAGGCGAGGTAGTCGGCGCAGGCGGTGCCGCACTCGGGATAGGTCCGACCGAGCGGACAGCGGTAACAGTTCACCTCCGGCCCGAAGACGACGCCGTCGATCTTGCCGGCCGGCTCGACGTACCAGCGCCGCAGGTCCCCCGTGGCGGCGATCGATCCGGCGGTGGAGCCGTGGTAGCTCGTGTAGCGGGCGACGATCTTGTGCTTGCCGGTGTAGAGGCGCGCGATCTTGATCGCCGCTTCGTTCGCCTCGGTTCCCGAGGTGGTGAAGAAGAACTTCTCCAACCCACGGGGCATGACCTCGAGAAGCTTGAGCGCAAGCTTCGCCCGGACGTCGCAGGCGAAGGCGGGGCTGACGAAGGCGAGCTCCCGCGCCTGGGCGCAGATCGCTTCGATCACCGCCGGGTTCTGGTGTCCCAGGTTGTTGCAGACCAGCTGCGAGGAGAGGTCGAGGTAGCGCTTCCCGGAGGCGTCCCAGAACCAGCACCCCTCCGCCCGGGTGACGTGCAGCGGCCGCCAGTCGCGCTGGAAGCGCCAGGTGCCGTAGGTGTAGCGGGCGGTCGTTTGCGAAACGTCGAGCGACATCGGGGCCTCCGGGGTGCGGAACCGGATCATACCGAAGGGCATTGTCGACGTGATGCACCCGACGCCTTGAGCCCTGACACCGGCTGCGCGAGGATCGACCCGATGCGACCCACGGTTCTCTTGTTCGACATCGACGGGACATTGATCACCACCGGCGGGGCGGGGCGGAAGGCGATCGTGCGGGTGTTCGAGCGGCTTTTCGGGAGGGCGGACGCGTTGTCGTTCGACTTTTCGGGGATGACCGACCGGGCGATCGTCCGGCGAGGACTGTCGGCGATGGGACCCGCGGCCGGCGAGGAGGAGATCGATCGCGTGCTCGAGCCCTACCTCGAATGCCTGCGGGACGAGGTCGCGCGCGCGACGGTCTACCGGCTCCACGACGGGATGGCGGCGGCGCTCGACGCGGCGGCCTCTCGTCCGGGGATCGGTCTCGGGCTGGGAACGGGGAACATCCGCGAGGGGGCGCGCGTGAAGCTCGATCGCCTGGGGATCTTCGACCGCTTCGCCTTCGGCGGTTTCGGCAGCGATCACGAGGACCGAACCGAGCTGGTCCGCATCGGCGCGCGGCGCGGCGCGGAGACGCTCGGGGTGCCGTTCGCCGACTGCCGGGTGGTGGTGATCGGCGACACCCCCAAGGACGTCGCCGCGGCGCACGGGATCGGCGCCGAGAGCGTGGCGGTGGCGACGGGACACTTCGACGTGGCGGCGCTACGGGCGGCGGGTGCGACCTGGGCCTTCCGCGACCTCGCCGAGAGCGGGGCGGTGGAGACGCTCATCGGGGATCGTTAGCGAAGGCGCTTCGACGCGCGTCGGCGAAGATCGGGTCGAAGTCAGGTTCCGATTCGGCGCAGGGCGATCAGCGGGGCGTCCTCGTCTTCGGCGCGCGGCGCGGCGAGGTCGATGTCGCAGGCCAGCATCCAGTCGGCCTCGCCGTCCGGGGAGACGATCTTCTGCACCGCCTCGAAGCGTTTCGGCGCGACGGCGCGAAGCAGCGTGTTGTGCGGTCGGCGCGCGGCCGGGGTGAGGTCGATCGAGGGGTGCTCGGCGAAGTAGGGGGCGATCGCCTGCTCGATGCGCGAGGGGGCCCAGTCGGGTCCGGCGAGCGCGGCGGCGGAGTCGTAGTCCTTGTCGGCGATCGCCTTGAGCAGCCGGTGCAGCTCGTTGCGGACGCGGGCGGCGAAGGACTTGAAGTCGACGGTGGGGTCGAGGGGGCGGCGTAGGCGAGCGGCGGCCGCGGTGGCGGTCGCGACCGAGGCCGGAGCGGTAACCGTTCCCGTTTCCGCCGCCGAACGCGCACCCGTTCCCGAACCCGATTCGACCCGCCCCGCCCACTCGTCGAGGAGGCTCGAGTCCACTCCCCGAACCAGCGCCCGCAGCGCCTCGATCACGTCCTCCACCTCGTCGGTGCGGTAGACCGCCGGCACCGTCTGCACGAGCGTCTTGTAGGCCTGCGACAGGTACCGCAGCAGCACCCCCTCGCTGCGCTCCAGACCGTATTCGCGCACGTAGTCGTTGAACGAGACGAAGCGCTCCAGCATCTCCCGCGCCACCGACTTGGGGCGGATGTTCTCGGCGCCGACCCAGGGGTGGCGCGCGGCGAAGTCGTTGAAGGTGGCGTAGACGAAATCGCGGTTCGGCTTGGGGTGCTCCATCTTCTCCAGCTCCGCCATCCGCTCCTCGTACTCCACCCCCGCCGCCTTGAGCTCCGCCAATTTTTGGCTCTTCAACCGGTCGAGCTGCTTGGCGAGCACCACCTCCGGGTTCTCCAGGATCGACTCCACCTGCGACAGCACGTCGAAGGCGTAGGTCGGAACCTCGGGGGAGATGCGCGGCAGCGAGTCGACCAGGTAGAGAGAGAGGGTGTGGAGAAGCGAGAAGTCGCGCTGCAGGTCGGGGGCGGCATGGATCTGCCCGCGGTCGACCTCGACCAACCGCGCCGAACGCAACGTGCGGAACCGCTCCGCCGCCGCGCGCCGGGCCTTCCGCTTCGCGTGCGGCGGCTCGTGCGACCGCGCGATCGTTTCCACCAGCCGCCGGTATCCGCCGCCGCGGCGCCCGGTCGGGACCTGGAGCATCGAGAGGAGCAGCCCGAACGTCACCTCGAACCGCGACTCCAGCCGCTCCGGCTCCTGATTCTTCAGTTTCTCGAAGGTGGCCTGGTCCCAGTGGGCGTAGCCCTTGGTCGGGGGCTTGTGCTTCACCACCTTCCGGCCGGCTGCCGCCTTCGCCTCCAGCTTCTTGTTCTCGATCACGTGCTCGGGGGCCTGCGCCACCACGTAGCCGCGCTCGTCGAACCCCTTCCGTCCCGCGCGGCCCGCGATCTGGTGGAAGTCGCGCGCCGAGAGGATCGCCGTCTTCTGCCCGTCGAACTTGCAGAGCTGGGTGAAGAGCACCGTCTTGAGCGGGACGTTGATCCCCATCCCCAGGGTGTCGGTGCCGGAGACGACCTTGAGCATCCCCTGCTGCGCCAGCTTCTCGACGGTGAGGCGGTACGTCGGGAGGAGCCCCGCGTGGTGCACGCCGATCCCGTGGCGCAGGTAGCGCGCGAAGTCCTTGCCGAAGGGGGTGGTGAAGCGCACTCCGTCGAGGGCCGCCCGGATCGCCTCCTTCTCCTCGCGCGAGGAGAAGTTCACGCTGGTGAGGTTCTGCGCCTGCTCGCACGCCGCTCGTTGGGTGAAGTTGACCAGGTAGATCGGCGCGCGTCCCTGGTCCACCAGGGTCTCGATCGTCTCGTGCAGCGGCGTGTCGCGGTATTCGAACTCCAGCGGCACCGGACGGACGGCGCTCTTCACGCGGACCACCTCGCGACCGGTGGTCGACGTCAATCCCTCCTCGATGGCGGTGGTGTCGCCGAGCGTCGCCGACATCAGCAGGAACTCGGTCCGCTCGAGCAGCAGGAGCGGCACCTGCCACGCCAGTCCCCGGTCGCGATCGGCGTAGTAGTGGAACTCGTCCATGGCGACGGCGTGAATCGGAACCTGATCCTCGCGGATGGCGAGGTTCACCAGGATCTCGGCGGTGCAGCAGACGATCGGCGCGTCGCGGTTGATCGTCGCGTCGCCAGTCATCATCCCCACGTTTTCGGCGCCGAACGTCTCGCACAGCGCGAAGAACTTCTCGTTGACCAGCGCCTTGATCGGGCAGGTGTAGTAGGAGCGGCGCCCTTCGCACAGCGACTTGTAGTGGAGGAAGGTGGCGACCAGCGACTTGCCCGATCCGGTCGGTGTGGAGAGGACGACGTGCTTCCCGTCGAGCAGCGCCAGGATCGCCTCCTCCTGCGCCTCGTAGAGCGTGAGCCCCGTCGCGGCGACCCACGCCATGAACCGGTCGAGGACCTCCCCCGGCGGGAGCGACCCGCCGGACGTCGGCGCGGCGGCGGAGAGCGGCGCGGGGGCGGCGGCCACCGCCCCTACCTACCGGGGATCGGCGGGCGCGGCAAGGACGACCGGCCGTGGCGGCCGCGCGGATCGACGAGGGGCGGCGTCAGGGGCGCGGCTGGTTGATGCAGTCGGTCGACGGGCCGGTGCGCAGCCGGTCGAGCAGTCTCACCAGGTTCCCGGTCGTGGACGCGGCCGGAACGGTCGCGGGAAGACGTTCGTCGAAGCAAGGTGCCCGGCGCGGGAGCTGGCGCAGGCACGAGCCCAGGTTGGACGCGAGCCACGCGATCTCCTCCGCACGGTAGGCGGCGCAGAACCGGTCCGGCTGGTGGACGAGCATCTCGATTGCGATGGCGAAGTATTCGGCGCCGTCGTTCTCGAGCGCGTGGAAATCTTCTCGGTAGCGGCGGGGGACGCCGAGCGTCTCCAGTCGCCGATCCAGGTCGTTCCGAAACCGATCCAGCTCCTCCGGCGAATGCCCCTGCCTCCGTCGTAGCGCGTCGGCGTAGAGAGTCGCCGGATCCCCGGACCAGCGCTGGGCAAGCGAGCGATAGCGAATCCGGAGGAACTCCTCCACCTTCCCCGCGGGAGCGCAGCCGCCGTGCCAGTGGTGCGCCATCTCATGCAGGGGCACGCGTCCCGGATCGCTCCACAGCGCCACCACCTCCGGGAGCGCGAGTCCGCTCTCCTCCGCCTCCCGGCGCAAGGCATCTTCCCGCCGGGGACCGAGGAGATGTCGACGGTCACCGGACTGCCGTCGCAGCGGGCGAGGCAGCCGGGGACGGCCTCGATCCCGGCTGCGACCGCCCGCGCGCTGCTCGGCCGTTCCGCCGCGGACGACGTACTCCCCGGTGAGCGCTGATAGCAGACCCTCGGCGTCGGCACCGACCGCGCCGGTACGGCGCCAGCCGCACCTTGCGCGCGGGGCGGACGTTACCAACGTTTCACACGGCAGTCGTTCGAAGGGTGCGGCGCGGTCTCGCCGCAGGAATTCGGGTGGTCGGGCCGCCACTCGGGAGGTCGGGGCCCGACTTCGTGAAGACTCCGCCCAGACGGGTGCTGATCGTCGGATTCCGATCCGACGTGCGTCGCAATCTCCGCGTGGCCTTCGAATCGGCCGGTCATTCGATCGTCGAGGTGGCCACGGGTGCCGCGGCGCTCGATCACCTCTTCTCGAATGCACCGGCGCCGCACGCGATCCTGGTCGATACCGGCCTTCCGCCACCGAACGGCGATTCCCTGGTCGCGGTTCTCCGCTCGTACACCCGACTTTCGCGGATTCCGGTGATCCGACGGAAGCGGGGCGAGAGCGCCGCCGGCGTCGTGCGCGCAGTCGAAGCCGCGCTCGCGGACGATTCCCCGACGGGCTAACCCGTGGCGCCGCGTCGGGGCGCCTACGAAGATCGTTGGCGTGACGGCGCCACGCGCCCCGGACGCGCCAGGAACGCGGCAAGGCCGATCGCGGCGAACCCGGCGACCGCGACGATCGATGTCCACGCGCCGGGCCGGCGCACCGGGCGGATCGTCACCTCGGTCGCGCCCGCCGGGACGAGGGCCTGCGTCAAGGCGCCGTAGCCGGGGTGCAGCGGCAGCGGGACCTCCTCCGCGCCGACCGTCGCCGTTCCGCGGAGAAAGCTCGCGAAGTTCATCGCCACCGTCAGCGGACAACGCTCCGGCGTACGCACCCGCAGGCGGACAGTCTGTCCGTCCGGCTCGACCGAAGCCCGGTCGACCAGCGCCTCCGCGCAGCGCGGGGAGACCTCGGACGGAAGCCCCGCCGCGCGGACCGCGTCGTCCTCCTCGACGACGAGCGCCAGGCGCCCGAGCTCGGCGTGGAGACCGGTCCCGGCCGAGGCCATCCGGTCGGCGAGGGCCTGCACCGTCTTTTCGCGGACGAGGGCGGCGCTGAACCACGCCGGTCCGGCGGTCGGGCCGAGCGGGCGCAGGCGGAGCGACTTGCCCTCGAACGTCCCGAGGAAGGCGACGTTGTAAAGCTGCTGGAACAGGTCGAACGGCGGCCCCGAACCGAAGTCGAAGTAGACGTAGGTCGGATCGAACGGCATCCGGTGGACGGCGAAGTAGAGCTCCAGGAACCGGCGCGTCGGAAAGGCGTACCCGCTCAGGGACGACAGGCCGAGGGCGTAGGCGGTGTTCGTCCCCAGCGACGGCAGGTCGTTGGTGAGCTCGATCCGGGTGAGCAGCGATCGGAGCTGCGGCTCCTGCCGCAGCGCCTCCGCGCGCATCTGCGCCGGTCGCCGCGTCGTGATCTCGGGGGTCGGATAGGGATTGAGCCGCTCTCGGAAGGCGCCGAGGCTCCCGCCGGCCAGGGCGAGGAGAAGCGCGCCGGCAGGAAGGGCGTCGGCGAGGCGTGGACGGAGGAGAGGGAGCGCCACGACGCCGGCGGCGAGGAGCCATCCGAGGGCCTCCCGGACCGGCGGCGAGACGGCGAACAGGACGCCGGCCACGACCGGACCTCCGACGACCGCGCCGAGCGGCCACCCGTCGGCCGACCGCCCGAAGCGTCGCAACAGCGCCGCCCCGGCGACGATCGGCACCGCGAGCGCGAACGGCAGGATGGCGCGCGCCGGCACGCGGAAGCTGTCGAGCATCGGGAAGACCTTCGCCAGCCACGTCGACGCCGGAGCGACGTTCATCGAGAAGACGACCGCGAGCAGCACGCTGGCGCCCAGGCCCGCGGCGAGGGTCCTCGACCGCCGCCACCACGGGACGAGCGCCAGCAGCACGAGCGGCGGACCGATCGGGAAGTTCACCTCGTGGTGGTAGGTCAGCTCCCTCGACGACGGGATCCAGCGTTTGGACCACGGGATCGACGAGAGCCAGTCGCTTGACACGGCGGTGAGATAGCTGAAGGTGACCGGCTCGCTGCCCAGCGATCGCCCGCCGTCCGTTCCGCGGGCGTAGTCGAACATCGCCAGGAAGTGGGGGAGCGACGCCAGTACCGAGCCGGCGCCGATCAACAGCACCGGCAGCGCCCGCGCCGCGACTCCGCGGGGGTCGGCGCGGTCGCGCGCGATCCACGCGCCGGCGACGGCCAGGAGGACGGGGCCGCCGAAGACGGCGCTGTAGAGCGTCATCTGGTGTCCGGGGGCCTGCAGCACGTGGAGGTAGGCGATCGCCGCGACCGCGGTGAGCGTGACGGTGAGCCGGCCGTTCGCCGCCGCCAGCAGCAGCGCCAGCGTCGCGAGGAAGGCGAAGCTCCCCAGCACCAGGATCTCGTGGCCGTAGCCGAGGCGCCAGGCGAGCACCGGCGCGAAGGCGAAGACGGCGGCGAGGCCGACCTGCGCCGCCCGCCCGGGTCGGAGCGGCGGTCCGGCGTCGTCCGGAGCGGACCACGACCGGGCGAGGTCGACCGTCGCGCGACTGCCGAGGAAGGAGGCGATCACCTGGATGACGAAGGTGACCAGGTTCGCGCACGCCACCGGCGACAGACCCAGCCGCCCGGCGAGGCGGTAGACCGGGAGCGATCCGGTGATCGAATGCCCGGCGACCCCGCCGAGCGCGTTGAGGCGATAGAGGAAGCGCGTCCAGTCGCCGTCCTGCTCCAGGATGTCGCGGACCAGCGGAAGGGTGATGTAGGTCCCGTCGTGGCCGCTGATCTGGAGGCCGGGAGACCATCCCAGGAGCAGGAGCCACGTCGCCGGGACCAGGACCACGCCGATCGCCAGCAGGCGCAGGTCCTCGCGCTCGGCGCTCTCCACGCGAACGGACCGTTCCGCCTTGGGGACGCCCTTCCCCTTCGGTCGTTTCATCGACGCCGATCGTATACTCGCGCTCGATGCGGCGCCTCCTCTCCGTCGGACTCCTGGTCGCGCTCGCCGCCTGCGCCGAGCGGGCGTCGATCGACGTCGTCCTTCCGGCGGACCGGGCCTTCGTGCGCTCCGACGGGAGCCTTCCGATCGAAGCGCGGGTCGACGTCGACCGCGTGACCCGCCTGCGGATCGGTCTCGACGGCCGACGGTTGTCCGAGGTCGGGCGCGATGCCGACGGCGTCTTCCGCGATCACCTCGCGCGCCTGCCGCGCGGCCGGCACCGCCTGGAGCTGGTGGCGCCGGAGATCCCCGGAATGTCCGCGACACGCACCGTCTTCGTCGACCGGCTCCCGGACAGCCCCATCGACGGTCTGGGCCTTTCGCCCGACGGCGGACTGGCGCTCGCGCTCTCCGACGGCCGCCCGGCGGACGACGGCCTCTTCGTCGGTCCGCTGACCTTGACCCGCATCGGGGACGGGCCGCCCCTACACCGGCTCCTCGCGCGGAACGGCGCCTTCGGCGAGGTCGCGCCCGGCGAGGGGACGGTGGCGTGGGTGGATCGCTGGCGCGCCGGGCGCGGTCGGCTGCGAGTCGCGTCGGTCGATGGATCCGACGAAGGGGCGACGCTCGCCGGCGTCCGCGGGATCGCCTACGCCCCCGACGGCGCGACGCTGGCCGCGCGGGGCGACGGGATCCACGTGGCGGCGGCGCCGTTCGTCGACTTCGTCGAGGCGGCCGCGTCTGCCGACCTGTTCGCCTTCGTCGGACCCGAGGACGACCTGGTCGCATTCGCGAAAACCGACGTGGAAGGGGCCTATCGGGCGACGATGGCGTCCGCGCCGGGCTACGCGCCGACGGCGCTGCTGCCGGTGTTGCGGGCGTCGATCGCCCGGCGCGGCGGCGCGCGCGAGGTGGCGTTGCGGCACTTCGATGCCGAGGGGCCCGGCGGGCTCTCGCTCTACGACTTCGGGTCGCGGAGCCTCGACGAGCGGTTCACGGCGGTCTCGACGGTCGCCTACTCGGGCGACGGCGCGTGGATGCTGGCCATCGCCGACCCGGACGCGGCCGGGATCGGTCGGCTGGTGCTGGAGGATCGCTCGACGGGGGCGGAGGTGGAGGTGGCCGACGGGATCGTCGACGCCGCGTTCGAGCCGGAGGGTGGGCGGGTTCTGGCGCTCTCGTCGTCCGGGGGGCTGACGGAGATCGACCTGACCGGGACGCCGTTCGGGGTCGAAGCGCTCGCGGACGGGGTGGTGGCGTTCGCGGCGCTCGAAGGGGGCGCCCGGTTGTGGCAGACGGCGGACGGGTCGCTGTTCGCACGCCTGCTCGACGCGGCCCCCGGTGGGCCGGCCGTGGTGCCGCTGGGACCGGTGCGGGAGGACGCCCCCGAGGTGGTGGCCTCCTCCGACGCGCGAACGATCGCCTTCGCCTCCGAGGACGGGACGCGACGACCGGTCCGGCGTGTCGACCTGGCGCTGGGGATGATCGCCGACTTCGGCGTCGACGCGCGCGGTCCGATCCTCCTCGCGTCGGGGGCGGTGGCGTGGATCGAACGACGGGAGGAGGCGATCGACGACCTCTGGGTCTTTCCCGCCTTTCCGATCTCGATCCGGGGGCCGCGTCGGCTCGCCGAGCGGATCGACGCCGGCGCGATCGCGATCCGCTCCGACTCCGCGGCGATCGCGGTGGTGTCGGACGATGGAGGGGGCGGCCTCGTGCGTTGCGTCGACCCCTGGATGCGCGAGCGCTCGCTCGGCCCCTTCGAGGCGGCCGCGCCACGGCCGTTCTTCCATGCCGACGGCCGGATCGTGTGGTGGGGCCGGGATGGGAGGGAGCGGCGGGTGCTCTTTCTCGAGCGCTGTTTCCCCGACGCCGGGGACCGGTAGCCTTCCGTCCGGATCTCGGACGATGGGCAGCGGCGCGGATCGTTCCGTCGAGTCGCCGGCGCGACGACCTGGAAAAATGTCTTTTCGCCGAAGCGCGGAGTCCCGCGCCGGTTCCAACACCGCGCGACGTCGTCCCGTGCGCACCGCGCGCGAAGCGGTCCAAGCCTTGCTCTCTGGCCCGACGCGAAAGGGGGAGCGACATGGACGAAGAGACGGTATCGGAGGGCGAGGTGCGGGCGGCGTTCGACGGGGCGAAACCGAGGGGGCCTCGGGTGGTCTACGCGATCACGCCGGAGAAAAAGGACCGCGACGGTCGGGTGATCCAGCGGGAAGGGCAGGGGACGTGGAAGGAGGTGGGGGTGGCGTTCTGGAACGTCGACGACAGCATCAACCTCTACCTCGACGCGATCCCGATCACCGGCCGGCTCCAGATCCGGGAGCGGCGGCCGAGGCGCATGGAGTCGGGGGAGTCGCTGTTCGGAAAGGAGGGGGTGTGATGCGCGACGTTCAACTCGAAAACGCGTGGCGCCGCGAAGATCGTCGGCGCCGGATCTGGATCGCGGTCCTGCTGTCGGGGGCGGTGCTGGTGTTCGCCGCGCTCGCGTCGACCTACGGCGCGGCGCGCGCGGAGGAGGGATGGGTGCCGCTCCCGCCGGCGCCCGCCGCGGCGCCGGCGGCCGTGTCGCTCGCGGAGCCTGGCGCCGCGTCGCCGACGGGAACGGACGAGGAGGTTCCGTTCCGGGTGAACCTCAACCTGGCGAGCGCCGAGCAGCTCCGGTCGATTCCGGGGATCGGGCCGGCGAAGGCGGCGGCGATCCTCGCCTATCGCGAAAAACACCGGTTCCACGTCACCGCCGACCTGATGCGGGTGCGCGGGATCGGACCGGGCACCTACCGCCGTCTGAAGCCGTGGCTGTCGGTCGACGGGCCGGCCGTGACCGGGATCCCGCCCCCGCGTCGGAACGGGACTTGACGCGGGCGTTCGAGCCGGATTTCATCCGCCCCCAAAAGAGAAGCTCTGTTGATCTCGGGTGTCCGGAGCGAGCGCTCCGGGGCGGCGGCCCGCAACGGCCGCCGTCAGGGAAGTCGGTGAAAGACCGACGCGGTCCCGCCACTGTGAGTGGAGAGCGCCTCGCCGAAGTACCACTGGGCCGCCGCCTCGATGCGGCGGCCTGGGAAGGTGGCGGGGGGCGACGACCCACGAGCCAGGAGACCTGCCCGAGGTCGAAGATGCACCGGAACCTCTCCGCGGACGAGAGGGAGGGACGCTGGCTCGACGTTTCGCATCGATCGCCTGCGCGATCGGATGGTGGTGTTGCTCCCGCGGCGCGGCCGCGGACGACGGCGGGGCTGCGCCCGCCGCCGCGACGCCGACCCCCGCCGCGACCGCGGTCCCGGCGCCGGGCAGCGCCGCCGTGGCCCCCGCGCAGACGGTGGTGATCGAGCGGCGTCGCCCGATGGCCGGGATTCCGGATGCGGCGGCCCGATCGACGATCGACCTGTCGCGTTTCGAGTCCCGATCGATCGGCCTGCCCGATCTCCTCGAACGGCTGTCCGGCGTCGACGTCGTCACCTATGGCGGGACGGGCCAGGGGAGCTTCGTCCGGATCCGCGGCTCGTCGTCCGAGCAGGTGCTGGTGGTGGTCGACGGCGTGCGGATGAACCCGGTCGCCGGAGGCGGGGCCGACTTCGATTCGATCCCCCGCGAGCTCGTCGACCGGGTGGAGGTCGCGCGTGGAGCCGGAAGCGCGCGGTACGGGGCGGACGCCCTCGGCGGGGTCGTCTCGCTCGTTTCCGATCCGGCGGCGCGGCGCGGCGGCGTGACCGGGGCCGCCAGCTCCGGCGGCGCGCTGCGCACCTCCGCCACCGCGGCCGGTCTGCTGCGCGGCGCCGCGCCCGGATCCGCGACGCGGCCTTCCGGGTCCGGGGCGCCGTGGCGCTACGACCTGACCGTTCGCCGGGAGATCTCGCCGGAGCGATTCGAGTACTACGACTCCCTGCGCGACGAAAGCCGCACGAGGACCAACGCCGACGCCGACGCGTGGGGCGCGGCGGGGGGCCTGCGCGGGCCGCTCGGCGGCGGGGACCTCTCGCTTAGGCTTTGGGGCACGGCGCTCGCGGCGGGCTCCCCCGGTCCGTCGGAGTTCCCGACCGGGGTCGCGCGGCGGGGGGAGGATCGAGGAACGGTGGCCGTGCGGTGGGAGGAGCGCGACGGTGGCCTCTCCCGGACGGCGTGGACCGTCGACGGGAGCTTTCGAAACGAACTCGTTCGTTACCGGAACGACGAGCCGATCCTGGGGGCGTCGCCGGTTCGCGTCGAGACCCGGGGCTCCTCCGCCGGCGGCGGCGCGATCGCGCGTCGCGCCGTCGGTGCGTGGCTTCTCCTGGGCGGAGGGGCCGACGCGCGCGTCGAGACGATCGACGACCGCGACGCCGGCCGGCACGGCCGCACCGTCGCCGGGACGCACGGCGAGGCCACCGCGCTCCTCGGAAAGGTCGAAGCGACGGTGGCGACGCGGCTGGAAGGGGTCGACGACCGGTCGTCGGACGGCGGTCCGCGCCTCACGGCCTTGCCCTCGGCGGGGGTCGTCCTCCGACTCCGCGAGCGGCTCTCGGTGCGCGCGCACGGGGGCCGCGCCTACCGGCTGCCGACCTTCCTCGAACTGTGGCTCCCGAACATGGAGACCGTCGGCGGCAACCCGGATCTGGAGCCGGAGGACGCCTGGTCGGGGGATGTCGGGATCGCGGCGAGCGCCGGCGATCTCGGGAGGCTCGAAGCGGGGATCGACGCCGCCGTCTTCGGGACCTCCTACCGCCAGTCGATCCTGTTCGCGCCGGTGTCGGAGACGCGGTTCGGTCCGGTGAACGCCGAACGGGCATGGATCGCGGGGACCGAGCTGTCGGCCACGACCCGCTTCGCGCCTCGGGGCGACGGTCGCGTGGTCGAGGCGGAGCTCTCCTGGACGCGCCTCGAATCGAAGAGGATCGAGACCGACGCGCCGCTGCCCGGCCGGCCGCGCGACCGGTGGTTCGCCCGCCTCGCCGGTCGGCCCGTGCCCTGGGTCGAGCCGTTCGTCGAGGCGACGTGGAACTCCGGCGGCTACGCCGACTTCTTCGGAAACCTCGAGATCCCCGCCGGCGAGGTGATCGGCGCGGGCCTTTCGCTTCGCGGGTCGGGCCGTCTCGAGGGGCTGTCGCTCACGGTGGAGGGATCGAACCTCACCGACGCAGACGTTCGCGATGCGCGCTACTTTCCACAACCGGGCCGGACCGTCTGGGTCACGACGACCTGGCGGGCCGGCCGGACCACCGCCTCCCAAGGAGACTAGAACGATGTCCGCTCACCCAACGCCCGTTCCGTCCGCCCGCCGTCCGATCCGACTCGTCTTCGTCGCCGCCGCCGCGCTGCTCGCGCTCGGGTGCGAAGAGGGGGAGAAGAAGAAGGGGACCTACGACGCCGAGGTGTTCCCGGACGTCTTCCTCACCGGCGGAGGACCGAACCGCCTGGTGGTCGACGGAGACGACGGGTACGTCGTCAACGGCGACAACACGGTGCAGAAGATCGACCTCTCCACCTGCAGCACCGCCGAGGACAGCTGCGAGACGGCCGGCTCGGCCACGCTTCCGATCCTCTCGTTCCCCTACGACGGCGCGGTGGTGGGTGGCTCGCTTTACGTCTCGACCACCGGGGACGACAAGCTGGTCCGGATCGACACCTCCACCATGGCGATCACCGCGTCGATTCATAGCAACGGCGGCTTCACCCTGAGCACGCCACAGTCGATGACCGAGAAGAACGGCACCCTCTACGTCGCCAACGGCGCCTCCTTCGGATTCGCGCCGGGGTACGTCGCGATGGTGGAGGGGACGACGCTGACCGGGACGATCGCCACCACCCAGCTGTTTCCGGTGAGCGTCCAGGAGCTGCCGAACGGGAAGCTGCTGGTGGTCAACAGCGGCCTGTTCAACTTCGAGACCGAGGAGGTGACGGAGCCGGGGGGGCTCGACATCATCGACCCGGGCAGCGATGAGGTGGAGGAGAACATCCAGCTCGGCAACAAGCTGCCGGGTCCGATCGCGGCGATCACCGACGACGGCGCCTTCGCCTTCGTCCCCGCCAACGAAGGGCGGCTGCTCCGGGTGAATCTCGAAGACGGTTCGGTCTCGACGTACGAGATTGCCGGGGCGGACGTCTACTTCTCCTGGATCGTGCTCGACGAGGGTCTCCTCTATCTGATGAGCTTCGGCGAAGACACCACCTACGTCCTCGACGCCGACTCGCTCGAGCTGCTCGGGACGATCGTCACCGGCCCGGGTGGGGAGACGCCGCGCGGACCGGTCCACGGCGTCGTCCGCGAGCTCGACGGGGAGAAGTTCCTCCTGATCGTCGAAGGGCTCGCCAACGCGATCACGGCGGTGCGATTGCCGTGACCTGGCAGCGTCTCGCCGGAGCGTGGGCGTTGGTGGCGGTGCTCGGCTGCCGCGCGCCCGGCGCCGAGGTGGCCGCGGACACCCCGCTGCGTCCGGCGGCCGCAGCGATCGCGAACGAGTCCGCCGCGGGCGCCGCCGATCGAACCGTCACCGACGCCGTCGGGAGAACGGTGACGGTTCCGGCGGCGCCCCGGCGGGTCGTGTCGTTGGCGCCGGCGCTGACCGAGACGTTGTTCGCGGTCGGCGCCGGCGACCTTCTCGTCGGCGTGACCCGGTTCTGCGATCACCCGCCGGCGGCGGCGGCGATCGAGCGGGTCGGCGGCTTCTCCGATCCCGACGTGGAGCGGATCGTCTCGTTGCGGCCCGACCTGGTGATCGCCACCGCCGACACCGTCTCCCGCGCCCGCTTCGACAGCCTGGTCGCCGCGGGGCTGGCCGTCTACGCGGTGAATCCCCGCGGGCTCGACGGCGTGGCGGAGACGTTCGCCGTGGTCGGAACGCTCGTCGGCCGCGCGTCGGAAGGGCGGGCGCTGGAGGCCGCCTTCCGCGGACGGATCGCGGCGGTCGAGTCCGGCGTCGCGTCGCGCCCGCGGCGCCGCGCGCTGTTCCTCTTCTCGACCGACCCGCTGATCGCGGCGGGGCCCGGAGGGTTCGTCGACGAGCTGTTGCGCCGGGCCGGCGGGGAGAACGTGCTCGCCTCCGCGCCGACCTCCTATCCGCGACTGGGAGTCGAGGGGGTGGCGGCGGCGCGGCCCGCGGTGATCCTCACCACCGCACCTACCGGGGAGGGGGCGATCCGGCGCACCCTCGGACCGGTCGCGGCGACGATCCCGGTGGTGGCGATGGAGGCCGACCTGGTGGAGCGGCCGGGACCGCGCCTGGCGGACGGGTTCTCCCGGCTCGCCGCCGCGCTGCACCCGGAGACGCCGCTTCCGTGACGCGCGCCGTCCTCTCGCTCGTCGGGCTCGCGGTCGTCCTCTCGGTGACGGTCGTCGTGGGCCTGCTGGTCGGCAGCGGAGGGATCGCGTCCGGAGAGGGGTCCGAGCTCTCTCCGGCGTCGATCGTCGCGGCGCTTTCGGCCGGGCCGGCGGCCGCCGAAACCGGTGCCGGCGTCGTTCTCTGGACGATCCGGCTGCCCCAGGTGCTGCTCGCCGCCGTCGTCGGAGCGGCACTGGCGGTCAGCGGCTCGATCTTCCAGGCGACGCTCCGCAATCCGCTGGCCGATCCGCTCCTCCTGGGGGTCGCCGCGGGGGCGTCGCTCGCGGCGTCGATCGCGATCGGCCTCGGCGCCGATTCGGCGTGGGTGCCGGCCGCCTCGGCAACCCTCGGCGCGGGGGCGACGTTGCTGTTCGTCTTCGCCGTGGCGGGCCGGCAGCGGCGCTTCGACGCCGGGACGATGGTGCTCGCCGGCGTGATCGCCTCGACCTTCTACTCGGCGCTGACGCTGCTCCTCCTCTCGGTCACGCCGACCCCCTCGATCTCACGCATCCTGCAGTGGACGATGGGAGGGTTCGGCGACGTCGGCTTCGCCAAGGTGCGGTGGGCGGGGCCGGCGATCGGCGCGCTGGTGGCGATGGCGGCGGCGGGGACGCGGCCGCTGAACCTGCTGGCGATGGGGGACGACGTCGCGCGCTCGGCGGGCCTGGCCGTCGGAGGGGCGCGCGCCGCGCTCTACGCGCTGGGGGCGGCGCTCACCGGGGTCGCGGTCGCCGCGGCGGGCGTCGTCGGCTTCGTCGGGCTGGTCGTGCCGCACGTCGCGCGCCGGCTGGTCGGACCCGACGAGCGGGTCGCGCTCCCTGCGTCGGCGCTCCTCGGAGGGACCTTGTGCGTCGTGGCCGACGCCGTCGCGCGGACGGCCGTTCCGCTGGCGCAGGCGGCATGGGCCTGGTGGCGCGGCGTTCCGGCGGCGGTCAGTCCGGTCGAGCTTCCAGTCGGAGTGGTCACGGCGCTCATCGGCGCGCCGTTCTTCCTGGCCCTCCTGATGCGCCGCCACGCCCGGGGGGGCGCGTGACCGGCGGCGACGCGCGGCGGGATCCGGGTGGCGGCGGAACGGTTGCGACCGGGCCGTTGCTCGAAGCACGAGCGATTTCGTTCTCTTTCCCCGGCGCGGCACCGCTTTTCGAGGACGTCACCCTGGAGATCGCCCGCGGCAGCCACGTCGGGATCGTCGGTCCGAACGGCGCCGGGAAGAGCACGCTGCTCCGTCTGTTCGCGGGGGGCCTCCTTCCGGGAGCCGGGGAGATCCGGTTCGACGGCGTTCCGATGCGCGCGTGGCGGCGTCTCGCGCTCGCCCGGCGGATGGCCTACGTGCCGCAGTCGGCGCCGGCCGATCTCCCGTTCACGGCGATGGAGGTGGCGCTCGCCGGGCGCTTCGCGCACGTCGGCTATTTCGGCGTGGAGTCGGCCGCCGATCGCGCGAAGGCCCTCGACGCGTTGACGCGCCTCGACGCCGCCGGCCTGGCCGGGCGACCGTACGCGGAGCTGTCGGGCGGCGAGCAGGCCAGGGTCCAGGTCGCGCGCGCGCTGGCGCAGGAGCCGGATCTGCTGCTCCTCGACGAGCCGACCGCCTTCCTCGATCTCGGGGCTCGGCTCGACCTCTACGACCGGTTGCGGGAGGAGAACCGCCGGCGCGGCCTGACGGTCGTCGTCGTGACCCACGACCTCAACCTCGCGGCGGAATACTGCGACCGGCTCGTCCTCCTGGCAAAGGGGGGCGTGGTCGCGTCCGGTGCACCGGACGGGGTCCTGGACGAAGCGCGGATCGGCGCGCTGTACGGGTGCCGGGTGGCGGTCGACGTGAATCCGGCGACCGGTCGCCGCCGGGTGACGCCGCTTCCGCGCCACGCCCGGGACCGGCTTGCGTAAGCGCAAGGAGCAGGAGGGGTGGAAGTTCAGAGACAGGTCAGGCACAGTGAAGAGTCAGGGGTGCCCTGACCGGATGCTGGCCTTTCGCTGATCTTCCAGTCCTCCTACTCCTTGCGCCGGAGACCGACGTGGGGTTCCCGCGACACGCTCTCGTTCGACTCTTCGGGCAGTCGGCCCCCCTTGTCTTCGCGTGGTCGATCGCCGGGTGTGACGGCGGAGCGGTCGCGGACGACCCGTGCCCCGACGAGTCGGCAACCTACGGAGGCCGGGCGACCGACGAAGCCTGCCGCGCGATGCTCGACGCCGGCGACGACGTGCAGGTCGGTCATCCGTCGAGCGCCACCTTTCTGGGCGTGACCGGAACCGGCGCCACGCTCTCGTTCGGCTGGTCCTCCCCGATCGACGAGGACGGCGACCTCTTTCGCGCGCACGCCACTTCCGCCGCCGGCACGCGGCCGAGGCTCGGCGCCCGCGGTCGAAGGGATCTGGCGCTGTCGAGGCTGCTCGCCGCGCTCGATCCGATCCCGAAGGCCCTCGCGCACGAGGCGCCGGTCACCGGAGCCGTTCACATGCTCCGGGTGACGGGGGTCGACGGACGCGGCGAGCTGCTCTTCTTCACCACCGAGCTGCACTGGTTCCTGAGCGCGGAGGACGACGCCGACGTCCGGGCCACCGGCGGGGAGATGACGATCCGGATCACCTCCGCCTACCTCACCCAGAACCGGATCCTCAACCCGACGACCGACGGACCGTTCCGATCGGCGGACGACGGGATCTTCACGGTGGAGGAATGAGGCTCGGCGTCGCGATCCGGGCGCTCCGCCGGCTCGCCGTGCCGGCGTTCGTCGTCGGGTCGCTTCTCGTGTCCGCGTGCGAGGAAGACGAGATCGAGTACTACGTGGAGCTCGACGATCACTGGCCGGAGCGCGTCGTCTACCCGGGGCCGGGGGCGGGCGGGATCGTCCTCTCCAACGCCTACGAGGACACGCTCACCTTTCTCGCCGCGTCGTCGCTGGCGCCGGTGGCGACGGTGCCGATCGGACTGAGCCCGGTGGAGCTGGAGGGACCTCATCACGTCGTGGTCAGCCCCGACGGCCGGTACCTCTACACCGCCCTCTCGGAGACGGTGCCGAACAGCGGCGCCGGTCCGCACGGCTCGCACGGCGACGGTTCGGTCCCCGGCTACGTGCTGAAGATCCGGGTGGCCGACGCCAGGCTCGTCGGATCGACGCGCGTCGACCGCAGCCCCGGCGACCTGCTCCTGTCTCCCGACGGCGCGACGCTCTACGTCAGCCACTTCGACGTGAAGCGGGTGCTGGACGAGCTGCTCGGAGGCGGGACGGAGGAGGCGATGCGGTCGGCGATCGCCCGGATCGACACCGCGACGATGACCCGGGAGGCGCTGGTCCCGGTCTGTCCGGCCGAGCACGGCATGGCGTTGTCGGCCGACGGCGCGACGCTCTACGTCGCCTGCTACGGGAACGACGCGGTGGCGGTCGTCGATGCGATCTCCGACGGGTTCGAGCACGAGCTCGTCGAGCTCGGCCCCGACGCCGACCTCCTGCCCGAGAACCGCTACGCCCCCTACGCCGCCACCTTCGACCCCGACGGACGCACGCTGTGGCTCTCCTGCTGGGAGAGCGGCGACCTTCGGGCATTCAACACCAGCTCCGGGACGATGGAGCTCGGTCGGACGATCGTGACCGGCGGCCTCCCCGGCTTCGGCGCGTCGCTCGGCGGCCTCCTCGTCGTGCCGAGGCAGTCGGGCGATCCGTCGACCCCCGACGACCGGCTGCTGGTGATCGACAGCGCGGGGGCGATCGCCGCGAGCCACCCGCTCGATCCCGCCGACTGCGTCGGCGCCCATTCCGTCACGCTCCTTCCCGGCGATCCGGACCGGGTGCTGGTCGTCTGCGAAGGGGACCACCTGTCCCCCGGCACGGCGATCCGCGTCGACGTCGGCACCGGCGTCGTCGACGCGGTGGCGGAGGCCGGTCTCTTCCCCGACGCGGCGGCCTACCTCCCGGGGAGCGGGCGATGACCGGTATGCACCGCGGCGTCTCCGCAGGGATCGCCTTCCTTGCGCTCGCGGGATGTGCCGGCGGAGAGACCGTCCGCCGGCCGGCGCGGGAGCTGGGCGAGCGGCTGTTCTCTTCGCCGTCGCTCTCCGACTCGAGCTTCAACGATTTCGCCTGCGCCGACTGCCACGCCGTGCGCGCCGCCGACGACGCCGACCGGCGCTACGCCGGATTCCCGATGGAGGGGGTGACGGCGCGGCCGAGCTGGTGGAACGGCCAGTCGACGCAGCTCCTCGATGCGGTGAACTTCTGCCTCGTCTACTTCATGCGCGGGTCGGCGATCGTCCCCGGCGAGATCGAGGGGGACGCGCTCTACGAGTTCCTCGCGTCGATCTCGACCGGGGAGCCGGAGCCGGGGATCCCGTTCACGCTCGTCACCACCGTGCAGGCGCTTCCCGCGGGGGATGCCGACTCCGGGCGGGAGGTGTACGACCTCGCGTGCCGCGCGTGTCACGGCGCCCGCGGAAGCGGGAAGGGGCGTCTCTCGAGCGCGGTGACCGTGCTGGGGGAGGATCTTTCCGCCGAGTACGACGAGCTGTTTCCCGGCGTCGACCACGACCTGCTGGTGATCGAGAAGGTGCGTCACGGGCAGTTCTTCGGCGTCGGCGGGAACATGCCGCCGTTCGCGCGGGAGCGGCTCTCGGACGAGGATCTGTCCGACCTCGTCGCCTATCTGGACCTGTAGCGCGGAGCGGGGGACGGTTCGCCTCCGCGGCGCCGGCGTCGTGCGGCGAGCGCGATCCCCGCGGCCGCCAGGCACACGACCGCCGCGGGCACGGTCGCGCCCGAGGCCGGCGGCACGGAGCAGCCACAGCCACCGCCGCCGCCGTCGCCGCCGTTCTCGTCCTCCGGGGTCGGCGTCGGCGTTTCGATCCCGAGCCGCTGCGCGAGCGCCGGCCAGAGCGGATCGCAGATCGTCTTCACCGACGAGCCGTCGGGGCACGGTCGCGGGCCCTGGAGCTGGTCGAACCGGAACAGGCCGGTGTAGGTCGAGCCTCCGTCGGTGGTGACCGCCAGCGCCGCGCCGAAGGTGAAGTTGTTGGTGGCGAGGAACAGGCCGCGCTCGTCGACCGCCATCCCGTTGGCCCGTGGCGCGCCGTCGACGGCGATGAAGGTGCGGCCGTCGGTCGACCGGTAGACGGCATCGGTGGTGGTGGAGACCCAGAGGCGGCCGGAGCCGTCGTGGACGGCGCCGCGGATGTCGCCGACCACCTGCAGCACCGACGCGAACGAGACCCCTCCGTTGGTGGTGAGCAGCAGGTGGTCGGTGGTGGCGTCGGTGCGGACGAACGCCGTCAGGCCGTCGGTCGGCGAGACGGCGACGACTTCGAGACTGGTCTGCGGGAGCCCCTCGAAGGTGAAGCTCCACGGGTGCTCCGTGAACGATCCGCCGCCGTCCGCGCTCCGGTAGATCCACGCCTGCGCGCTCGGCGTGTACCAGTTCGCCGCGGCCCAGACCACCAGCGGATCGGTCGGAGACCAGCGCACCGACCGGAAGTAACGGTCGGCCATGAACAGCGGGCTCGTCGACCAGGCGATCCCGCCGTCGGTCGAGACCCACAGACCGTTCATCTGCCCGGCGCCCGTCGAGCTGGCGGCGAGCAGGTGGTCGGGGTCGGCGGGATCGATCGCCAGGTCGCGGATCACCACCTCGCGCAGCGCGTAGGGGGCGTCCCAGGCGCAGCCGTCGGCCGACCGGAAGAACGACGCGTCGGGAACGTTCGCGACGCCGATCGCCTTCACCGTCGCGAAGAAGACGTCGTCGGCCGACCGGAAGTAGGCGGGGGTGAGGGTGGAGGTCGGCGAGAGCAGCGTTTCGTGGCAGATCCAGGTGAACGTCTCGCCGTCGGGGGCGTCGAGGAGCCCGAAGTTCGCTTCGATCCCCAGCGTCACGGGATCGCCGGGGCGCAGCGCGACGCGCAGCGAATCGGGGATCGAGGCGCCGTTCCCCCATGCGGTCGCCGGAGCGACCAGGAGCGGCAGCAGCAGGCGGAGTCGGGCGGACACCGCGGCCATGATAACGCGCGCGCCGGATTCACGGCATCCGCGCGTGGGCGACCCGCACGTCGGCGTCGCCGTCGGTCGTGTCGCTCCAGGCGATCCAGGCCTCCCCGTTCGCGACGGCGATGGAGAGGAAATCGCCGACGTTCGCCGTCAGGCTCGCCTCTGCGAAGCGGAACGATTGCGTGGAGACTTGCACGGCGCGGCCGATCGCCCTCCCCGGACCCAGGACGCGGGTCCACGCCCGCCATCGGTGGCCGCTCGAGCCGACCTCCGCCGAGCGGTCCGGCCCCTCCTCCAGCCATGCGGCGAGAAACCGATCCCCCCCGACCGGCTCGAGGGCCGCCATCCCGGAGCGGGATCCGTTCGCGTTGCGAAGGGGACCGACGCTCCGGAACGGGGCCGCCCCCCGCGCGCGGCGTTCGAGTCGGTAGTCGGTGCGCCGCCCGTCCGCGTCGAGAACCGGCACCGCGCGCCAAGCCGCTTCGTCGTCGGCGACGGCCAGTACCGCGAGCGAGTAGTCGAGGAGCGCGGCCGCGCGGGGGAAGGCGATCCGGTCGAGGGCGGCGAACGTGCGCCCGTCTCCGGACGCGCGGCGATGCTCGACCGTCACCCTTCCCGGAGTCGACTCCGCCCGGTCGAGCAGCAGCGCCTCGAGCCCCTGCCGCCCCGGCCGCAGCGGATGGATCGACGCGCGCCCGTCGATCGACGCGCGACGCTCGAACCGTCCGTCCTCCTCCCGCCGTGCGGTCACCCAGCGCGATCGCCCGTCGGCGTCGACCTCGGACCAGGAGAGGAACAACCCCGAATCGGCCCGCGCGAGCCACGGGCGGTCGCAACGAACCGGTTCCGCCGAGACGATCGCCGACGGCGGGGACCAGGTCGCGCCGAAGTCGTCGCTCGACCGCGCGAACAGATCGCAGGCGCGGCCGTCCGGCGCGCCGGGATCGAGCCGGCAGGCGATCCACGCCAGATGAAGGCGCCCGCGCTCGTCCCGCGCGAGCGTCGGGTCGGCCTGCCCGAGTGGATGTTCGGGATCGGGATCGAGCGCCGGCACGCTCGCGGAGAACGTCGCGCCCCCGTCGGTCGATCGCGCGACACGCACCGCCGGCCGGACCGCGCTCGCGCCTCCGCCGATCCCCCCCGGCCCTGGGCGCGGCGTCCAGTCGATCCAGGCGACGGCGACCCCGCCCGAACCGTCGACGGCGATCGCCGGCTCACCTTGCGCGTATCCGCCGTCGACGTCGTTGACCTGCACCGCCTCCGAGAGCACCACCGCCGTCCCCTTCGACGCGCAGCCGGAAAGGACGAGGGCCGCGAGGAAGGCCCCGGCGCGCGTCGGGATCACGCCGCCTCCACCAGGACCGACTTCAGGTAGAGCGACTCCGGGATCTGCACGATCCAGGGATGGTCCGGCGGTTGGAACGTCTCGGCCAGCACCCGCAGCCGCCGGCCGGTCTCTCCGCCGGCGATGCGAAGCGTCTCCTCCAGCAACGACGCCGTGAGGTGGTAGGCGCAGGAGGAGACGAACAGCGTTCCGCCGGGGACGAGCAGGCGCAGCGCGGCGGTGGAGAGGGTGACGAAGGCCCAGCGCGCCGTCGGGAGCTCCTCGCGGCGCTTGGCGATCGCCGGAGGGTCGAGGATCACCCGATCGAAGCGCGCCCCGGAGGCGGCGAGGCTAGGCATCTCCTCGAATGCGTCGGCGGTGCGGACCTCGATCCGGGTCGCGACGCCGTTCCTCTCGGCGTGGGCGCGCGCGGCGGCGGCGGCGGCCGGGTCCTTCTCCACCGCCACGCACTGCGCGCCGGCCAGCGCGAGGCGGGTGGAGATGCTGCCGGTCGAGGCGAAGGCGTCGAGCACGCGCTCGCCGGCCGAAACTCCGCGGCAAAGCATCGCGCGGTTGTCGCGTTGGTCGAGGTAGAAGCCGGTCTTGTGCCCGCCGGCCACCTGCGCGACGAAGCGCGCGCCCCCCTCCCGGAACTCGACCTCCGCCGGCGTCTGGCCGGCCAGCGGTCCGACGCGGACTTCGAGCCCCTCCTCGGTCCGCGCCGGCATGTCGCTCCGCTCGTAGATCCCCTTGGGGGAGACGACGCGCTCGAGCGCCTGCGTGATCAACGGCCGGAAGGCGTCGGCCCCGGCGTACCGGAGTTGCGCCACCAGGTGTCCCGCGTAGGCGTCGACGACGATTCCGGGCAGGTCGTCCGCCTCGGCGTGGACCAGGCGGACGCCCTCTTCCCCGGGGAGGTGGCGATCGCGAAGCCTCATCGCGGCGTCGATCCGGCGCACGAAGAAGTCGAGGTCGACGTCCTCCGCGAGGTCGCGGGTCAGGACGCGCATCGCGACGCGCGAGCCCGGCGTGAACCACCCCTTGGCGACCGACCCTCCGCCGGCGTCGCGCGCCACCACGATCCCGCCGGTCTTCCCCATGCGCTCGACGTTCCGGTCGACGCGCGCAACTTCGTCGCGATAGATCCACGGGGCGAAGTTGCGGACCTTCTTCTCCTTGCCCGGCTTGAGCACGATCTCGGGGAAGGTGGTCACGCCCGCCCTATAACACGTAAAGTCACGGGGAAATGTCCGCGCGTTCGCGCTCCCGGGGGGACTCCCCCCGATCCCCCCCTGCGACGCACCTTCTCGCGGGCGATGTCGGCGGGACCAAGGCCGACCTCGCGCTCTACGAGCTCGTCGAACCCGCTCGACCGGGGCTGGCGGGCCTTCGGCTGGTCGCCGAGCGGACCTTGCCGAGCCGCGACTACGGCGGACTCGCTCCGTTGATCGCCGACTTCCTGGGACCTGGATCTCCCCCCATCTCGGCCGCCGCCTTCGGGATCCCGGGGCCGGTGGTCGACGACGTGGTGGTGACGACGAACCTCCCCTGGCGGATCGCGGCCTCGGAGCTGGCCGGCGCGATCGGGTGTCCGCGCGTCGCGCTGCTGAACGACCTGGAGACGACCGCCTGGGGGGCCCTCGCGCTCCCGCCGTCGGCGATCCACGTCCTCCATGATGGGGTGGCGCGTCCCGGGAACGTGGCGGTGATCGCCGCCGGAACCGGACTCGGCCAAGCGTTCCTCTTCTGGGACGGCGCCCGCTTCCGTGCCGCGGCGACCGAAGGGGGACACGTCGACTTCGCGCCGCGCGACGAGCTGGAGATCGGGCTTCTGTCGTTTCTGCGGCAGAAGTTCGGGCGCGTCTCGTACGAACGGGTCGTCTCCGGTCCGGGGCTGGCGAACCTCTTCGACTACTTCGACGTCGGGCTTCACCGGCCGGTGGCGCCGGCGGTGCGCGCGCGGATCGCGCGAGGCGAGGACGTGGCGACGGTGGTCGGCGAGGCCGGCGTCGACGGGAGCTGCGCCACCTGCGCCGAGGTGCTCGAACGGTTCGTCAGCCTCTACGGCGCGCAGGCGGGGAACCTGGCGTTGACGGTGATGGCGGTGGGTGGGGTCTGGATCGGCGGCGGGATCGTGACCAAGATCCTGCCGCGCATGACGGCCGGTGGGTTCCTGCGGTCGTTCCGGTCGAAGGGGCGCTACGAGGCGTTCATGGAACGGATCCCGGTGAAGATCCTCCTCGAGCCGAAGACCTCCCGCCTCGGCGCCGCGCTCGCCGCGCGACGGCGGATGCAGGAAGGGACATGAGCGCTTTGCCGGTGTCGAGACAATGAGCGCCGTCGACGAAACCCCCACGCCGATCCGGCGGATGGCACCCGGGCTTTTCCTCGGTGCGCTCGCGGCGGCCGCGGCCGCGGTCGTTTCGGCGCGGATCGGTGCGAGATTTCTGGGCGATGCGCGGGGCGAGGCCGTGGGCGTCGCAGCCGACCGTCTTGCCACCGACGTTGCGTCCGGCTCCTACGTGACCTTCGAGGCGCGACTCGATCCGGGACGCGTCGGTTATCTGCAATCGGCAGGCGGCAAGATGGGCTACCTGTTGACGTCGCAGGCGGGTCCAGAGGTCGTCCTCTTCTGCGCTCCGCATTCGGAGTGCAGCCGCTACGTCGGGACCCATGGACCGCTTCCCGGCAAGGAGCGGCCGCAAAGCGCGAGCTTCGGACAACCGGTCGTGCTTTCGGGTCGGCTGTTCGACGAATCGGCGGTGGCCTCTCGGCGGGACGTATCGATCGCCGACATCCGTCGGTACGCCGCGGCGGGGCGGGACGGCGGTCGCCCGGCCACGTCATCCGGTGCCGCTCGCTCCTCTCCGCCGGACGCACTCCGTGTCGTGTGGCTCGACGTCACGCCGGCCTCCGAGCGCGTCCGCGCCTGGATCGCGCTCGGCGCGTCGCTCCTCCTCGGCATCTCCGCCGCCGGGACGGGCGCGGCCGTTTTCCGGCGTCGGTAGCGTCCAGGCGAGACGTCCGTGCGCCACGTCGCTCGCGTGCCGACGCCTATCGCGCCCGGCCCACGCCCCTCGTCGAGCCGACCGGCGTCGAATCCGCTGGCTGCGGCGAACGCGTCGAGCCGAAACGCGGCGCGTTGCTGCCGGCGGCCGACCCCGCGGTTCCGGAGTGGATCGCCAATTGGCGTTCGATTGCTTCGGCCCGTCGGAGCGCTTCGCGGCGATCACGTTCGAGCGAGTCCCGTCGGGCGCGGAGCGCGTCCATCGGCGTCGGAAGGCTATGACGATAGGATCCGTACGCGTTCAGGGCGAAGCTTGCGACGAAGATCGCCACCGCGGCCGGAGTGTTTACGAACGTCGCTCCGCCCGCAATCATCATGCCGAAAAGTCCGGCCTCCACCAGGCGATTTGCGGCGGCTTCCTGAGCCTTCGACGCTTCACGGGCGCCGTCGACGCGAAGGAGGAGGTCCTGTGATTCGCTCTCCGCTCGACGAGCCCGTTCGCGCTCCGTACTCGCCTGCCGGCGCAACGCCTCGATGGCGGGGCTCGCGATGGGAGAATCCACCACGATCGGACCGGCGGGTTGCTCGGCACGAGCGGCGGTCGCCGCGAGGATCGAAAGCATCGAAAGTACGGCAAGCGCGCGACTGACGTTGGATGCCATTGAGTTCCTCCGTCCCGGATTGGAGTCGAGTCGAAGGATTTCAAGGAACGTGCCGTCGAATTCCAGGCGCGATTCCAGCAGAAAAGCGAGCGAGCCACGATCACGTCTCGGTACACGACATGGGTTTCGGAGTCGCCGCCTGCAGGGAGTTCCCGACAACGAAAAAGGGCGGGAAGAGCGACGTGCGTGGGTCGATGCGCGATCCCCGTCGTCCACGCTAGGATGGAGTTCATGCGGCCATCCTTGATGACATGGACCATCCTCGCGCCGTGGATCGTCGCTTCGTCGGTCTTGGTCGGCGCCTGCACGCGAAAGGAATCGGTCCCGCTCGCCCCAAAATACTACGAAGACGTGGCGCCGATTCTCCAGGAACGTTGTGTCTCGTGCCATGTCGCCGGTGGCATCGCCCCCTTTCCGCTCACCAGCTACGAAGCCGCGGCGGCGGTCGCATCGTCGATCAAGGCGACGACGGCCGCCCGGACGATGCCTCCCTGGGGCGTGGACAACTCGGGTAGTTGCCACACCTATGCGGATGCCCGGTGGCTCTCGGACGAAGAGATCGATACGTTGCGTGGATGGGCGGATGGAGGTGCGCCCGAGGGAAACCCGGAGGCGGCGCCGACGCCGACGTCGACGACGCCGGGACTTCAACGCGTCGACGCGACGGTCGACATGGGCTCGAGCTACACGCCGAACGCGACCTACAGCGACGACTATCGTTGTTTCGTCGTCGACTCCGTGACGACGACGGATGCCTACCTGACGGCGTTCGAAGTTCGTCCCGGGGAGCCGAAGGTGGTGCATCACATCATCCTCTACGGCCTGACGGCGGAGGGAGAGACGGCGGCCGTGCAGAACGACGTGAACGATCCGGGCCTCGGCTACGAGTGTTTCGGCGGGCCCGGAAGTGCCGGTGCGTACTGGCTCGGCGCCTGGGCGCCGGGGATCCGGGTGGTCGAGTACCCTGCCAACACCGGCATTCTGGTTTCCGGCAACCGGAAGATGGTGATGCAGATCCACTACAACCTCGCCAACGGGGCGCTACCGGACCGGACCCGCATCGACCTGATGGGAGAGGCGACGGTTGCGAAGCCGTCCTCGCTCGCCGTGATCTCCGATTTCAATCTGGCTCTCTCTCCCGGGCAGTCGAACGCGACGCACACCTTTTCCTATCCGCTCGACTTCATGACCGGGCCCGCGGTGGTCTACGCCGTCTTCCCGCACATGCACCTGCTGGGGAAGTCGAGCCTTCTCGAGATCATCCGCTCGGATGACACGATCGAGTGCGTCCAGGACGGCTACCGCTGGGACTTCGCGTGGCAGCAGCTGTACTTCTACGAGAGCCCGATCATCGCGCAGCCCAGCGATGTCCTTCGCATGACCTGCCATTACGACACCACCTCCCGAACCGAGGTCACGACGTTCGGCGAGGGCTCGGAGGACGAGATGTGCGCGTCGATCATCTACAGCAGCGCTCCGTAGGGACCGAAGCCCTCCCGGGGTCCCATCGCGCCGTCGATTGTCGGGAGATCCCCACACCGCGCTTCGGACGGATCGCAGCCGATTCATAGCCGATACGGTTCGTTACGGCCGACCGATCATGGCCACCCGGTTGCAACGACTCCTCCCGAACCTGCCGCCTGGAGGATTCATCATGCGAAAAATAATGGCCGCTCTCGTCGTGCTCGCCGTGCCCTCGCTCGCCAGCATCGCCCACGCCGACCAGTTTTCCTGGATCGAGGCGGCGAAGGTGCAGAACGTGAGGGAAGCGGTTCGGACCTTGCGCCGCGTTCCGGCTTTCGAGTACTGCGAACCGTGTGGAGACGAAGCGCCGAAGCTCCTTGGAGGGCGCGTCAAGCTCGAGACCGTCCCGCAGGATTCCCGGTACCTGCGCGTGACGGTCGGAGGGAAGGAGATCGATCTCGCCTACGTCTTCGTCCAGACCGGCGAAGAGTCGCCCAGATTCGAGAACCTGGCGTGGCGCGTCGGGCTGATTCCCAGCGACGTCTCCCGCATCCTCACCCTGTCGCTGAAGGTCACGACTTCGCCGGTGCTTGATCCGTTCCCTGGATCGAACGTTTCGCGCAACGGGGACAGCACCGGCGGGACCACCGGTGCCGCGTTTCCGTCGACGTCTACCGGAGCCGGAACCCATCGGTGACGTTTCCGGCGGAGCCCGATTGAAAGGCTCCGATCCTGGGAGGGGCAAGATGGTACCTAGACGGGTCGTCGGCGTTCGGACGGCGGCGTTCGCGATGCTGGTCGCGTTCCTCGGCGGCCAGGTGGCGCGCGCGCAGGACTCTTCGGGATCGGAATGCCCGACGGGGACGCTCGAGGTCGAGTCCGGCCGGCTCGGCTCGACGATCGCCGCGCTGCTGCAGGCCGCGGAGTGGCTGCCTCGCGATCCCTGCGCGGAGATCGCGGGGCCGCCGTCCCCCGCCGCCCTGCGGCAGGCGCGGAAGTACCTGGAACCGGGACCGGTCGGCGGCGGCGCGAAACCGCGTCTGACGACGATCCCGATCGTCTTCTCCGACCGTCGTGGCGCCCGACTGCTCGTCCTCTATCGGATGCAGTCGGCGGACGGCTCCGTGCGCTTCGTGGAGCCGGGCGGTCGCACCTACTCCGATCTCGAGGATTGGAAACGAAACAATCGGCTTCCACCGGGAGACGTGAGCTTTCCGGAGAACGGCGACGTTCCGGGCACCCGATGCGATCCCGTCTGGACGTCCTCGCCGACCCCGTCCACTCGGGTTTCCGCACGGTTCGTGCGAGGTCTCGACGTCGCCACGGGCGCCGCCGGAGTCACGCTCCTGGCGAGTTCCCTGGTCATCGGAACGGCCGGGACCGGCGGTGCCCTGATCGCGGCCGCCGGCTTGGGAACGGGTCTCTATGGCGGTATCCGGGCGGGATTCGACCTTCTCGACCGGGTGCGCCACGAGGAGTCGCTGAACCCGTTCTCGAGTGCGGAAGCGCGCTCGAACGAGCTCGCCCTGGCCGCCAGTATCGTTGGACTTGGTGCGACCGCGGCGAGCGTTCGAGGCTCCGTCGCCGTCGCGAAGGGGCTGAACGCGGTGGGGATCGTGCTCGCGGGCGCGGGCACGGCGGACTTCGGTCTCCAAACGTTCCAGCAGTGGGAGCATCTCTCGCGCGCAGAGCGGACGGCGGCCCTGGCGAGGCTCGCCTTGTCCGGAACGACGACGGCCATCTCGATCCGGAACGCTTGGACCACCGGGACGTCCGCCACGGTCCGTCGCGCCGCCGGCGGCGCGGTCGAGCCGCCCCCTCTTCCCGAATACCTGGAGAAGCTGGAGCGCGCCGCGAAGCCGCTGACGCCACGGGAAGGGGGTGCTTTCCTGAGCGGACCGGCCGGCGGCGTCGAAGGCAGCTCGATGTCGAAGCAGCTGCGATCGGTCGGTCCCCATCTCCGCGCCCACGACTTGTCGCTGGAGGCCGCAGCGACATCGCCGCAGCTTCTCAAGATCGGCTCGGCCCGGGGATTCCAACGCGGCGGGCTCGCGGTCTGGAAGAATGACGTCTTCCCCGTCGACTACTTCGTGCGCCGGCATGCCGAGGGGGCCAGGGCCGAAATCGGAAAACGGGAACCGTGGTTCCGATGGGATGCTTCGCGCTCCGAGTTTGAGTTCCGCGATTCCGGGTCCAACGCACGCCTTCTCGAGCTGGTCAGGAACGGGCGGAAATCCCCGGAGAAGATCGCGCTCTACCGGGGCACCACCGCGTATGAGGCACTTCTCCTGGAGTTGGGGCGGGACGCCACCGGCGCCGCGCGGGACGCGAGTTGGCGGGAGGCGTTGCGTTCGACCCTCCGCGAGATCGTGGACTACAAGAAGTCGACGCTCGCCGCGTATGTGGAGCTCGCCAGGGAAGGAATGGTGACTGAGACGGATGCACGCACGAGACAGGCGAAGTACGACGCCGTCGTGCGCCTCGCCGAAGACCGCATTTCGACGGCGGAACGTGCGCGGACCGCCGATCAAATCCGCGCCTTCGCACGCGACTCGCTCGACCGCCTGCTGGCGGATGGGTCCTTCGGCGGCGGTTTCGTCACGCCGGATCCGGACCGTGCCGCGATGTTCGCCAAGGGGCGCGTGGTTCGCTTCGACGTTCCATTCGAAGAGCTCGACCGGCTCCTGCGAAGCGATCGTCTCTATGTCGGGCTGGAGGCGATCGACCAGCAGCCGGCGGTGGAGATCGGCTTTCTCCCCCCCGCGGACGGCGCCGGCGGCGAGCGCCTTGGCGATCTCCTGCTCCGCTCCTTCTCGACGTCGACCGCTGCCGGAAGCTCGCAGCTGTTCAACTAGGTGCGAATGCGATTCTTCGGCTCTCCGCTTCCGGTTCCGACGACGACGACTTCGCGCCCGCTCCGGCCCCATGCGTCCATGAACTCCTGCGCGGAGGCGGTCGAGAGCATTCCGGTGCTGTCGCGAAGCGAGACCGCCGTGACGCGTCCGTCTGCGTCCTTGTTCATCCCGGTCACCACGACCCAATGGGCCCCTTCGGTCGAGGACAGTCGGCTTCCGTCGAACCCGACGAGCGCGATCGGGTTCTTCCCTTGGCGAACGTCGAGCTCGAGCAACGCGAGGTCGCTGCCGGCATCTCCACTGCGGCCATTTCGACGCGATGTATCGAATCCGTATCCCCGCCCGAGTCGCTGCATCGATTCCGAGTCCAGGTAGAAGCCCCATCGATTCGGCGCGCGGAGTCCCACATCCATGCTGCGTCGGATGGCCTCGTCGAGGGTGACGCCGGCATGCTGCCGTGTCGTGACGAAGGAGAAGGCCCAGGGACCGCAAAGGTTCAGATCGATCGACGGCGGCGGCTCTTCCTGAGCGGTCTGGGTCGAGAGCGCGAGCTTTTCGCGTGCCCACTTGTCCCGCAGGGCAGGCTCGTCCGCCGCGGTCGTGTCGCAGCGGCCGTTCAAACACCAGGGATCGTTACCGGTGCCGCCAACGCCGCCGGTCGCCCCGTACACGCCGCCCGGCGTGAGGCCCGACGACCGGGCCGAACCCCGTATGCCGGCGCCGGAGGGAGTCCCACCGCGAAGGCCGACGCCGCCGATGCCGCCCCCGGCGAGGATCCGACTGACATCCCTTCCGAGGGCGTCGACGCCGATTCGAACGTCGGGCACGAGCGTATGCGCCGCCGCGACACCGGCGATCACGACGACCGAAACGACGAGCAGTTGCTCTGTGGCCGCCTGGCCGGTGGGCTGTCGGCGCCGACCCATTCGGGAAGAGCGAAGCACGACACGTGCCGTCCGTGACGCACGCGGAAATGCTCGGATACCCCTGGTGATATCGGGGGGGCTCGACTCCTGAATGGATAGTAATACCCCCAGGCACCTCCGCGAGCCACGGCCGGGCGGTCCGACCTACTCGAATCCGTGTCGGCGTAGGAGATCGACCAGGTGGGAGCGGTCCATCTTCGCGTTGCGAGCGGCTTGGGAGACGTTTCCGCCCGACCGTTGCACCACCGACCGGATGAACCGGCGCTCGAACTCGTCCACCACCACGCGCCTCGCGTCGCGGTAGGGAAGGCCCAGCAGCGGCTCGATCAAATCGCCTCCGCTCCCCGCGGCCGGAGGGTTTCGCGCGCTATCGAGCGCGGGCGCGCGGCCGGTGGCGACCATCGCCTGCACGAAGTTCCGGAGCTCGCGCACGTTACCGGGCCAATGATGGCGGATGATCGCCCGCATCGTCTCCGGATCGACGACCGCATCGACCGAAAGTTCCGGGTCCTCTTCCCAAAGGAAGTGCTGGACGAGGGCGGCTATGTCGTCGCGCCGCTCCCGCAGCGGAGGGAGCTCGATCAGCACAACCGCCAGACGGTAGTAGAGGTCGAGCCGAAACGTCCCCTGGTTGACCTCCGCCCGCAAGTCACGGTTCGTCGCGGCGATGATCCGCACGTCGACGCCGATCTCCTCCGATCCGCCGACGCGACGGAAGCGACGCCTTTCCAGGGCGCCGAGAAGTGACGGCTGCATCGACGCCGGTAGCTCACCGAGCTCGTCGAGGAAGACCGTCCCGCCGTTGCCCCGCTCGAACGCCCCGATGTATCGCTTTTCCGCTCCGGTGAAGGCGCCCCGTTCGTGACCGAACAGCTCGCTGGCGATGAGGCTTTGCGAGAGCGCCCCGCAGTCGACCGTCTCGAACGGCTCCTTCGACCGAGGGCTCCGGGCATGGATCGCGCGCGCGACCAGCTCCTTGCCCGTGCCCGACTCGCCCACCACGAGTACCGACCCGTCCCCTTTCGAGATCCGGTCGATCTCGGCCATCACTCGCCGCATCGCCGGCGATCGACCGAGCAGCCCTTCGAGCGCTTCGTCTCCGTGCAACGGAACCGTGACCTCCGAGCCGTCCTCCACGCGAACCTTCGTCTTCCCGAGCGTGAGGATCGCGCCGGCCGGGACGGATCCCGTCGATACCGATGCCAGCCCGACGAAGGTCCCGTTCGTCGATCCGTGGTCGACCAATCGAATGCGGTCCGCGTCACGAATCATCTCGAGGTGGTAGCGCGACACCGTCGGATCGGTGAGCGTGACGTCGTTGCCCGGCGCGGTGCCCAGGGTCAACCGGTCGGTGGTGGCGACGATCGACAAGCCGGTGTTCGGCCCGTCGACGACGACGGCGCGAAGTCCGACCAGTGGAATCCCCTCGACGCGAGTCGGAACGGTCGTTATCGGTGGCAATCGGTCCGTCTCCTCGTCGCGAACAATATCATTCCTCGGAGGGTCCCGCGGTATCGTGACGGAGGATGACCCGGGTCGATCCGAGATTGCGGGTGCTTCTCGCGTCTTTCGGTACCGCCGCGATGCTTCCGGTGCTCGCGCCCATCGAGCGTTTGGCGTTCGACGCGCGGTTGTCATGGCGAAGGGACGGCGGATGGCCTCCGGATCTCGTGCTCGTTCCGATCGACGATGCGGCCCTCTCGACCTACGGGCGGTGGCCGTGGCCGCGCTCGCTCCTTGCGCGCCTCCTCGAGGAGCTCGAGGCGAACGGCGTCTCGACGATTGCGCTCGATGTCGTGCTCGAGGCGAGGACGACGGAGGAGGAGGACGCGCACCTGGCGGATGCGCTCGGTCGGTCGGTGCTGGCGATCGGATACCACGCCGGCGGCGGAACGGCCGCCGACCCGGAGGTCCTTCGCGCCGCGTCGATCGGCGAGGGCGCGGCGGACGCGGCGACGATGCCGGTCGACCGCTTTGTGACTCCTTTTCGCCCGTTCGCCGATCGGGCGGCCGGCGTCGGCCACGCGGCGCTCTTCACGCGTCGCGATGGAATCGTTCGCGGACACGTCCCCCGAATCGGGATCCCCGATCTGGATCGATCCGTCCCTTCCCTTGCTTGGGTGGCGCTCGCCCGCCATCGTGGCACCCCGCCCTCGGAGATTCCGTTGTACGAGGGGGAATCGTACCTGGACGTCGTACCGGGCGGACCCCTTCCCCGCGCGGTGCGCGCGGGCGACGTGCTGGCGGGAACCGTGGAGGCGGGTACGCTCGCTGGCGCGCTGGCCGTCGTCTACGTCGACAGTGATTTCGCGCGCGATCGGTTTCCGTCCGCGTTGGGGCCCGCGACGTCGGGGGGACTGCTACTGGCGTACGCCCTCCGGACGCTGGACGGTGGACGTGTTCCGATCCCGACTCCCCATGTCGCGGCCTTGGCGGCCCTCCTGATCCCGGTCGTGGTGCTCGCGGTCCGCGTGTCCCGGCTTTCCGCAGCACGGATCCTGTCGCTCGTCCTCGGGTCTTCCGCTGTCGTCGCTTTCGTGGGGCTCGCGGCGGTTCCGGCGCTCGATCTCTTCGTCCCCGTCGTCTCGCCGATCGCCTTTCTCGTCCTTGCCGGGTTGTCGCTCGCCGCACATTCGAGCCGGCTCGCGGAGGACGACCGGATTCGCCTTCGCGCGCTGCTCGAGTCCGCCCGACAGGCGGACGCTCCGGAGTCGGTGACCGAGGATTCGACGAGATCCGCGCACCTTCGGCGACCGAGACGGACAGCGATCGTCGCCGACGGGGTGCTACCCGCGCTCGCCGCGGGAGTGTCGCTCGACGAGCCGGTCGCGATCGGGCGCTATTCGGTGCGTACGCTTCTGGGTCGCGGAGGGATGGGCGCGGTCTTCCTGGCGTTCGATGGCGACCTGAAACGGCCGGTCGCGTTCAAGGTGATGCGGGAGAGCGCGGGGCCGTCGTTCCAGCGATTTCGGAGGGAGGCGACCGCCGTTGCGCGCCTGGCGAACACGCACGTTGTTCAGATCCACGAGGTCGGGCTGGACGAGGTGGTTCCCTATCTGGTGATGGAATACGTCCCCGGGGGCTCGGTCGCCGAGGCGTTGCGCGACGAGAAGCGGCTCCCGTGGTTGCGCGCGACCCGGCTCGTCGAAGGGGTCGCCAGGGGCCTGGGTGCGGCGCACGCGGCCGGCATCGTGCATCGCGATGTGAAGCCCGGGAACCTTCTCCTGGTCGATCGCGCGGGCGATGTCGCGAAGGTGACCGATTTCGGGATTGCCCGACTCGAAGGGGAATCGAGGTTGACGCGCGCCGGCACGTTTCTCGGGACCCTGGGATACGCCGCGCCCGAGCAGATTACGGGCGGGACCGTCGATCCACGGACCGACGTCTACGCCCTGGGGATCGCGTGGTGGGAAATCGTCGTCGGAATGGCCGCACGCACCGGAAATCCGTCCGAAATCATGGCGGCCACGATGAGCCGCCCCCTTCCGGAGGCGCGCGCGTTCGTCCCAGACCTCCCCGAGGCGGCCGCCGATCTGCTTTCCCGGATGACGTCGATCCGTCCCGAACGCCGGCCACGCGACGGCATCGAAGTCGCCGGCGAGCTTGCGAGGCTCCTGCCGGACGAACCGCGCTCCTAGTTCTACTTGTCCCCTTTTCTCGCGCACGCTCTGGAGATCGAAGACGCGATCCGGCGCCACCTGCGCCTCCACAAACTCGATCCGATGCCGTTCGTCCGGACGATGACCGCCGATGAAATCCACGCGAGTTTCGTCCGCTTTCGCTATCGAATCTCAGGGCTGCTTAGGGGACGGTTGCGCGGCGCGTTTCTACGGATTCCCCCCCGACGCGGTATTCGAATTCGTCGTTCGATAGCCACCGGGCCGCGGAGTGGACAAGGGCCGCCTCCGCCGGTCCGACCGGTGCGCGCTCGACCTTCTCGGGCTTCACCTTTCCGCGAAGGTAGTCTTTGAGTTTTCGCGTCGAGACGACGTGGTAGGGACCGAAGCGGTCTTGGAGCAGCAGCACCCACTTTCCGTCGGGAGAGAAGAGTTCGAAAGCCCAATCGCTGAACTCGATTCGTCCGGACGGCTTGAATTCGTACCGCACCGGATCGCCCCGGAACTCGAAGGAGACCTTCGACGTTCCGAAGGCGAGCGGCACGCCAAGCTCGGCAGGCGGCTTCTCCCCTTCGAAAACGGCGGTCACCGTCCCGGTGGCGCTCTTTACCCGCACTGGAAAGTCGGAAGGGGCGGAGGTCGCCACCGCCATTGCCACGGATGCGGAGGCGATCTCGGCGTGTCCCGAAAAGGATACGGCGCATAGGAACGAAAGGAGAAGTTTCATTGGACCCTCCACGCCGCTTCCACGTCTTCGCGCGGGGCGACGATCGCCCCGGAGTTCCACGCCCACGTCTCGAGCTCTCCGTCCTCGATCAGCCGCGTGCTTTCGCAGCCATCCGCCCAGTGCACCTCGTAGACCTTCCCGTTCAGAATCACCGCCATGTGCATTCCACCCTTCGCCGTAAGGACTCCGAAAGGAATTCGCTTCAGTCGATCCAGTCCAGACCGGTTCGGAGTCCGGCTCGCATCCTCCGGACGATAGTCGACGATCGCTTTCGAACGGTCGACCGCCATGCCGTAGTAGGTGCCTTTCGTTCGTGCCACGTGGGCGGCGTAGCGGTGCTCGCCGTTCGAGTCGGAGGTCGTCGTGTCCGGGGCCCAGAAGAGGCCCGTCCACCCGAGATGAGACTGGAGGGCCTTCATCAGCTCGGTCCCACGAAAGCCGCCGCTCCCGCTGCTCGCGCGCGCCGAGGAAAAGACCCGGGACCAGTCGCCGCTGCGTCCGGTCGCAACGAACGATTCCCGTAGCACGTCGATCACCCACGTCGTGCAGTCGGTCACCTGAGGGCGCGGGTGGATGCCAGCTGGCGGCGGGCCGGCCTTTGAGCCGATGAACGTCCCGCAGCCGCGGCTCGCGATGAGCGCGTCGTGCTCCAGATCGAGGCGTCGCGCGACGGCGTTCGCGATCCGGCCGAAGGGACCGCGGAGCCCGGTATCGATCACTTCCCGCAGGTCGGCGAGGGTGGGACTCGCGGCGTCTCCAGGACAGCCGACGTCCGGTTCCTGCTGGGCGGCTACGGACAGTGGAAGTGCGACGACGATCGTTGCCACGCGCAGTCCGCGTACGAATGCCGGTATCTCGTTCATCGTCTCGTCCACCTTCCTGAAGAGCCGGAAGAGCAGCCGACGTGCCGATGCCAAGTGGCCGGAAGTCGTGGAGATCGCCGTTGCGGAGTTGTCGGTGACTGCCTACAGCCGGGGAAGCGATTCCCCGGCCGCTAGCAGTCTGCTGGACAACCCCGGGGCGATGCATCGCCCCGGGGTTGTCCAGCAGCCTTGTGCAATGTCCACCGGCGCCCGCGCGGCAGGTGGTCGAATCTGCGACAACGCTGGAGACGCT
>CAYJRR010000034.1:0-37050 GCA_964372275.1 uncultured bacterium
GACAGGAGGCGCAGGCTTCGACGCTGGTCGGGGCGACCTGGGAGTGGTGGTTGGGCCCGGGCGCGAACGAAGCCCACCCCTCCGGATGGATCCCGCGCGTGACGCGGCCGGGCGCGGCGAGCGCGTTCGGCCGCGCCGTCCCGAGGGTCACACCGGACGTCTCGTGGCACGACTGGCAGCCGACCCCACCCTCGTGGCAGTCGAGGCATTCGCTCGGTCGGAGGAAGGCATCGCGCGAGTGCAGAAGGATCCAGTTCCCCGGATGGATGGCGCGAGGCTTCTCGACGCCGGCGTGGCACTCCAGGCAGTCGGAGGTGGCGTGGCAGTTCTGGCAGTACTGCTCGCTGCGCGCGGAGTGCCCGTGGCGGAAGGCCCAGGCCGGGTCTCGGTGGTCGTCGTCCCAATAGGCGCCGCGGGGCGCCAGACGCCCTTCCGGCCACTGCGTCACGAGCCGGCCGTCGTGCTCGGCCAGATGGCACAAGGTGCAGGAGTTCGGGGCGTCGGACCCGTTGTGGCACTGCAGGCACTTCCCCATCACCGGCATGTGCGGTCCCCATCCGGTCGGGGACTGCGGCGCCGTCTGGCTCTGCATGTCGCCGTGGCAGTCGGAACAGATGATCCCGATCTTGGTGTGCGCGCGGTGGGTCATGCGGATTCGCGGCGTCGGCACGTAGACCGGCGGAGGCGCCGGGGCGCTCCCCTTGGTGAAGCCGGGGTGGCACGTCTCGCAGCTCGACTTGGGAAAGGCGCGCGCCGGGTCGGGGGCGGTCAGGATGTGGCACTTCACGCAGACCTCCTCCTTGGGAAGGAGGACGTCGGCGGCGTCGATCGAGGTCGCCCCCAACGGATGGCAGGAGACGCACTTCATCCCCATCTTGAGGTGCTTGGGATGGCTGAAGTTCAGCGGGATCGTCGGCCGCGGAAAGATGATCGGCGACGAAGCGGAGGGAGGCGGCGGGGCGGGAGGGGGCGTGGCGGCGAGGGACGCCGAGGGTCCGGCGACGACGGAAAGCGCCACCGCCAGAAGGCAATGGAAAATGGAAAATGGAAAATGGAAAACCGGCAAACGGGCTTCGGTTGTCGGTTTTCCAGTTTCAATTTCCAATTTCCAGTTTTCCTCGATCGTCACGGATTCACCTTGCGGCTGTCGGTGCCGATCGCCGAGCGGCGGGACTGCGCGGTGCCGAAGCGGAAGCGGAAGCTCGCCGTCACCCGGGGATCGCCGCTCGAAAAATCGTCGCCGTAGTACTCGGCCATGAGCGAGAGGTCGGCGCGGTCGGGGACGATCCAGGACATGCCGGTGTAGAGCGAAGCGAAGTTGCCGAGATTCTGCCCGAACAGGTCGTTCCGCGCGTTGGCAAACGTACCACCGACGGTCACGTCGAGCTTGTCGGCGATGAGGCGCATGCGTGCGTCCCCCCCCACGCCGACCCGGCTCCCGAGATACCCGCCGGAGTAGTAGGTCCGCCCGCTCACGCCCAGGCGGGGGATCGGGCGAAAGGTCGCACCGAGCGAAACGTTCTCCGAGGCGCCGGCGGTTCCGTAGATCGCGTGGCCCAGGCGCGCCCACAGTCCGAGCCGTCCCCCCTTCTGGGTCGAACGCACCCGCAGCCTCAGCTCGTCGTACGGCTCCAGGGCGAAGACGTTGAAGATCGACTGCGCCCCGAAGGTCGGCAGGTAGTGGAACGCTTCGACGTCGACGAAGCTCCCCCGCCCCAGGTAGATCGACGTCCCCCCCAGCCCTTCGGAGAGCGCCGAGAGCACCGTCGAGTACTCCGCTTCGCCGTAGAGGCGGAACCGCCCGATCCGCTGCGAGAGGTCGGCGACGACGTCCTGCCGGTCGACGCCGTTGCCGCGGTCGACGCGGCGGAACCCGAGGCGGGCCTGGCTCCCGACGATGCCGGTCAGGAAGGTCGACGCGCCGACCGTCACGCCCCCCGCGGCGCGCGGTCCGCCGTCCTCGGTGTCGACGGCGGTGAGCGCGCCGTAGCCCGAGATCGTCGTGCCGCCGAACAGCTCGAAACCGACCTTCCAGGGGCCCCGATAGCGGATCCGCGCTCCGTCGAAGGCGATCAGCTCCCCGCCCGCGGCGGTCGCCTGCCGGCCGAGTCGAAGCTCGGTCGGGTGCCGGCGGCCGCGCGCGACGTCGAGGTAGGCGTAGTAGACGCGGGAGCCGTCGCGGAACCCGGGTGAGGTGGGCGTGTGCTGGCCGGTGCCACGGAAGTAGGTTTCGAAGGAAAGGCGGCGGTTCTCGCTGCGCTCGGCCGCCACCATCCGGAACGCCTGGGAGAACGGTTGCAGGAAGACGTCCTCCTCCGACAGCGACGGTGCTTCGAACGATCGGTAGACGCTGTAGCTCTCCACCTCCACGTCGGCCGCGCGCGCCGGCGGCGCCGCGGCGAACAGGGCCGGAAGCAGGCCGCCGGCGAGAAGCGACCGGCGGGCGCGTGCGCGGCGGGCGGGACGCGTCATGGCGCGCCCTGCCGGATCCAGCGGCGGAGGAGCTCGCGCTCGCTGCGGGTCAGAGCGGAGACGTCGGCGTCGGGCGGCGGCATCGCCATCCCTTCGATCGGAAGGAGGTCGGAGAGGGCCACCTTCCGCCACAGATACGATCCGCTCAAACAGTAGGGGACGAGCGCCGGCATCCCGTCGAACTGTGTCTCGTGGGAGGTGACCTGCTCGAGATCGCCGGTCAGGTCGAAGAATCCCGGCGGCGAGCCGCCCGCGTGGCAGCCGGCGAAGCCGCAGCGCGTTTCGAGAAGCCCCCCCACCGGATCGGCGAAGGTGAGCAGCCCCGCGGTCACCGGCACGGTGGTGGTCGTCCCGGTCCCCCGATTGCCGGAGCCGTCCTCGGCGCTCACCTGGAAGGTCCACGAGCCGGCGTCGAGTCCGGCGACGACGACCGGCGAGGCGGTCCCGAACTGGACCCGTCGAACCTCGTCGGTGGCCGCGGCGTCGCCGCAGCCGTTGGGCGGGACGTAGGCCCGCGAAGCCTTCACCTCGACCCGGAGGTCGGCGGCGGCGGTGACGCCGTCGGTGATCGTCGGCAGCGTGACGGTGGCGTTGCCGGTGGTGGAATCGATCGAGACCGACGGCGCGCCCGCGATCAGCGGCGCCGCGGTGTCGGGCGCTGCGCCGAGGGTGAAGGTCGTCTGCGTGCCGCCGATGTTCTCGACCTCTCGGCCGTAGACGTCGGTGAGCTCAAGGAGCGAGACCTGGATCGAATCGCCGCTGGCGACCGGGTTGGCGTGGGTGAAGACGAGCGAGCGCGCGTCCTCGTCGTACCCGGTGGTGCCGGAGAAGCCGCTTCCGTTGACCAGCGCCTGGATCCGGTTGTCGGAGGGATCCTCGAGCGGCTCGCTGAAGACGATCCGCACCCGGAAGTTGGTCGGAACGCCGACGGCCCCCGGGGCCGGGATCCGGCGGACGATCGTGGTCGCCGCGGCGGCGACGGTGCGGAACTCGAACGTGTGGCCGGCGATCGGGCGCCCCTTCGCATCGCGAAGCTGCCCGTCCTGGAGCTCGACCCGGTAGGCGGTGTCGAGCTTGAGCGGAGGAACGATCGGCTCGAGGGACACGACGCGCGCGTCGTCGGCTTCGTAGCGGGCGTTGAACGGGACGGCGATGCTGGAGGACGACTCGACGAGGAGGAAGGCCGGCTCCAGACCGGTCGGCAGGATCTTGCCGCTGAACTCGAGATCGATCGGGTCGAAGACGCCGACGCCCGTCGCGCCGTCCGCCGGCACCGTCTCGGCGACGACCACCGGCGAGGCGAGCGCGGGGAACGGGGATCCGGTCGCCTTGCAGCCGGCCAGCGGGGCCGACGCCACGAAGCTCGCAATCGACCCGAGCACGATCGCCGGGCCGGGTGGGCCCGTCCGGCGCGCGCCTTGCGTGCGTCCTCTGAGCGCGAACATCGGCCCCTCGGTTGTACCACGAAGCGCCGTCGATTTGCACGGTGCCGAGGGAACTTACGCGCGAGCCGCGAACTTTGCGGCAAGGGCACGACCGGCGTAGCGGGCGTTTTCGCCGAGCTCCTCGGCGATGCGCAGGAGCTGATTGTACTTGGCGACCCGATCGCTGCGGGAGAGCGAGCCGGTCTTGATCATCCCGACGCCGGTGGCGACGGCCAGGTCGGCGATGAACGTGTCCTCGGTCTCTCCCGAACGGTGGCTGATCACCGCGCCGTAGCCGGCCGACCGCGCCGTGGCGATGGCGTCGAGCGTCTCGGTGAGCGTCCCGATCTGGTTCACCTTGATCAGGATCGCGTTGGCGATCCCCCCGTCGATCCCCTTCTGGAGACGTCCGACGTGGGTCACGAACAGGTCGTCCCCCACCAGCTGCGTCGTCTTCCCGAGGCTGTCGGTGAGCGCGCGCCACCCCTTCCAGTCGTCCTCCGCCAGTCCGTCCTCGATCGACACGATCGGGAAAGCGGTGGCGAGCTCGCGGTAGAGGTCGACCATCTCCGCCGCCGAGCGCCGCTTGCCGTCGACGGTGTAGACGCCGTCGCGGAAGAACTCCGAGGCCGCCGCGTCGAGCGCGATCGCGATCTGTTTCCCGGGCGCATACCCGGCCTTCTGGATCGCCTTCACGATCTGCTCGAGCGCCGCGCGCGTGTCGGCCACGCGGGGCGCGAACCCCCCTTCGTCGCCGACCGACGTGGAGAGCCCCTGGTCGTGGAGGATCTTCTTCAGGTGATGGAACACTTCGCTCCCGGCCCGCAGGCCGTCCCCGAAGCGGTCGAAGCCGAGCGGGAAGATCATGAACTCCTGGAAGGCGAGCCCGTTGTCGGCGTGGGCGCCGCCGTTCAGGATGTTCATCATCGGGGCCGGCAGCAGCCGCGCGTCGACGCCGCCGAGGTACCGGTGCAGCGGGACCCCGTGTGCCGCGGCCGCCGCGCGCGCCACGGCGAGCGAGACGCCGAGCACCGCGTTGGCCCCGAGCCGCGCCTTGTTCGGCGTCCCGTCCAACGCGATCAGCGCGCGATCGATCTCCGCCTGGTCGGCGGCATCGCGGCCGGCGATCTCCTGGGCGATGGCGTCGTTGACGTTCTGGACCGCCTTGGCGACCCCCTTCCCCAGCCATCGCGACGGATCGCCGTCGCGCAGCTCGACCGCTTCGTGCGTGCCGGTCGAGGCGCCCGAGGGGACGGCGGCGCGGCCGACGGTTCCCCCTTCGAGCAGGACGTCGACCTCCACCGTCGGATTGCCGCGGGAGTCGAGGATTTCGCGCGCCGTGACGTCGAGGATCTCGAGCATGGAGCGCGTTCTACTACAACTCGACGACGCCGTCGTTCGGGCGTTTCGCGGGACCGGCGTCGGTGGGCACCGTCTTCGAGACGCCGAGCTTTCCGAGGGCGGTCGCCGCCTCGGCGCGCACGCGTTCCGACGAATCGCCGAGCGCGGCCTGGAGCGCCGGTGCCGCGCCGCGATCGCCGATGCGGCCGAGGGCGCGCGCGGCGTTGGCGCGAACCAGCTCGGCGTCGTCGCCGTTGAGCCGCGCGACGATCTCCGGGACCGCCTCGGACGCCTTGAGCGCGGCCAACGCGTTGAGCGCCGAGCTACGAACGCTCCAGTGCTCGTCGTCGAGCCGAGCGCGCGCGGCGGCGACGGCGGGTCCCCCCGCGACCGACGCCAGGGCCTCGATCGCCTCCGCCCGCACCGTGGCATCGTCGTCGCCGAGTGCCGCCCCAAGGGCCTCGGCGGTCGACGGAACGCGGAGCTTGCCCAGGGCGGTCGCCGCCGCGGAACGAACCGCCGGGCCGTCGTCTTCGCGCAGCGCGCGCGCGAGCGCCGGGGCGGATCGCTTGTCGCCCAGCATCCCCAGACTCCAGGCCGCCGCCTTTCTCACGTCGACGAACGGATCGCCGAGCAGGCGCTCGAGTGGCCGAACCGCCCGACGGTCGCCGGCCTCCCCCAGGGCGAGCGCCGCGCCGGCGCGCACCTCGCCGGTGTCGGAGGCGAGATCGTTCATGAACCGCTCGACGCGGTCGGTGGCGAGGGCCGGCTGCCCGATGCCGGCCGCGGCCCCTGCAACCAGAATCGCCGTGGCCAGGAGCCGTGGGAGGGTGCGGGTGCAGGGGATCATCGTCACCTCCTCTTCCTTTGTAGTCCTTGGGGACGGGACCGTCCACCGCCTTGACGCAACCTCGCGCATCCACGACGCTTTGCCGCAGATGGAACCGATCCGGGCCGCGGTCTTCGATCTCGACGGGACGCTGGTCGACACGCTTCCTGCGTCGGTGGAGGCGTTCAACGCCGTCGTCGTCCCCTTCCTCGGAACCCGCCTGACCGCCAACGAAGTCCGCGGTCTGATGGGCTCGAGCGGGGAGAAGGCGCTGCGCAACTTCCTGCCGCCGGGCATGCTCGGCGCCGGGGCGCACCAACTTCGGGCCGCGTTCCTGACGCTGGTGTCGACGATCCGCGCCTTTCCGGGAACGCCCGAGCTTCTCGCCGAGATCGCGCGGCGCGGTTGCCGCATCGGCGTCGCCACCACACACGACCGGGAGAGCGTGACCCGCATCCTGGAGTCGACGCAGCTCGGCGCCTCGGTCGAGCGGGTGTTGTGCGGCACGGAGGCGTTGGGGGAGTCGTCCGCCGGGGTCGATCCGGCGGCGCTGGGGTCGCTGGCGCGCGAGCTCGGGGGCGATCCCGCGCGCGTCGTCTACGTGTGCGATTCGCCGGAGGAGCTGGAGATCGGCCGCAAGGCCGGGTTGCGAACGGCGGCCGTCGCGTGGGGCTACCACCGGCGCGAGGAGCTCGCGTCGCAGCGACCCGACTTTCTCTTCGAAAGTCCCGCGCTCCCCTCGCCGTGAACGGGCCGAACGCGGGGACGACCGCGCGGATCCGAATGGCGACGGGACGTCGATCGTCTTGACCGTCGGCGCCGTCGCCTGATAGGAGGTCGACGTCGTGCGGAGCGCCTGGACCGGAGCGAATGGCCGCCCGCGGCATGGAGCCGCGGCGGCGGTGATCGCCGTCGGCCTGATGCTGGGTCAGGCGATCGGGCTACTCCACGCGTCGCTGGTGCGCCATGAAACCTGCCCGCAGCATGGCGAGCAGGTGGAGATCGGCGGGGCCACCGCGTTCGCGGAGCGGACGTCCGCGACGGACACGACGGTCGCCGCCATCCGCCCGGCGGACCCGGAGCTTCCGCCCGAACACCGCCACTGCGAGGCGACCCTCCTCCCGCGCGCGGCGATCGCGGGGCCGGTGGTGGCCGCCGCCGACGGTGAGGCGGCCCCGGAGAGAATCGCCCTGCCCCGCCGGCCGCGAACGATCGCCGCCGTCCGGATCTACCGGCTCGCGCCGAAGCAGTCCCCGCCGATCGGGTGAGTGACTCCGCGCGGACGCGCGGATCCAACGTCCGAGAGTCGATCGCGCGGGAGTCGCCACCACGGACGGCTCCGCCGATCGGTCCATTCCACGAATTCGTCTTCGGAGACCCACATGCGATTCCTGATCACGGCGATCGCCTTGGCGACCGCGCTGCCTGCCGCCGCACAGACCGAATCGAACCCGTTGACGACGTCGAACCGGTTCAATCCGGCGATCAGCGTCAACGGCCTGTTCCTGGGGCGCTACACCGATCCCGCGTCGGCCGGTGCCCCCGACGAGGAGGCGGAGGCCGAAGGGGAGGAGGCGTCCGCCGGAACCGGCATGGGCATCCAAGAGGTCGAGATCCAGTTCCTCAGCAACGTCGACGCCTACTTCCAGGCGAACCTGATCGCGGCGATGGAGGCGGGGGACGGGATCGAGATCGAAGAGGGCTATCTTCAGCCGTTCTGGCAGCCCGGTGGGCTCTCCTTCCGTGCCGGCAAGCTCAAGGCCATCTTTGGACGGGAGAACGGGCTTCACACGCATGCCCTCCCGCTCGTCGAACGGAACCTCGCCGGCTCGTCGCTCTTCGGCGACGAGGGGCTGGGGGAGTTCGGGGTGGAGACGAGTTGGTTGGCGCCGACGCCGTGGTACCTGACCCTGACCGGGCAGGTCCTCGCCGGTGACAACGACTTCTGGGCCTCCGAGCGCGGAGACGACTTCGTCTACCTCGGTTCGCTCAGGAGCCTGTTCGACCTGAACGACGACACGACGTTCGAGATCGGCGGCTTCGGCGCGGGGGGGAACGATGCGTTCGGGACGGTGGCAAGCGCCGCCGGAGGCTACGCCTTCCTCAAGTGGCGGCCGGCGCGGCGGGCGACGACCCGCGGGCTGGCGCTCACGGTCGAGTGGCTCTACGGCAACCGGAGGGACCCCGACCCCGAGGCCGCCCGCCCCTCGATCAACGTCGGCGGCGGGTACGGCCTCCTGCAGGCGCGGCTCGCGCGGCGTTGGCACGTGGCGGGCCGATTCGACTACCTCGGCGAGCCGCTCGAGGAGGCGGGGATCGCGCGGCGCGGCTCGGCGCTCGTCGCCTATGCGCCGACCGAGTTCTCCGCAATCCGGCTGCAAGGATCGCGGACCTTCCCCCCGTTCGGAGAGGACCCGGTCGACGACCTTCTCCTCCAGTTCAACTTCACCATCGGCGCCCATCCGGCGCACGCCTACTAGCGAATTCGGAGACGCCATGACGAACTTCCTTCGATCTCCCCGCTTCCGCGCCACGGCACTCCGGCCGCTGGCGATCACCGGCGCCGCCGCGGCGCTGGCGCTGCCGGCCTCCGGGACGGCCCGGCCGCTGAACGTCGTCAGCACCACCCCGGTTCCGGCCGCGCTCGCGGAGGCGGTCGGTGGCGATCGGGTGCGGGCGACGAGCCTTTGCAAGGGGTTCCAGGACCCCCACGTCCTCGAAGCGAAGCCCTCCTACATGGTCCAACTCCATCGCGCCGATCTGCTGCTCGCGATTGGACTCGACCTCGAGATCGGCTACCTGCCGCTGCTCGCCGCCGGAAGCCGGAATCCGAAGATCCAGGGGGGACGGGGGTTCCTCGACCTGTCGACGGTGATCACGCCCAAGGACGTCACCGACGTCGCCGACCGGAGGCAGGGGGACGTCCACCCGTCGGGGAACCCGCACTACTGGCTCGATCCGGAGAATGCCCGGGCGATGGCCCGCGCCATCGCCGCCGCGCTCGCGGCCCTCGACCCCGACGGGCGGCCGGTTTTCGAGACCAACCTCGCGGCGTGGGAGACGGCACTCGACCGGCATCAGGCCGACTGGGCGACCCGGATGGCACCGCTCGGCGGACGGAAGATCGTGACCTTCCACAAGAGCTGGACCTACTTCGCGGAGAGATACGGTCTCCGTGTGGTCGGCTACGTCGAGCCGAAGCCGGGGATCCCCCCCTCCCCCAGCCACACGCTCGACCTGGTGCGGCAGATGAAGGCCGAGGGGGCGACGTCGATCGTGATGGAGAACTTCTACGACCGGCGGGCAGCCGACGCCGTCGCGAAGCGGGTCGGCGGGACGGTGGTGGTCGTCCCCAACAACGTGGGCGGAGAGGGGCCGGTGAAGACCTACTTCGACCTGATCGAGACGATCGTCTCGCGATTCGAGAAGAGCCTCTAAGGGCCGGAACGGAACGACATGGATTCGCTCGCCTTCGAGTTCCTCTTCTATCCCTTCCTGGCGTGCCTCATCCTGGTCGGGATCCACGCCTACCTCGGGATCCACGTGCTCGCACGCGGCGTGATCTTCGTCGACATCGCCTTGGCCCAGATCGCCGCCCTGGGGAGCACGGCGGCGTTCCTGGCGGGGTTCGACCCCGAGACCCTTCCCTCCTGGTTCTGTTCGCTCGTGTTCACCTTCGTCGGTGCCGCGATCTTCGCCCTCTCCCGCAACCTGCGCGAGCGCGTGCCGCAGGAGGCGTTCATCGGGATCACCTACGCCGTCGCCGCTGCCCTCTCGATCCTGTTGATCTCGAAGTCGCCGCACGGCGACGAGCACCTGAAGAACATCCTGGTGGGGAACCTTCTCTGGATCACCCCGCGGCACGTGGCGGTGATCGCCGCGCTCTACGCCGGGGTCGGCGCGTTCCACTACGCGTTTCGCCGGCGCTTCCTGACGATGTCGTTCGACCACCGGGCGCCGGAGTCGAAGGGCCGGTCGGCGGTGCTGTGGGACCTGCTGTTCTACATGTCGTTCGGATTCGTGATCACCTCGAGCGTGCAGATTGCGGGAGTCCTCCTCGTCTTCTCCTTCCTGGTGGTTCCCGCCGTCTTCGCCGCGATGTTCGCGACGAGCGTCGCGATGCGGTTGGTGATCTCCTGGGCGCTCGGCTTCCTGGTGTCGGTGGCGGGGATGACCGTCTCCTACCGGGCCGACCTGCCGACCGGCGCCGCGATCGTCGCCACCTTCGGGGCGGCCCTGCTGCTCGCGGCCGCCGTCCGGGCGGCGTTGACCCGCCTGAACCTCGCGACCCACACCGCCGTCTTCCGCGCGGAGGGACCGCTCGAGGTGACCGACCCCGGACGCCGCGGCGACTAAAGCCGCGTCGGGCCGTCCTTCGTCGAGGGCGCCCCGAGGTGGCGGCCCGGGGCGGCGTATACTTCTCCCCTAGGGGGCGGGATGCTTTCGGCGGCACTGACGATCCTGCTTGCGTCCGGCCCCTCGCTGACCGGGGGCGAGTGCGGAGACTCCAAGGGTCCCCTGCAGGTCCTTCAGGAGGCGATCGCGCAGGCCGACGCGATCCGCCGGCGCGCCGACGCGTACCGGTCGGCGGCGGGGCTGGCGGTCCGGTACGCGGCCGAGGACCGGTCGTTCGTCGATCTCGTGCTGCGGGTCGCCACGGGCGATGGGAATCCGCCGCCCGCGTTGGCCGACGCCATCGGGCGCGTCGACCAGGGACGGCTCGATCCCGGCGCGTGGATCGCGCTGCTGCAGGAGATCCTGAAGAACCGGGACGGGGCGCAGAAGACCTTGAACCGGATCGGCGCGGAATGCCACGCGCGGAAGGACCTCCCCTGCCTGCGAAACGTCTATCGCGCGCTCGCGGTCGGCGGCTACGCCATGGAGCTGCCGCTGGCCGCGCGCAACCTGGAGAATCACCTCGGCGCCGGGCGTCCAATCGTCTTCACCCGCGAGGAGATCGAGCGGGACGACGCGGTGCGGGAAGGGCTCGCCGGCTTCGACCGCATCGCCGACCAGAAGATCCAACGTCTGCTGCGGCGACACCCGCGGCAGCCGATCGAGTTCGAGATCCGCCAGGAGGAGGCCGGCGTGATCGCGGGGAGTCCCGATCTCCAGTTCGCGTCGGGTCTCTTCACGATTCGCCGGATCGAGCGGGTGAAGATCGTCCCCGATCCCGGCGGCGGATCCGGGGTGCGGCGGACCGAGGCGTACCACGTGATGCGCGAGGTCCGGTACGAATTCCAGGACCGCTACGACTGGAATCCCGGGGGGGCGATCGGCGAGGGTTGGGGCTCGGCGAACCTGACCTTCAAGGACGACTGGGGGCAGGCGCTGGTCGACGGCGGACTGGCGAAGGAGTTCGACATGAGCGCGCGCTGGGTTTCGCGCGCCTACCGCGTGATGGAGCCGCCGACCGCGTACGTCGAACCGGACGGCGCGACGTTGCGCGGTCCGGACGGCACCGTCTACCGGGTGAAGGACGGCGTTCGCCGCGCCATTCCGGACGCTGCGACCCTGGCGTATGTCGGCAACGGCCCGAACCGGTTCGTCGAGACGGTCGACCCGGAGGACCTGGCGGCGATCGCCGAAGGCAAGCCGCTCCCGTCGCGCTTCGACGGCTCCTTCTACCGGTCGGGCAGCGATCCCGCGATCTACGTGTTGCTGAAGGACGGGCGCGCCTACACCGTCGCCTCCAAGGAGGTGCTCGACCTCTTGGGGCTCGTGCCGGGGGATGCCGTCCCGATCGACGCCTCCGACCTGAAGGAGATCCCCTTCGACGGGACCGCTGACGTCGATCGGTTCGCGACGCTGAAGAACAAGATCCCCTAGTCGATGGCGCGGCGGATGGCGCGAACGAAGCGCTCGACGTGGCGCGGGGCGCGGCGGCCGTGCTCGGCGACCCGGCGCACGACGGCGCTGCCGACGACGACGCCGTCGGCGATCGCCGCCATCGTCGCGGCGTCGTCCGGGGTGGAGATGCCGAAGCCGACGACGATCGGAAGCCGGGTGAATCGACGGGCGCGGCGCACGAGCGTCCGGAGGGCCGCCGGATCGCCCCCCTGGCGGCCGGTCACGCCGGTGACCGCCACGCAGTAGAGGAAGCCACCGCCGCTCGCGGAGGCGCGCCGCAGACGGTGGTCGGTCGAGGTCGGGGCCAAGAGGCGGATCGAATGCAGGCCTCGGCGGCGGAGTGAGGGCCCGAGTCGGTCATCCTCCTCCGGTGGAAGGTCGACGCAGAGGAGGCCGTCGACTCCGGAGGCGGCGAGACGTGCGGCGAAGGCGTCCGCCGTCGCCTCGCGGCGCGCGGATCGTCCGGTGCCGGCGGCGTGGTCCCCCGCCGCCTGGAAAAAGGGATTGGCGTATCCGAACAGCAGGCAACCGACAGCAGGGTCGTCGCGTCGGAGCGCGCGCGCGTCGGCGATGGCGCTGGCGAGGCCGCCGCCGTGGCGGAGGGCGCGTTCGGAGGCGGCCTGGATCGCTTCGCCGTCGGCGCTCGGATCGGAGAACGGCACGCCGATCTCGACCAGGTCGGCCCCCCCCGCCACGGCGGCGCGGAAGACGTCGGACGACCGGCCCGGGCGGGGGTCGCCGCTCGTCGCGTAGACGACCAGCGCCTTGCCACCGCGTCGGCGGAGCGCGGCGAAGCGGGCGTCGATCCGGTTCGCAGTCACAGGTGCTCCATCATCGTCGCGAGGTCCTTGTCGCCACGCCCGGAGAGGTTGAGGACGACGATCGCGCCGCGGCGAAGGCGCTGCTCGCGCCGCAGGCGTGGCAGGTAGCCGACCGCGTGCGCGCTCTCCAGCGCCGGGAGGATCCCCTCCTCCTGGGCGAGAAGCCGGACCCCTTCGAGCGCCTCGTCGTCGGTCACCGCGGCGTAGCGCGCGCGGCCGGTTTCGCGCATCCAGGCGTGCTCCGGGCCGACCCCCGGATAGTCGAGACCGGCGGCGATCGAGTGAGCCTCGGCGACCTGGCCGGCGGCGTCCTGGAGGAGGAACGATCGCGCGCCGTGGAGGATCCCGGGGCGCCCTCGGGTGAGGGTCGCCGCGTGCCGGCCGCTTCCGAGCCCCTCCCCGGCCGCTTCGACGCCGACGAAACACACGCGCGCGTCGCGACGGAAGGCGTGGAACAGGCCGAGCGCGTTGCTGCCGCCGCCGACGCAGGCCAAGAGCGCGTCGGGGAGCCGTCCGCAGGCCGCCACGACCTGGCGCCGCGCCTCGACCCCGATCACCGACTGGAGATCGCGCACCAGCGTGGGATAGGGGTGCGGGCCGGCGGTCGAGCCGAGGACGTAATGGGTATCGCGGACGTTCGTCACCCAGTTGCTCAGCGCCTCGTTCATCGCGTCCTTCAGGGTCCGCGCGCCGGCCTCGACCGGCACCACCTCCGCGCCGAGCAGTCTCATGCGAAGCACGTTGGGCTGCTGCCGCCGCACGTCCTCGGCCCCCATGTAGACGCGGCACGGCAGGCCGAAACGGGCGGCGACCGTCGCCGTCGCCACGCCGTGCTGTCCCGCGCCGGTCTCGGCGATCAGGCGACGCTTGCCCATGCGGATCGCGAGGAGCGCCTGGCCGACGGTGTTGTTGATCTTGTGCGCGCCGGTGTGACAGAGGTCCTCGCGTTTGAGGAGGATCGTGAGCCCGAAGCGCTCCGAGAGTCGCCCGGCGGGCCCGAGCGGCGTCGGGCGGCCGACGAAGTCGCGCAGGAGGTCCGACAGCTCGCGACGGACGGCGGGATCGCGCCGCGCGGCGCGCCACGCCGACTCGAGCTCCTCGAGGGCGGGGATCAACGTCTCGGAGACGTAACGGCCTCCGAACGATCCGAAGCGGCCGCGGGTCATCCCGAGTCCTCGAGCGTGCGATCGGCCTCGCGGACGGCCTGCACGAAGGCGCGGAGCCGGCCGCGGTCTTTGATCCCCGGCGCCGACTCGCAGCCGCTGGCGACGTCGACGGCGAACGGCCGGAGCGCGCGGATCGCCTCTCCGACGTTCTCCGGTGTGAGACCGCCCGCCAGAAACAGGCGGGGATGGCCGGCGACGGCCTTCGCCAGCGACCAGTCGAACGGCTGGCCGCCGCCCCCGTGCCCGGTCTGGGGGCTGTCGAGCAGGCGAAACGCCTCCCCCGCGAATGCGGTGGCGGGGACGGCGGCCGTCACCGACCAGGCGCGGATCGTGGGTCGTCCGGCCGTCGCGAGGGACGCCTCCTCGGGCGCGCCGTGCACCTGGACCCAGTCGACGCGGGCGAGGTCGGCGCGCGCCAGCTCGTTCGGCTCGCCGTGGACGAAGACGCCGACGGAGAGGACGGCCGACGGCAGTCCCGAGATCAGGGTCGGGACGCGCTTGGGATCGACGTATCGGCGACTCTTGATCCAGAGGTTGAAGCCCAGGAAGTCGGCCCCGGCCGCGACGGCCGCGTCGACGTCCTCGCGGCGGGTCAGACCGCAGATCTTGATCATCGTCATGCGAGCAACCTCCGCAACGCCGCCGCCGGGTCCTCGGCGCGGACCAGCGATTCGCCGACCAGGAAGGCGCGGTAGCCGGCGCGTTCGAGCCGGACGATCTCGTCGACACCCTGGATTCCGCTCTCGGCGACGCCGATCACCCCGCGTGGCATCGAGCCCGCCAGCCGCTCCACGACGGCGAGGTCGACGGCGAGCGTGCACAGGTCGCGCGCGTTGACGCCGACGATCGGCGCACCCGTCGCCAGCGCACGCTCCAGCTCGGGTTCGTCGTGCACCTCGACCAGCGTCTCGACGCCGGCCTCCGCCGCGGCCTCGGCCATCCGCCGGAGGTCGTCGCCCGGGAGCGCGGCGGCGATCAGCAGGACGGCGTCGGCCCCGGCGGCGCGGGCCTCGAACGGCTGTCGGGGATCGACGAGGAAGTCCTTGCGCAGGACCGGCAACGCGACGGCGCGCGCCGCGCCGCGCAGGTCGTCGAGCGATCCGCGGAAGTGGTTCGGCTCGGTGAGGACCGAGATCGCCGCCGCGCCGCCGGCCGCGTAGGCGCCGGCGAGAGCGTCGGCCCGTAGGTCGGCGCGGATCGTCCCGCGTGACGGCGACGCGCGTTTGATCTCCGCGACGATCCGTCGGCCCGGCACGGAGAGCGCCGCGCGGAGGCTCGTTGCCGGCGCGGCGTCGCGGACGGCGGCGCGCAGCTCGGCCGGGTCGAGCCGGTCGGCGCGTGCGCGGGATTCCGCCACGGCCCGGCCGAGAAAGCCGGTCGATGGAAGGCGCCTCACGCCCTCTCCCCGCCACGGCCGCTCGCCGCGAGGAGCCGATCGAGCCGCTCGCGCGCCCGACCCGTTTCGATCGCCTCTTGCGCCATCGCGAGCGTGGAGCGCCAGTCGCCTCGCCCCGCCGCCACCAGCGCCGCCGCCGCGTTGAGGGCAACGGCGTCCCGGCGGGGCGACCGTTCGCCGGCGAGGATGCGCCGCGTGATCTCGGCGTTCTCCTCGGGCGTTCCGCCGCGCAGATCATCGAGCGAGCAACGGGACAGACCGAGCTCGGCGGGGTCGAGGGTGTAGAGGCGTGGCTCGGCGGCGACCGGCGTCCTGCCGCCGGCGGCCGGCCCGTCGGATCGGTCGATCTGCGCCACGCGCGTGGTGGTCGTCAGCGTCACCTCGTCCAGCCCGTCGTCGCCGTGCACCACCAGCGCCCCGCGCGTCCCGAGTCGCGCCAGGGCCCGCGCGACGGTCGCCAGCAGACGGCCGTCGTAGATCCCCATCACCTGGAACGGGGCGCGCGCCGGGTTGGCCAGCGGACCCAGCAGGTTGAAGAAGGTCCGGACCGCGATGTCGCGCCGGGCGTTGGCCGCGTGCTTGAGCGCGCCGTGGTAGAGGGGGGCGTAGAGGAAGCCGATCCCCGCCGATTCGATCGACGCCTCGACCCGCTCGACCGGAAGTTCGAGGTCGAGCCCCAGCGCCAGGAGCACGTCGGCGCTCCCCGAGCGGCTCGAGATCCCTCGGTTGCCGTGTTTGGCGACCGGAAGTCCGCAGGCGGCGACGACGAAGGCCGCGGTGGTGGAGACGTTGAACGTCCCGGCGCCGTCGCCACCGGTTCCGCAGGTGTCGACGAAGTCGATCGCCGCGACACTCACCGGCCGCGCGCGCTCGCGCATCACCCCCGCCGCGGCGGCGATCTCGACCGGATCTTCGCCGCGCATGCGCAGTGCGATGGCGAAGGCGCCGATCTGCGCGTCGGTGGCGCGGCCCTCGACGATCTCGACGAAGGCGGCCGTCATCTCCTCCGCCGACAGGACGCGCCCTTCGACGACGGCGCGAAGCGCCGACGGCAACGGGGAACTTCCGGGGGTCAAGGCCGCTCTCCGATCCGCTTCAGCCAGTTCGCGATCAGGCGACCCCCTTCGTCGGTGCGGATCGACTCCGGATGGAACTGCACCCCTTCGAGTGGCGCGGACGGCGGCGCCGCGGTATCGCGCACCCCCATGATCTCGCCGTCGGCGGTCCAGGCGCAGACGGAAAGCCGCTCGGGGCACGACGCGCGCTCGATCACCAGCGAATGGTAGCGCGTGGCGTCGAACGGGTTCGAGAGCCCGTCGAACAGCTCCCGTCCGTCGTGGAGGATCGGCGAGGTCTTGCCGTGCATGATCCGCTGCGCCCGCACGATCCGTCCTCCGAGCGCGGCGCCGATCGACTGGTGGCCGAGGCAGACGCCGAGGATCGGCAGCTTTCCACCGAAGGCGCGGATCGTCGGCACCGAGATCCCCGCTTCGTTCGGCGTGCACGGCCCGGGGGAGATCAGGATCGCGTCGGGCCGCCGGGCCGGGATCTCCTCGACGGCGATCTCGTCGTTCCGGACGACGTCGACGTCGGCGCCGCAGACTTGGAGGAGCTGCACGAGGTTGTAGGTAAAGCTGTCGTAGTTGTCGACGACCAGCACCTTCGGTCCGGGAGGGGGTGTCACCGGAGGCCCCGCGCGGCGAGGTCGAGGGCGGCGAGCACCCCTTCCGCCTTCGCCCGGGTCTCCGCCGCCTCGGCCGCGGGGTCGCTGTCGAATACGATCCCGGCGCCGGCCTGCACGCGGAAGCGCCACCCTCCGCCGGCCGCGGGCCCTCTGCTCCCTGGAGGGGTGCGCGCGCGCGCGCCGGGCGGCACGGTGAGCTCGACGGTTCGGATCGCGATGCAGGTGTCGGCCCGTCCGTCGAGCCCGAACCACCCGACGAGGCCGCCGTAGACCCCGCGGCGGCGCGCTTCGAGCTCGGAGACGATCTGCATCGCGCGCACCTTCGGGGCGCCGGAGAGGGTCCCCGCGGGAAAGACCGAGGCGACGGCGTCGAACGGATCGCGATCGCCGCGAAGCTCCCCCGTCACATCGCTGACCAGATGCATCACGTGGGAGTATCGCTCGACCCGCATGAACGACGGGACGCGCACCGACCCGGCGCGGGCGACGCGTCCGAGGTCGTTGCGTCCGAGGTCGACCAGCATCAGGTGCTCCGCCCGCTCCTTCTCGTCGGCGAGCAGCTCCGCCTCCCGGCGCGCGTCCTCCTCCGGCGTCGTCCCCCGTGGCCGCGTGCCGGCGATCGGCCGGGTGACCAGGCGCCCGCCGGCGTCGACGCGCACCAACGCCTCGGGGCTGCTACCCGCGAGGAGGGTACCGCCGGCGCGCAACAGGAACATGTAGGGCGATGGATTGACCAGCCGCAACGCCCGGTAGACGTCGAGTGGATCTCCGTCGAAGCGGCCGAGTCGTCGGCGGGAGAGGACGACCTGGATCACGTCGCCGGCGCGGACATACTCCTGGGCGCGCTCGACCATCCGCCCGAAGGCAGGATCGTCGACGTCGAACGGCGACAGCGAAAGTCGCCGCGGACCGGCGCCACGCGTCCGCAACGGTCGCCGGAGCGCCGCCTCCATCCGCGACAGCCGCCGCGCGGCTCGATCCCAGACCTCGTCGGGGTCCGAATCCGCCGCATGGAACGAGGTGTCGGCCACGAGCGCGATGCGGCTGCGAAGGCGGTCGAAAACCATCCAGGCGTCGGGCAGGAGGAAGCAGCCCTCGGTGGAGCCTCCGGCGGAACGCTCCCCGCGGCGCCAGGGCGGCATCTCCACGCGGGCGTAGTGGCGGACGGCGTCGTAGGCGAGCCATCCGACGGCGCCGCCGCGAAACGGCGGCGGCGGCGCGACGGCGGCCAGGTCGCGCGCGAGCGGGTCCCCGGCGGTGGTGGCCGACCGGCTCCGCGGGCGCAGCGCCTCCCGCAGCGCCCCCAGCGGATCGCTCGCGCGAAGCGGCCGCACGCGCCCTTTCTCGACGATCGCCGCGCCGCCGTCGGTCGCCACCACGGCGGCGCCGATCGAGGCGCCGAGGATGGAGTGCCGACCCCACACCTCGCCCCCCTCGACGCTTTCCAACAGGAAGGCATCGCCGCCTTCGCCCCCTGGAGCGGTGTCGATCTTCCGGAAGGCCGAGACCGGCGTTTCGCAGTCGGCGAGCGTTTCGCGCCACACCGGCGGCGCGCCCCCCGCCCGCCAGAGGCGGCGGAACTCCGCACGCGTCGGCGTCGCCTCCACGCTCTTACGCCCCTCCCGGGGCCGGCCGGAAGCGGCGGATCCCGCTCGGCGGATGGAGGTCGATGCTGAAACGGAACGACGTCTCTTCGCGGTCGGTCTCGCGCGCCGCGCCGAGGCGCACCCCCCAGCAACCGCAGGGGCTCTCGTAGACGATCCCGCCGGAGACGACGAGGAACTCGTCGCGCTCGAAGTCGTAGCGCGCGCCGCTCTCGACGGTGAGCGTCTGCAGGATCCGCGCGAACGGCCGGCGGCTGCGCGTCAGCTCGGCGAGCTTCAGCCAGGCGCCGGCCGTCCCCTGGTGGCTGGAGCGTTCCGGCGCGTAGGCGTATTCGAGCGAAATCCCCTCCGGCGCGCCGGCGCGCGTCGCCGCCCGTCCGCCGGCGCCGGTCATCGAGCCGGTGCGGTTGTCGACGACGGCGTCGAGGTCGAACCGCAGCGGGCCGGTGCGGAGGTCGACGTTGGCGACGCTCTCCCCCTCCTCCGGGCCGCCCGGCCGGAACCTCTCCAGGAGCGCCACCTCCAGGAGCTCGCGCACCGGCATCCGACGTTGGCGTTCCACCCGCCGTCGGAAAAGGAGGCGGTTGGTGATCCCGACGTCGACCCGGTCGCCGACGACGGGAACGGCGGCCGGTCCCTCGAACGACGTCAGCGCCTCGCCGTAGACCTCGGGCGTCCGCGTCCAACGGAGGACGGGGCCGATGCGGTGCTGGAGGCGGATCTCCTCGCCGAAGGTCCGTCGCCATTCGGCGCGAAGTTCGGCGCCGGCCTCCGGGAAGAACCGGGCGCGGGTGTCGCCGCCGAGAGGATCGGCCGACAGGTCCCCCACGCCGCCGGCGAACGCCGACATCCGGACGCCGTCCCGCCACAAGGAGACCGGCAACCGGATGGCGGGATCGACCCGCAGGTGCTGCACCTGGCGGCGCGGCGCACCGGACAGCTCACCGCCGCGCCGGAACGAACCCTGCGGCGAGCTGACGTTGTCGAACAGCTCGTACTGGGCGCCGAGGTCGGCGGTGAGGCGAAGGCCGGGGCGACCCAGCAGCGGAATCGCCGCCGCCGACGCGTCCACACTTCCCAGCCGGGAGACGGTCTGCGCGGAGTTGTAGGGGCCCGCCGATCCGACTACCCGCAGGTCCTGGTAGTAGGTGCTTCCCGCCACCAGCCCCACGACGTTCCCTCGGCGTTCCAGGAACAGGTTCGATTCGTACTCGGGGCGGGATCGCTCGGTGATGTTCGGGCCGAAGTCGAACCCGTATCGGTCATCGCCGGCCAGGTCGACGCGCGCCTTGAGGAGCGTCGACCGCATCACCTCCTCGGTCACGCGCGCCGAACCGTGCCACCGGTTCGAGGAGTAGTCGTCGGCGCTGCCGGGAAAGACGGCGGCCTCGCCGCGGATCTTCTCGTCGGCATGCCAGGTGAAGCCGAGCTCGCCGTGGCCGCGCCGGTTGGAAAAGCGGGAGGCGACGCCGACGAAGGGGCCTCGTTGCTGGTTGTACCCCGGCTCGAGGGTCAGGTCCCACGAGCGCGCAACCGCCAGGTAGAACGGCAGCGTGGCGACGAAGCCGTCGTTGCCGCCGGGCGAGAACTGCGGCGAGAGGAACCCGGTCGCCCGTTCGGACGAGAACGGCGCGAATCCGATCGGAAGGAACAGGATCGGCACGCCGTGCGCTCGCAGCACGCCCCCTTGCATCACGGCGATGCCGCTCGGTCGGGCGGAGATCCGCGCGGCGGAGATCTCCCAGGACGAGCTTCCGTCTTCGCAGCGGCAGGGGGAGAAGCGGGCCTCGTCGATCCGGTACGCCCCCGACTCGGACCGCGCGATCCGCTTCCCCTCGATCAGGATTCCGGCCCCTTCGATCGTCGCGTCGCGCAGCACGCCGGCCTTCGTGCGCACGTCGAAGGTGGCCGACAGCGCCTGGATCGACGCCTCCTCCTCCCCGAGATCGAGCGTCATCCGGATCCCGCCGTCGACGTCGATCGTACCGGCGACCCTGTCGTAGACCAGCCGTTCGGCGCGGGCGCGGAGCCCCGGAGCGACGATCTCGACACCATCGGTCGCTTCAACCTGCCGCGCCTTCCGCACCACGATCCGGCCCGCTTCCACCTGCAGCCGGTCGCCGGAGGGGTCGACCGGAAGGTCGAGCTCGGCCGCCCCGGCCCGGGCGAAGAAGATCACTACAAACAGGAGCGACACGAGAAAATTGGAAATTGGAAATTGGAAATGGAAAACCGACATCGGATCCTCGGTTGTCGGTTTTTCATTTCCAATTTCCAATTTCCAATTGAGTTGGCGGCGGTTCATCCGATCGCCCCCGGAGGGCCGATCAGCGTTTCGCGGATTCGCCCGACGAGATAGAGCGACCCGGTGACCACCACCCGGCCGCCGGGACCGGCCTCGGCGCACGCGGCGTCGAATGCTCCCCCCGGCGATTCGTGCGCCGACGCGGCGATCCGCAGGCGCTCGCGTGCGAGGTCGCGAAGGCTCGCTGGCGCGGCCGATCGCGCGAGTCCCGACGACGTGGCGAACAGGGCGGTCGCGCCGATCGCCGCCAGCGCGTCGAGGACGGGGCCGTGCTCCTTGTCCTGCATCGCGGCGAAGACGATCGCCGTCCGCGCGCGCGGAAGGTGGGCCAGGCAGTCGGCGAGCGCGCGCGCCGCCCCCGGATTGTGCGCACCGTCGAAGACGACCTCGACGGCGCCGCCGGCAAGAAGGCCGATCGACACCGTTTCGCCGCGTCCCGGCCAGCGGGCGCCCACCAGACCGCGACGCAACGTCGCGGCGTCGAGCGCCGGATCGGCGAGAAGCGCCGCGGCGACGGCCGCCAGGGCGTTGTCCCGCTGGTGGCTGCCGGCGATCGGAAGGCGCACCCCGGAGAGCGAGAAGACCGGCCCGGGGGCGCGACCGTCGAGCTCGAAGGAACCGTCCGCCGCGATGCGCGCGTCGAGCGTCTCCCCCAGTCGCGCCAGAGGGACGCCGAGCCGACCCGCCCGGTCGGCGACGGTTCCGACCGCAGGCGGATCGCGGGCTACGCAGACCGCCGGGACCCCGACTTTCAGGATCCCCGCCTTCTCCGCGGCGATCGTGGCCGGGTCCGAACCGAGCACGGCGACGTGATCGCGCGACAGGTGGGTCACGACCGCGACCGCCGGGACGATCACGTTGGTGGCGTCGAGGCGGCCTCCGAGCCCCACCTCGACCGCCGCAATCTCCACCGCCGCCTCGCGGAAGGCGACGAAGGCGGCCGCGGTCATCGCCTCGAAGAAAGTGAGGTCGATCCCGGTCGTGTTGGCGCGGACGGCGTGGACCGCCCGCGCGAAGTGGTCATCGCCGATCGGCCGGCCGCCGATCGCGATCCGCTCGTTCGGCCGCGACAGATGCGGCGAGGTGTAGAGGCCGACCCGCCGCCCGGCCGCCCGGAAGATCGACGAGAGGAACGCCGCCGTCGCCCCCTTCCCGTTCGTTCCCGCGATGTGGATCGACCGGAACGAGCGCTCGGGGTTGCCGAGTCGTGCGAGCAGCGCCCGGATCCGGTCGAGGCCGAACGCCATGTGGAACTCCCCGAGCGATTCGAGCCAAGCCCGGGGGTTCGTGCCGTCCATTCCGACGAGAGGGTCTTCAGGCCTTCAGCAGGTGAAGCAGCCGCGAGAGCGTCGCGCGCAGCTCGCTCCGGTGGACGATGCGATCGACCATCCCGTGCTCGAGGAGGAATTCGGATCGCTGGAACCCCTCGGGGAGCTTCTCGCGCAGCGTCTGCTCGATCACCCGAGGGCCGGCGAAGCCGATGAGGGCGTGGGGCTCGGCGAGGATGACATCGCCCAGCATCGCGAACGAGGCCGCGACGCCGCCGGTCGTCGGATCGGTGAGGATCGAGATGTAGGGACGCCGCTCGGCCCGCAGCCGCGCCAGCGCCGCCGACGTCTTTGCCATCTGCAGCAGCGAGAGGATCCCCTCCTGCATCCGCGCGCCGCCCGAGCTCGAGACGATCACCGCCGGGGTCTTCTCGGCTGCCGCCTCCTCGAAGACGCGGGTCACCTTCTCCCCCACCACCGACCCCATCGACCCGCCCATGAAGTTGAATTCGAAGGCGCCGATCCAGTACGGCGTTCCGTCGAGGGTCGCGCGGCCGGCGATCAGGGCGTCGGAGGCGGAGGTCGCCTTCTGCGCGCTCTTCAGACGGTCGGGATAACGCTTGGAGTCCTTGAACTCGAGCGGATCGAGCGCGGTGAGGTCGGCCCACCGTTCCTCGAACGAGCCTTCGTCGGAGAGGAGCGCGATCCGCAGGCGGCTGGGCAGGTAGAAGTGATGGTCGCACTTGGGGCAGACCATCAGGTTCCGCTCGATCTCCTGCTGGTAGACGATCTCGCCACAGGACTTGCACTTCGTCCACAGCCCTTCCGGCACCTTGGCGCGCTTGGCGTCGGCTTCGCGCGGGGTCGGCTTCTCGACGTTCGACTTGATCTTGGAGAACCAGGCCATCGCGTCAGACCCTCATCGCAGCGGATTGCCCGCCGGCTTCCGGCTGGTCATCGCCTCGGAGGTCGACCGTCGCCGCACCTCGGCGATCGCCGCCACCCGGCGCCCGACCTCGGGGTTGTCCTGGAGGAGCTTGATCGTCGCCGCGGCCTCCAGCCGGTAGAGCTCGACGTCGGTGAGCGCGACGACGGTCGCGACCCGCGGCTGGAGGTGGATCACCGCGATCTCCCCGAAGATCTCCCCGCTCGGCAGATCGGCCAACGGGACCAACGAATCGGTCCGCCCGTCGGGCTTCCTCGCGGCCTCCGCGACCCCCTGCGGCCCCCCCGACGAGGCGGCGAAGATGCGGACCGTTCCCGCGCGGATCATGTAAAGCGCGTCGCCGCTGTCCCCTTCGCGGAGCACGGGCTGCCCGGCGTGGTAGCGCTGGAGCGCCATCCGGCGCACGAACTCCCAGCGGGCCTCGCGGGGAAGCGTTCCGAACAGCGGACTCTTGGCGAGGAAGGTATCGGCCAGGCGCGCGTAGTAGAACATCCGCAGCACCTGGGCGACCGCCGGGAACTCCGCCACCACCCGGTCGAAGTCGGCCTTCGACAGCTCGAGCAGCTCCGTCTCCTCCAGCGCCATCACGGAGGCGTTCCGCACCCCCCCTTCGAACAGGGCGAACTCGCCGAAGAAATCCCCGTCGCCGAGGCGCGCGAGCTGGATGTCGCGACCGTTGCGGTCGGTGAAGTAGACCGAGACCGACCCCTGGGCGATCACGAACATCGAGGTGGCCGGTTCCCCTTCGCGGCAGATCGTCGTGTTCTGCGGAACGCGGATGGGCGACAACAGCTCGATCACCCGTTCGAACTCGGCCGGCTGGAGGTCGGAGAAGAGCGGCGTCGGTGGAACCTGCGGCACATCGCCGACGTCGGAGAAGAGGGAATCGACGTCGTTGCCGGCGGCCTTGAGCTCCTCGCGCGCCATCTCCACCGCCTGGGCGACCGTCTGCGGCGCCGCGACGGTCACCAGGTCCTGGGGCCCCAGCTCGATGATCTCCGCCGCCAGCGCCTGGGCCGCCGTCACCTTCGCCGGCGGCGGGGACATCGCGCCAGCGGGTGAGGCCGGCGCGGCGGCATCGAACGAGGGGAAGCTCGGGAAGGGACCGCCGGTGCCGATGCCGGCAATCACCGGACCCCCCGCGGCCGAGGCGTGCGACCAGGGCAACGCGGTGCCGGCAGCCGGCGCGGGTCCGGCCGGTCCGCCCGTCGCCCAGGCCGACGCGGCGGGGGGCGGCGCGTGCGGCGCGCCGGCCGGCGTGGAGAGCGGACCGGTCATCGCCGGGGCTCCGGGTGCGGCCGCCGTCGCGGGGACGGTTGTCGGGGCGCTCGTGGCCGCCGCGGCCGGGGCCAACGGGGGCTCGGGCGCACCGACGGTGCGTTCCCGACCTCCGCTTTCGATCACCATCGTCGCGGGCGCCGCGGCCGGCGCGTCGATCGCCTTCGACGACGGAGCTGCCGCTTCCGGCGCCAGGCCGGACTGGACCTGCATCTCGTCCGGTTCGGCGGCCGGCAGGTCGAGCTCCCCTCCCTTGGGGGCCGCGGCGTTGATTCCGGCGGCCCGCGCCGCGGCGGTGGCGACGCCGCGCTTCGAATAGAGCGCCGCCAATCGCTTCTGGGTGTCCTTCTGCGTCGGATCGAGCTGCAAGATCAGCTTGTTGACCGAGATGGCGCGGATCAGGAGCCCCTCGGCGGCGTACTTCTCCGCCACCTCCGCATAGACCGCGATCGCGTCGGCGTTCTTCGACAGCTTGACGAGCGCGTCTCCGACGCGCAGCCGGTGCATCAGATTCCGCGGCTCCGCCTTGTACAGGTCGTCGTAGGCCTCCCGTGCGGCGGCCCAATTGCCCTTCGACCACGCCTTGGCGGCCCGATCCTTGAGCTTGGCGACGTCGTCCATACGGGTTCGCGGGAGTGTAGGCCGTCAGGTCGGCGGGGAGAAGTGGTGCGTGAGGCGCCGCCACGATTCGGCGAGTCCTTCCGAGACGACCCGCCGATCGGCCAGCACCGGCATGAAGTTGTTGTCCCCGACCCAACGCGGGACGACGTGCAGGTGACCGTGCCCCTCGACCCCCGCGCCGGCCGGCTTCCCGAGGTTCATCCCGAGATTGAAGGCGTCGGGCCTCATCACCGCCCGCAGCGCGTCGATCGACCGCTGCGCGAGCGAGAAGAGCTCCGCCGCCACCTCCGCCATCCGTCCGACGTCGTCGGTGTGCGCGAACGGGACGACCATCACGTGCCCGGCGGTATAGGGGAACTTGTTCAAGACGACGTACGCGCCGGCGCCGCGATGGAGGATCAGGTTCTCCTCATCGCGGCGTTCGGCGGGCAGGCGGCAGAACAGGCAGCCGATCTCCTTCGGCGCCTGGAACAGTTCCGTCCGCCAAGGGGCCCAGAGGCGCTCGGTCATCCCTTCGTCGAAACCGGCATGTCGCCGTCGACGCGCTCGCGGAGCTCTTTCCCGACCTTGAAGAACGGGACCCGCTTGGCGGCGATCTGGACCTTCTCGCCGGTCTTCGGGTTGCGTCCCTCGCGCGCCTCGCGGTGCTTCACCTGGAACGAACCGAACCCCCGGATCTCGATCCGCTCGCCGCGCGCGAGGGAGGAGGTCATCGAGTCGAAGATGATGTTGACGATCGTCTCGACGTCCTTCTTGGTCAGGTTCGGATTCTTCTCGGCGATCTTCTCGACGAGATCGGACTTGGTCATTCGGAATCCCTCCGGCCCTTCTTGCCGCCCTTCTTCCCGGCCTTGCCTTGCAGCGCCTCGCGCAGGTCATCGCCCATCAGCGAGCCGAGGCTGCCCGGCTTGGGCAAGTTCTTCCCCTTGGCCACGTAGCTCTCGATCTCCGCCGCCTCGCTCGCCTGCCCCAGCGCCTTGATCGAGAGCGAGATCTTGCGCTCCTGCGGGTCGACCGAGATCACCATCGCGTCGACGTTCTGGCCGACGGTGAACTCCGACGCCGGATTCTCGATGCGCCGGTCGGCGATCTCGGAGACGTGCACCAGCCCCTCGATCCCCGGCTCCAGCTCGACGAACAGGCCGAAGTCGGTGATGTTCTGGACCGCGCCCGACACCCGCGTGCCGATGCCGTACTTCTCCTCGACCGCGTTCCAGGGGTTGTCGGTCAGTTGCTTGATCCCGAGGGAGAAGCGCTCGTTCTCCGGGTCGATGTTGAGCACCACCGCCTCGACGTCCTGGCCCTTCTTGTAGAGGTCGGAGGGGTGCTTCACCTTCTGCGTCCAGGAGAGGTCGGAGACGTGGACCAGTCCGTCGATCCCGTCCTCGATGCCGACGAAGATCCCGAAGTCGGTGATGTTCCGGACCTTGCCCGCGATCTTGGAACCGACGGGATACTTCTCCTCCAGCGTCTTCCACGGGTTCTCGTTCACCTGCTTCATGCCGAGCGAGATCCGCTTGTTCTCGACGTCGATGTCGAGCACCGCCGCCTCGACCTGGTCGCCGACGTTGACGATCTGGCTCGGGTGCTTGACCCTCTTGGTCCAGCTCATCTCCGAGATGTGGATCAGCCCTTCCACGCCAGGCTCGATCTCGACGAACGCGCCGTAGTCGGTGAGGGAGACGACCTTCCCCTTGATGCGGGTCGCCGGCGGGAACTTCTCGCCGGCCGCGGCCCACGGATCGGGGGTGATCTGCTTGAAACCGAGCGACACCCGCTCGGTCTTGGCGTCGTACTTGATGACCTTGACCTTCACCTCGTCGCCGACCTGGAACAGCTCCGACGGATGCTGGATGCGACCCCAGCTCATGTCGGTGATGTGCAGGAGGCCGTCCAGCCCCCCGAGGTCGATGAAGGCTCCGTAGTCGGTGATGTTCTTGACGATGCCGTCGACGATCTTCCCCTCTTCGAGGCGCTCGACGGTGTCCTTCTTCAGGGCCTCGCGCTCCTTCTCCAGGAGCGCCCGGCGCGAGAGCACGATGTTGCCGCGCTTCTTGTTGAACTTGATCACCTTGAACTTGAACCGCTGCCCGAGGAGCGCGTCCAGGTTCTTCACCGGCCGCAGATCGACCTGGGAACCCGGCAAGAACGCCTTCACGCCGATGTCGACGCTGAGGCCCCCCTTCACGCGGGCGACGATCGCCCCTTCGACCACCTGGTCTTTCTCGCACGCTTCGGAGATCTTGTCCCAGGCGCGGACCATGTCGGCCTTGTGCTTGGAGAGCACGACCTGGCCGAGGTCGTTCTCGGTCGACTCGATCATCACGTCGATCTCGTCGCCGGGCTTGACGGTGATCTCGCCGCGTCCGTCACGGAACTCGTCGAGGGCGATCGTCCCTTCCGACTTGTAGCCGATGTCGACGACCGCCTGCTCGCCCGCGATCTTCATCACCGTCCCGCGGACGACTTCCCCTTCGCGGAACTTGTCCTCTTTGAGCGACTGCTCGAAAAGCTCCGCGAACGACATCTCGCCGCCGCCCGAACCCTCCGATGCCGGCTGCGCCAAAAGGGCCTCCGCCGACGTGAGTACGAGGTTGACCTTCTCCATACCTGTTGCGCCGTTTCCTTGTCCTTCGCCCGGGCTCGCCGCGACCCGTCCAACAACGGGAGCGACGCCCCGCCCGGGGCTGTTTGCCGACTGGGGGGTCGGAATCGTGGGTTTCTAACGGTTTCGTCCGGCCCTGTCAAAGCCTTTGAATTCCGGCCGAGTATAGGCGTCGGGTGCCGGAATCCAACCGTTGCCTACCCGCGCAAGCAGCGCTCGATGGCCCGGACCTTGTCGGCGAGGACCTCGGCCGTCTGGTCGATCGTCCAGTCGCCTCCGTCGACCACCTCGGCATCGTCGGCCGGCTTCATCGGCGCCAGGTCGCGCGCGGCGTCGTCGCGGTCCCGCTTCTCGACGTCGGCGCGTGTCTGCTCGAGCGTGATCGAGGGGTCGACCGCGGCAAGCTCTCGGTGGCGGCGCCGGACGCGGACCTCCATCGAGGCGGTGAGGAAGAACTTCGCCTCGGCGTCGGGAAAGACGACCGTGCCGATGTCGCGCCCCTCCAGCACCGCCCCTCCGGCGGATCCGAGCCGGCGCTGCAGCTCGAGAAGGCCCGCGCGCACCGGACGCCGCGCGCTGACCGCGCTGGCGGCGCGGCTGATCTCCGGGGTGCGGATCAAGCCGGAGACGTCCTCCCCGTCGAGGAAGACCCGCGAGCCGGCCGCCGCCGTCCCGGGCTCGAGGCGCAGGTCGATCGTTCGCAGGAGCGTCTCCAGGCGCGCGTCGTCGTCGAACGGGATTCCGCGCCGCGTGGCCGCGAGACCCACCGTCCGGTAGAGCGCGCCGGTGTCGATGTGGACGTAGCCGAGGATCTCGGCCAGCCGCTTCGAGACGGTGCTCTTCCCCGCCCCGGACGGGCCGTCGACCGCGACGACCGGACGTGCGCGCCTCACAGCGCCTCCGTCACCTTCTCCAGGTCCTCGAAGAACCCCGGGTAACTCGTTTCGACGCAGGCCACGTCCTCGATCACCGTTTCGCCGCTCGCAAAGCACCCGGCGATCGCCGCGGTCATCGCCAGGCGGTGATCGCCTCCGCTCGAGACGCGCGCGCCGCGCAGCTCGCCCCCTCCTTCGATCGCGAGCCCCTCCCCTGACTCCTCCACCTTCGCCCCGAACGCACGGAGAAGCCGCGCCGTGCCGGCGAGCCGGTCGGACTCCTTCACGCGAAGTTCGGAGGCGCCGACGATGCGGGTCGTCCCGGCCGCTCGTGTCGCCGCCAGTGCCAGGACCGGCACTTCGTCGACCAGCGCCGGGATCTCGGCGGACGGGATCTCCGTGGCCGAAAGCGAGGTCGCGGTCGAGACGACGAGATCGCCGATCGGCTCGCCGGAGGCCTCGCGCTCCCCCTCGATCGCCACCTTGGCCCCCATCCGCCGGAGCGCCTGCACCAACCCCAGCCGCGTCGGGTTGACACCCACCGCCGCGAGACGGAGCTGCGACTTCGGACATCCCAGTGCGCCGACCAGGAAGAAGGCGGCCGACGACGGGTCGCCGGGAACGAACACTTCCTGGGCGTCGAGCGCTCCCCCCCCCTTGATCGAGACGTATCCGGGCCGCCGGGTGAGGGCCGCGCCGAAGTGGAGCAGCATCCGTTCGGTGTGGTCGCGGCTCTCGCCAGGCTCGGCAATCGACGTGATCCCCTCGGCGCGAAGCGCCGCGAGGAGGATCGCCGACTTCACCTGGGAGCTCGCGACCGGGAGCTGGTGCGCCACCGCCCGAAGCGGAGCACCGCGGATTCCGAACGGCGCGCGGGTGTCGCCCTTCGCGCCGAGCACCGAGGCCCCCATCGCCTGGAGCGGCCGGAGCACCCGGTCCATCGGCCGGCGCCGGATCGACTCGTCGCCGGTGAAGAAGGTGGTGAACGGCAGCGACGCGGCGAAGCCGGCCAACAGCCGGATCGAGGTGCCGGAGTTCCCGCAGTCGATCACCCGCTCGGGCTCGGCGAGCGGGCTCGCGCCGACCGAGGCCGCCCCCGCCACCTTCCAGGCCTTCGGGGTGCGCTTGATCTTCACCCCGAACGCCTCCACCGCCGCGGCGGTGGCACGGCAGTCGAGTCCGAGCAGCGGTCGGGTCACCGTCGTCTCGCCCTTGGCGAGGGCCCCGAGGAGGAAGGCGCGATGGGTGATCGACTTGTCGCCGGGGGGCTCGAGCTCTCCGCGAAAGCGGCGCGGACCTTTGACGGTGTAGCGCTTCACGTCGCAACGCCTCCTTCGGGAGGGACGGTCCCTTTCAGGTCCCGGATCGCCTCGAGCAGCATCGCCAGCTCCCGTTCCCCCATGCCGATCGCCGCGTCGAGCTCTCCGAGCGTCTCCTGGAAGGCGGCCAGCGTCTCCTTGACCGCCGGCCGGTTCATGCGGAACAGCTGCGTCCACAACGCGGGGTCGCTGGCGGCGACGCGGGTGGCCCCGGCGAACGACGGCCCGGCGATTTTGGCCACGCGCGCCGCCCCCGCCTTCGCGGCGAGCTCCTCCCCGGCCGCCAGGCGCGACGCGGTGAGCTGCAGGGCGTAGGCGATCAGGTGCGGCAGGTGGCTGACGCTGGCGACCAGCCGGTCGTGCGACTCGAGCCCTTCGTACGACACCTCCGCGCCCAGGCTTCGCCAGAAGGCGCCGGCGGTCGTGTAGGTGGTGAGGTTCGTCTCTTCGGTCGGGGTGAGGATCACCGGGCGGCCGACGAACAGGTCGGGATCGGCCGCGCCCGGCCCTTGCCCGGCGGTGCCGGCCATCGGATGCCCGCCGACGAAGCGCGCCGCGTCGTCGCCCGCGTCGCGCAACACCGCCGCCACCACCGGCGCCTTCAGGCCGGTGCAGTCGGTGACGAGCGCGTTCGGCGCCGCCTCGAGCGCGCCGACGACCGCCGCCGCCGCCTCGGAGGGCGGGACGGCGACGACCACCAGGTCGGCGGAGGGGCTCTCCGGCATCGTCGCCGCGACGGCGTCGACCAGCCCCTTGGCCTGCGCCAGCGCCCGATGCGCCGGGTCGATCTCCACCCCGATCACCCGCTCGGCGAGCCTGCGTTTCTTGACCGCCGCGCCGACCGAGCCGCCGATCTGGCCCACCCCGACGATGACCAAGTCGCGCATCGCCGTCCTACCCGTTGAGCACCGACTGGGCGGCGGCGAGAAGTCGGCGATTCTGCGCCTCGGTCCCGACCGTGATCCGCACCAGGCTCGGACCGACCGGCCGGACGATCACCGCGCGCCGGATCATCGCCTCGAAGAACGCGCGGGAGGGCTGCCGTACGTCGGCGAGCACGAAGTTGGCCTGCGACGGCCAGACGGTGACCCCGAGCTTCGGCAGCTCGCGGGCGAGGAGGTCGATCCCCGCCGCCGCAACACTCCGGGAACGAAGGACATGCGATTCGTCGTCGAGCGCGGCCAAGGCCGCCGCCTGGGCGACGCTGTTGACGTTGAACGCCGGTCGCACCTTCTCCATCGCGGCGACCATCTCCGGGGAGGCGACGCCATAGCCGACCCGCAGACCGGCCAGGCCGTAGATCTTGGAGAAGGTGCGCGTGGTCAGGATCCTCCGCGCGCCGTCGTGGTACCGAAGCGAATCGGGGAACTCGGGATCGCGCACGTACTCGACGTAGGCCTCGTCCATCACCAGCACCACGTCGTCGGGGAGCTTCCCGAGGAACGTCTCCAGCTCGCGGCGGCGCACGATCGACCCGGTCGGATTGTTCGGGTTGGCGATGAAGATCAACTTCGTCCGCGGTCCCACCGCCGCGGCGAGCGCGTCCAGGTCGTAGGCCATGTCGCGGACCGGCACCTCGACGAAGCGCCGCCCCGCGGTCTGGGCGGCGAGCTTGTAGACGACGAAGGTGAGGTTCGCGGTGAGGACCTCTTCGTCCGGCCGGACGAAGGCCCGGACGGCGATCTCCAACAGTTCGTGGCTGCCGTCGCCGAAGACCAGGTGGCCGGGCGGAACGCCGAGCCGTCGACCGAGCGCGGCGCGGAGGTAGGGGCAGGTGCTCTCCGGGTAGAGCCAGACGTCGCCGGCGAAGGCGCGGATCGCCTCGATCGCCTTCGGCGCCGGTCCGAGGCAGTTCTCGTTGGAGGCCAGCTTCAGCGCGTCGGGCACGCCGTACTCGCGCTCCACCTCCTTGACCGGCTTCCCCGGCACGTAGGGGGCGATCGCGTCGAGGTAGTCGGGGGTGAGCGGGCGGGGCGCGGCCATTCGTCGGCTCACGGAGTCAATCACGCATTCGACCCCGCGGATAGCTTCCGAGCACCCGCACCAGCGCGCCGCCGGCGGAGAGCTCCGTGAGCGCCCGCGCGAGCGGCGGATCGGCCCGGTGGCCTTCGAGGTCGGCGAAGAACTGGTAGCGCCATCGCGCCAGCGACGAGGAGAGCCCGGCCTTCAGCGGGCGGGCCTCGATCCTCCGGAGGTTGACGCCGCGCCGCCCGAAGGCGGCCAGGAGTTTGGCCACGGCCCCCGGCTCGTCGCGGGGGACGAGCACGCAGCTCGTCTGGTCGTCCCCGGTGGGCGCCGGCGGGTCGCCGCCGACGACCAGGGCCCGGACGGTCGCTCCGTCGGCGCGAAGCAGGATCTCGCCGGTGACCGGGATGTGACCGTCGGCGATGGCGTCGAGCGCCGGACCGAGGAAGCCGTGGCGGCTGTCCTCGACGGCGAGCACGCCGTAGGCCGCCCAGCCGCGCGCCACCGCCTCGATCGCCTCCGGACCGCCGATCTCGCTCCGCAGCCGGGCGGCCGCCCCGAATCGACGCCGCGCGGCGGCGCGGCCCGCCTCGTCGGCGACCGCGATCGTCAGCGGCCCCTCGAGCGCCAGGCTCGCCGACATCACCTCGCGGAAGACGGCCTCGATCGCCTCGTCGGGGAACGGTCCGGGATTGGCCGACACCATCCGCGCCAGCACCTCGCGCTCGCGGGCCGGCGCGTGGAGCGCGAGCCCGCGCCGCGCCTTGGCCCGACCGATCGACTCGGCGAGCCGACCGCGCCGGGAGAGGAGCGCGAGCAGCTTGCGATCGACGTCGTCGATCTCGGACCGCAGCCGCTCGATCTCGGGACTACGGCGTCGCGGCCTTGCCATTGGACTTCGGGGCGTTCGGGTCGGCGTAGGCGCCGATCTTCCGCAGCTTGCGGTAGCGGCTTTCCACCAGCTCCGGACCGGAGAGCTTGGAGAGCTCCGCCAGGTGGCTCCCCAGCGAGCGACCCAACGCCTTGGCCGCGGCGTCCCAGTCCCGGTGCGCGCCGCCGAGCGGCTCCTTCACCACTTCGTCGGCGATCCCCAGCCTCTCCGCGTCGGCGGCGGTGTAGCGGAGCGTCTCCGCCGCAAGCGACGCCTTGCTGGCGTCCTTCCAGAGGATCGACGCGCAGGCTTCGGGGCTGATCACCGAATAGATCGAGTACTCCATCATCAGGATCCGGTTGCCGACGCCGATCGCCAGCGCCCCGCCCGATCCCCCCTCTCCGATCACCGAGACGAGGATCGGGACCTCCAGCTTCGACATCACCAGCAGGTTCTTGGCGATCGCTTCGGCCTGCCCCCGCTCCTCGGCGCCGATCCCCGGGTAGGCCCCCGGCGTGTCGATGAAGGTGAAGATCGGCATCCGGAACCGCTCCGCCAGGCTCATCAGCCGGAGCGCCTTGCGATACCCCTCGGGGCGCGGCATCCCGAAGTTTCGCTTCACGTTCTCCTTGGTGTTCCGCCCCTTCTGGTGACCGATCACCATCACCGTGCGCCCGTCGAGGGAGGCCAACCCCCCGAGGATCGAGGCGTCGTCCATGAAGTTGCGATCGCCGTGAAGCTCGACGAAGCCGGTGAAGATCCGGTCGACGTAGTCGCGGGTGTAGGGACGGTTGCCGTGGCGCGACAGCTGGGTCTTCTGCCAGGGGGAGAGCTCCGCGAAGATCTCGGCGCGGAGCTTCCGGGCCTTCTGCTCGAGGGTGCGGATCTCGTCGTCGAAGCGGACCGAGCCGGCGGCAAGCCCCCGGAGCTCCTCGATCTTCCGCTCGAGATCGACGATCGGCTTTTCGAAGTCGAGGAAGAACTCGGCCACGGCGGGGTCCGTGTACTACAGCCGCGGGACGCCCCTCAAGAGATTCGTCCGCGCCTTCGCGCTACGTGGGGGCCTCCCCCAGACCCCCTAGAGCACCTCGTAGGTGACGACCACTTCGGCGCCACCGCCCGGAACGTGCGGGGGGACGAAGGAGATCGAGTTCGATCCCTCGTCGTAGATCCACCACGCAGGGTCCTGCTCCACGCCGTCGACCGTCACCCGGATCGTCTCCGGATCGGGGATCTCCGTCAGCTCGAAGACCGATTGGACCGAGACGACCTCGAAGGCCAGGTCCTGGAGGATCGTGCCGAAGTTCGTCTCGCAGATCGAGCCGAAGAGCCCTCCCGTGTCGTCGACGATCTCCTCGTATCGAGGGCCGGCGTCGGCCTGCTCCGGAAAGACGAAGCAGCCGAACGGCGAAGGCCCGGCGATCGCCGCGACGAACAGTTTCGACGGATCGCCCCCCTTCACCGCGAGGAGTCCGTTCCGGTAGTGGTCGACGCTTTGCGGCGACGAGTCGTTCTCGTCGGAGACGAAGACGACGAACAGTCGCGCGGCGTCGCGCAGGAAGCCGGCGTTCTCCACCTGGGCGAGGGGCGCCGTCACCGCGGCGAGAGCGGCGATCAGCCCCTGCTCGTCCCCGCTGCCCTCGTCGCCTACGGTGGCGTTGGCCTGGAAGGCGGCGACGACATTCGGCGTGGTGGGGGTCAACACCTTGGGATTGCCTTGGAAGCGCCCCTGGTGCGCCGGATCGAGCATGTCGGTGGTGGTGATCGCGATCCGGTAGTCGACCTGCCCACCCACCAGCCAGTTGATGAACGTCTCGAACGAGTCGGCCAGCTTCTGCTGGCTGTCGGACATCGAGCCCGAGTTGTCGACGACGAACAGGATGTCGGCCAATCCACCGACCAGCTCCCCCTGGGTGAAGAGGTCCACCTGCACGTGCACGCCGTGCCCGCCGAGCGCCACCGGGATCGACGGTTCGTCCGGATCGTCGCTTTCGACGTAGAGCGTGGCGAGCGCGTCCCCCGCGGCGACCGGAAGGAAGCGGATCTCGATCCCGCGCTCCTGTTCGGCGTCGAGCACCCAGGGACTGTCGACCGAGGGGACCTCGCCCGCGATCGAATACGGGCCGTTCTCCGGCTCGATCCGCAGGCCGGTCACCCGGATCGCGCGATGGCCGACGTTGGTCGCGACGACCTCGTCGAGCAGGCTCGTCTGCTCCGCGACGCGTCCGTAGTCGACGGCGTCGGGTGTGACACGCAGGTCGCCGGGCAGCGTGTCGAGCGGATTGTCGTTGCAGCCGGCAGCCAGGATCGCGACCGCGCCGAGCGCGATCGCGCGAACCGTCGAGAACATCGAGAGCCTCCCCTGCCGGCCGTTGCAGCACCGTGCGTGCCAGGCGCCACCGTGGTGCGACGACACGGCGGAGCCGCCATCCAGCGAGGGATTCCCGCCGCGCGGCGAGGCAGCGACGGCGCGGAGTGTCACCGCGCCACACAGTCGGCCGTTTCTGTCACAGCGTCAGGCGCCGGCGACGTGGCGGCGCGCGGCCTCGAGGATCGCCGGCCGATCGGAGCGTGGATCGAACCAGCGGATCCCGGGCTGGCGCCGGAACCAGGTGAGCTGCCGCTTCGCGTAGCGCCGGTTGTCCCGGGCGTCGAGCGCGAGCGCCTCGTCGAGCGACATCCGCCCCTCGTGCACCCAGCGCATGTGGCGGTAGCACAGCCCGTTGAGCGCCTTGAGCTCCGGCGAGAGTCCGCTCGCCAGCAGCCGCCGGTACTCGTCGAGCAGCCCGGCGCGGACCTGCTCCGCCTGGCGCGCGTCGATCCGCGCGTAGAGGAGCGGCCGCGGCAGGTCGAGGCCGATCTGGAGCGCGTCGTACCGCAACCCGCCACGCCACGCCGGATCGCCGTCGCGGAGCTCGCCGATCGTCCGGCCGCTTGCCTCGAGCACCTCGAGCGCCCGCAGCGTTCGCATTCGGTCGTTGCGGTGGATCGTGGCCGCGGAGGCCGGATCGTCGCGCTCGAGCCGGGCGCGAAGCGCGTCGTAGCCGCCCGGCTCGGCGGCCCGGCGCGCGAGCCGGGCGCGGATCTCGGGGGCGACGTCCGGCGCCGCGAACAGGCCGCGAAGCAGCGCCTTCAGGTAGAAGCCGGTCCCCCCCACGACGATCGGCGCGCCGCCACGCGCGACGATCGCCGCGATCGCCGCGTCGGCGAGCCCGGCCCAGACGGCGGCCGAGAGCGGCCGGTCGGGATCGCGAACGTCGAACAGGTGGTGCGGCACACCGCCGCGCTCGGCGTCGGTCGGTTTGGCCGTGCCGAGGTCCAGACCGCGGTAGACCTGCGTCGAGTCGGCGTTGATCACCTCGCCGGGCCGTCCGGCCGCCGCCAGCGCGAGCGCCACCTCCACCGCGATCGCCGTCTTTCCGGTCGCCGTCGGGCCGCAGAGGACGACGATCTTGGTCCGGTCCACGGGGACCGTTGGTAGCAGGTTCCCGCACCGCCGTCAGCGGGCGCGTCGACCGCCCGGTGGGACATCGAAGCCCCTCGATCGACGATGCATCGGCAGCGATTCCGGGAGGTTACGGTGGCTCCCGGATTGCAGATCGTTCGTTCCGTGGCATCCGGACGCACGGCGACGTTCGTTCTGGCGTTCGCGCTCGCCGGTCCGGCCGGCGCGTTCGCCTCCGACTGCACGAGCGTCCCCGGCACGGCGCTGGCGGCGCTCGCCGCCGACGTCCGGGGCGCGCGCACCGTCCCCTGCGCCGGCGATCCGACGACGCGATTCTTCGCGGAGGTGGCGCAACGGCGAGGGACCGAGCCGGCGTCGCTCTCGGGACTCGACCTCCTCCACGAAATCGGGGTCGCAATCGGCGTGGCGCCGAATCGCGTGCCGCGGACGCGCGCGGACGAGTCGGCGCTTGCGCGCGGGGAGTGGCGCTTCTACGAAGGGGAGGCGCTCGCCCAGGTCGCGCGCGTGCAGGATGCGATCCGGCGCGCCGCCAGGAGCGCCGCGCCGCGGCTGCTCGTCGTTCCGGTCCGGGTCGCGACCGCGTCGGGAACGGCAACGGTGGCGATCTTCGCGGTGACCCGACCGGACGGCACGCGCGCCTACGTCGACCGCCAGGGACGCGTCTACCGGACCTTCGGGGACTGGACGACGAACAACACCCTTCCGGCGGGGACGATGACCTACCCGTCGGGCGGCCGCCTGACGGGCGGCTGCCCAGACCTGGTCACGACGAACACGCCGGCCGTCGTCGACACACCCCTCGAGCGGCTGCTCGTAGCGGCGGATCGCGTCGCGGTCGCCGGGGGTCTGGTGCTCGGCGCCGCGGCGCTCGCCGGTACCGGCGGCGCCATCGTTCCGATCGCGGGGGCGGCGCTGTCGGTCTACGCGATCGTCCGGTCGTCGAC
>CAYJRR010000035.1:0-8641 GCA_964372275.1 uncultured bacterium
CATCTCACTCGCTCAGCGCCTGGCGGCCGTGCCCGCCGGCGCCGGGCCCGTGCGCGATGCCATGCTCCTGCCCGACTCGTGGGCCAAGGCGCTCGTCGCCGCCAAGGCCGTCAAGGGCGTCGCCGAGCCCGGCGCGCAGGACCACGAGGCCTTCAACCCGCACCTCTCGGCCATCGTGGTGGGGGCCGACGGCGGCCGGGCGCTGGAAGGTGATCCTCGCCGTGGCGGACGTGCTGGCCCTCGATCGGGCGCCGGGACCGGTCTTCGCGTCGGACGTGTCGGCCGAGGCGATCGAGTCGACGCAGGCCAACGCGCAGGCGGCGAAGGTCCTCACCTCGATCGAGCTCAAGCGCCGCGACGTGCGCGCGCTGCCGCCGACCCAGCCGCCGGGGGTGGTGGTGACGAACCCGCCCTTCGGCGAGCGGATCGGCGCGCGCGGCGATGCGGTGGCCGACCTCTACGCGGCGATGGGGGAACGGTTCCGCGCGCTCAAGGGACACGACCTCTACGTGTTGGCGCCGGTCGGGAGCGAGGCGGCCTTCGGCGGACTCGAGCCGGTCGAGTCGCTCGAGCTGTGGAACGGGCCGATCGAAACCCGGCTGCTGCACTTCAGGATCGACTGAAACGACGGAGGGGGCTGCCATGGCACGAAGACTCGAAGGAAAGGTCGCGATCGTCACCGGCGCCAGCCGCGGCATCGGCCGCGCCGTCTCGCTGGCGCTGGCGCGCGAGGGCTGCGCGGTGGCGCTGGCCGCGAAGACGGTCGACCCCCATCCCAAGCTCCCGGGCACGCTGGGGACGGTCGCCGCCGAGGTCGAGGCCCTCGGGGTGCGGACGCTGCAGGTGCAGACCGACGTCCGCGATCCGGAGGCGATCGAGCGGATGGTTGCGCGCACGGCCGAGACGTTCGGCCGGATCGACATCCTGGTGAACAACGCCGGCGCGGCGTGGTGGTTCCCCACCTCGGAGACGCCGGTCAACAAGTGGAACCTGGTGAACGAGGTGAACGCCCGCGCCACCTTCCTCGCCTCGCGCGCGGCGCTCCCCCACATGAAGCGGAACCGCTGGGGGCACATCGTCAACATGAGCCCGCCGATCAAGCCGGAGATGACCGTCGGCAAGGTCGCCTACATGATCTCCAAGTTCGCGATGACCCTCTGCACCGTCGGCATGGCGGGGGAGGTGAAGGACGACAACATCGCCGTCCACTCGCTCTGGCCGGTGACGTTGATCGAGAGCCTGGCGACGATCAACCTCGGCCTCGGCGGCCCGGAGAACTGGCGCAAGCCGGAGATCCTGGCCGACGCGACGATCGCGCTCGTCACCAAGGAGCCCTCCGCCCGGACGGGGAGAGCATGGCTCGACGAGGAGGTGCTGCGCGCGGAGGGGATCACCGACTTCGACCGCTACGCCTGCGTCCCCGGAACGACGCCGATGGTCATACCATGGTGAAGCGATGACCGATCCGGTCGAGCCGCCCGACGCGGTCGAGCGCCTGAAGCAGCTGTTCCTGGGGAAGCCGCGGGAGCTGCGCGATCCGAGCGTCTTCCACCGCCTGGCGCTGGTCGCCTTCCTGGCATGGGTCGGGCTCGGCGCGGACGGGCTCTCGTCCTCCGCCTACGGCCCCGAGGAGGCGTACCGCGCGTTGGGCGAGCACACCTACCTCGCCATCGCGCTGGCGGTCGCGACCGCGATCACCGTCTTCGTCATCTCGTGGTCCTACAGCCGCATCATCGAGGCCTTCCCGGCCGGCGGCGGCGGCTACGTCGTTCCGTTCAAGCTCCTGGGTCCCACCGCCGGCGTCGTCTCCGGCTCCGCGCTCCTGATCGACTACGTGCTGACGATCTCGATCTCGATCGCCTCGGGCGCGGACGCGATCTTCAGCTACCTCCCCGCGAGCTGGCTCGACGCGAAGCTCGCGCTTTGCGCCTTCGCCATCGTCGCCCTGTTCGTCCTCAATCTTCGGGGGGTCAAGGAGTCGGTGACCGTCCTGGCGCCGATCTTCATGCTGTTCATCGTCACCCACGCGGTCGTCATCCTGACCGCGATCCTGGGCAACCTCCCACGCCTCGGCGCCGTCGCCTCCGAAACCGCGAACGGCTTCGACCGCGGCCTCGCCACGCTTGGCCTCGGGGGCCTGCTGATGATCTTCCTGCGCGCCTACTCGATGGGCGGCGGCACCTACACCGGCATCGAAGCGGTCGCCAACGGGATGAGCATCATGCGCGAGCCGGTCGTGCAGACGGCCAAGCGGACGATGGTCTACATGTCGGTCTCGCTGGCGATCACGGCGGCCGGCATTCTGATCGGCTACTTGCTCCTGGGGGCCGAGCCCGTCGAAGGCCGGACGATGAACGCGGTGTTGGTCGATCGCGTCGCCGGGGCCTGGACGGTGGAATCGTTCCCGGTCGGTCGGGTGTTCGCGGTCGTCACCCTGGCGAGCGAGGCGGCCCTCCTCTTCGTCGCGGCGCAGGCCGGGTTCATTGCCGGTCCGCGCGTCATGGCCAGCATGGCGGTCGACTCGTGGCTCCCCCATCGCTTCGCCGCCCTCTCCGACCGGCTGACGATGCGGAACGGGATCTGGCTGATGGCGGTCGCCGCCTGGCTGACGCTGTGGCACACCGGCGGCTCGGTGCGGGAGCTGGTCGTCCTCTACTCGATCAACGTCTTCCTGACCTTCACGCTGGCGAACGTGGCGATGACCGTCCGCGCGCTCCGGCTGCGAGCCCACAATCCGGAGTGGAGGCGGGAGCTGTCGATCCACCTGCTGGCCACGACCCTCTGCGCCTCGATCCTCGGCGTCACGATCTACGAGAAGTTCCGGGAAGGGGGGTGGCTGACGCTGCTCCTCACCGGCGTGTTGGTGGTGGTCTGCGTGCTGATCCGACGCCACTACGCACAGGTCCGGTTCCGGCTACGGCGCCTGGAGACCGAGCTGGCGAACCTGCCGATCAGCGAGCACCCCGTTCCGTCGATCGATCCGCTGCAGCCGACGGCGGTGCTCCTGGTCGGAGCATTCGGTGGACTCGGCGTCCACTCCCTGCTCTCGATCTTCCGGTTCTTCCCCGGCTACTTCAAGAACGTGGTGTTCGTGACGATCGGCGTGATCGACTCCGGCAACTTCAAGGGTCACGAGCAGCTGGAGGGTCTGGAGGAGAGCGCGAAACGGATCGTCGGACGCTACGTGGAGTTGGCCAACCGGCTCGGAATTGCGGCAGAAGGGGTCCACCGGATCGGCACCGACGCCGTCGACGAGGCGGAGAAGGCGTGCGAAGAGCTGGCGCAGAGGTATCCGCGCCACATGTTCTTCGGCGGCAAGCTCGTCTTCCACCGCGAGCGGTGGTACGAGCGCCTCCTCCACAACGAGACCGCCTTCGCCATTCAGCGCCGCCTCCAGTGGAAGGGCCACCCGATGACGGTGCTTCCGGTCCGCGTGATGGAGTAGCCGCGCCGATCAGAGCGGATCGCCGTCGGCCGGGCGGCGCGGGGTCGCGTCGGGGTCGGCGGTCGCCACGCGGGGTGGGCGAGCCTCGCCGCGCAGCTCCTTCACCATGTCGACGTCGAGCTTCCACCCGGAGCTTCCGACGAAGCCACCCTTCCGCTCGGTGCCGTAGATCTCGTAGGGCTTCGCCGTCAGGACGTCCTGCACCTTGATCGTGTCGGGGAAGACGCCGCCGTCCTCGCGGTACTCCTTCGGCCACTTCTTCGGATCCTTGCCGAACATCTCCTCCAGCGCCTTGATGTCCTGCTCGTCGCGCGGAAGGTTGTACGCGCCGACCATCTCCTCCATCATCCCGTCCTCGGTCACGCCCCGCGCGCCGAAGCCCGACCAGATCTGCTGGCCGTTCACCTCGCCGTCGTAGACGGCGTTCTCCCCCTGCCACACCCCTCCCGGATGCTTCAGCAGGTACATGGGGTGGTTGTAGAAGTAGTAGTGCTCCCCCGGCTTGACGTTGCGCTTGCCGATGCGGCCGCGCTTGTTCCCGGTCTCGGTCATGAACTCGGAGATCGACGAATCGCCGGGGCCGATCACCAGCCGCTGGTAGGCCGGCGTGCGCTTCCCCTTGGCGCCGAACCGCTCGTCGAACTTCGCGTCCCCGACCGCCGCCCGCAGCGCGTCGGTCTGGATCGCGTTCACGGTGGTGAGGCACTCGGCGACCGTCCGCCCGGCGAGCCACTTCCGCAGTCCCTCGGAGGCGCTCACGCCCTCCTTCAGGCGCCAGGTCATGAAGCCGATCCGCTCCCAGTACTTCCCGCTGGCGTAGCCGTCCCAGTAGCTCTTGCGGAACTTCTCCGGGAAGTAGGCCTCGAAGTTGTGCGCGTAGTGGACCCCGACGTTCGGATCGCCCCAAGTGAAGTGGTTCGCCTTCGCCATCCCGGCGACGATGTGGCTCCCGATGGCGGCCTCGGTCGCCTTGATCTCCGGCAGCCCCTTGGCGGCGTCGATCACCGCGCGAACGCCGTCGACCGGGCACGCGGCGGAACCCGGCGCGCAGTCGCCGCCGGTCGGCCGCGCGTGGACCGGGAGGGACAGGCCGAGGAGCGCGAGGAGGAGGAGGGCGTGTCGTCTCATGGCCGCCCCCCGGGAGCAATCGCCGCGCCACCCGAAACTCCTCGATCTGCAAGGGCCCGGATCGGTACGCCACGACTACGACGCGGGGCGTCAACGTCCCACGTGGGGTGAATGGGGGCTCAGCGCGCCGCCGAAGGGGCGGTGTTCGCGTCCGTCCGGCGCTCGCGCGCTACTCGACCCAATCGGCGATGAAGACGTTCGTCTCGCCGGGGGTGGCGCCGCCGCGATTCGAGGCGAAGACGAGGCGCTTCCCGTCCGGGGAGAACATCGGGAAGCCGTCGAACTGGCCGTGGGTCGTCACCCGCTCGAGCCCCGTCCCGTCGATCCCGATCGCGAACAGGTCGAAGTTCCGCCCTTTGGGATCGAGGTGGTTCGACGAGAAGAGGATCCGCTTCCCGTCGGGGAAGAAGCTGGGGGCGAAGTTGGCCGCCCCCAGGCGCGTGAGCTGCCGCGTGTTCGAGCCGTCCGCGTCGGCGACGAAGATCTCGAGCCGCGACGGCCGCACCAGTCCCTTGGCCAGCAGCGCCCGGAACTCGTCGAGCTCCGGCCCGTCGGGGCGGCTCGCCCGCCAGACGATCTTCGAGCAGTCGGGGGAGAAGAAGGCGCCGCCGTCGTAGCCGGGCGCGTGCGTCAGCCGTCGCACGTTCGATCCGTCGGCGTCGGCGCGGTAGAGCTCGACGTCCCCATCGCGCGTGGAGGTGAAGACGATCGAGCCGTCGCGGCAGACGGTCGCCTCCGCGTCGTAGCCGGGGGAGACGATCAGCGGCCGGACGTCCGTGCCGTCGGTCTTCGCCGAGTAGATGTCGTAGCTGTCGAAGAGCGGCCAGACGTAGCCTTGCGAGCGGTCGGGCGGAGGGGGGCAGGCCGGACCCCCGCCGACGTGCGTCGAGGCGTAGAGCACGCGCGCATCGCCCGGAAGGAAGAAGGAGCAGGTCGTCCGGCCGGCGCCGTCGGACAGCGGAGAGAGGCGCGGCGTCGAGCCGAGGTCGATCCGCCAGATCCGGTCGCAGCCGGCGTCGTCACGCGTCGACTGCATCACCAGCCGCGTGCCGTCGAACGACCAGTAGGCCTCCGCGTTCTCGCCGCCGGCGGTGATCTTCCGGAGGTTGGCGAGGTGGCGCTCGTCGGGTTCGGGCGGGAAGAGAGGAGGCCGCGCCCAGCAGCCGGCGAGAAGACAGGCAGAGATCAGGAACCCGAAGACGGTTTCACGGCGCCGTGCGCGAGGCCGACGGGGAAAATGGAAAATGGAAAATGGAAAACCGGCCAATGAAAAATGGCGGCCGAACCGGACCCACGGAAAACCGGACAATGAAAAATGGCGGCCGATCCGGACCGTTTTCCATTTGCCGGTTTTCCATTTTCCATTTTCCATTTTCAGTTTTCAGTTTTTCGTAGCGAGGTCCTGCCTCTTCGGGAGATTCAGCAGCGCCGCCAGGATCTCCGCCTGGTACCGCGCGTCGTACAACGCATTGTGGACCTTGCTGTCGTCCTGCTTCGGCAGCGGCAGTAGCGCCTGGAGGTTCTCCTTGCTCGTCTCCAGCCAGCCCAGGTCGAGCTTCCCCATCGACAGCGCCTTGGTGTCGAGCGCGTTGTAGCCGAACGGGTTCTCCATCCCGACGTAGGCGAAGTAATAGGCGACGAACGACCAGTCGAACGGCGCGTTGTGACCGACGAAGACGCAGCGGGTCTTCCGGGAGTTGGACTTCGCCCACTCCTTCAGCGCCTCCATCGCCGGCCGGATCTCGAGTCCGCTCCGCTCCAGGTGCTCGCGCGAGATGCCGTGAATCTTCTCCGCGCCGGGATCCCAGCCCGGGAAGACCGGCTTGTACTCCTGGTAGAGCTCGATCGTATCGACCGTCCACCGCCCGTCGGCCCCTGCGCGCACCGGGACGGCGCCGAGCGAAACCATGTTGAAAAGGCCCGGAACCGGACCCGAGGCCTCGATGTCGATGCAGACGAAGGTGATGTTCTCGGCCATACGGAGCGCGGAAGCCTACCCCTCGCGCGGCACGATTTCAAAGCGAGCGGCGAACGATCCGATCGGGCGCCGATGACTCGGGGGCTCCGGCCCGCTTGCGCGGGAGGGCCACGACCCTACGGTGCGTGTGAGCGAACCGCATGAACGGCCTGGACGAGCATCCGGCGAGAAACCGGCACATCGAGCGTCCCGCCGGTCCCGGATCGTTCGAGGAGGCGGCCTTCCTCGAGGTGACGGCCGAGGTCGGCGAAGCGCTGGAGCGCGCGGGGATCCGCTACGCCTTCATGGGGGGGTTGGCCGCGACGACGCTGGGGCGCCCGCGTTGGACGCACGACCTGGACGTCTTCGTGAAGCCGCAGGAGGCGCTGGCGGCGCTCGACGCGCTCAAGGCCAAGGGCTACGAGACCGAGCGCACCGACGAGGCGTGGCTCTACAAGGCGTTCAAGAAGAACGTGATGGTCGACGTCCTGTTCAAGTCGCGCGGGAACATCTACTTCGACGACGAGATGTACGAGCGGTCGGTCGTCGCCGCCTACCGCGGCCTTCAGGTCCGTTTCGTCTCGCCGGAGGACCTGGTGGTGATCAAGGCGGCGGTCCACGACGAGGTCGGCCCTCACCACTGGTTCGACGCGCTGGCGATCCTCTCCACCGGCAAGATCGAGTGGGACTACCTGGTCCGCCGCGCGCGCGCCTCCCCGCGACGCGTGCTGTCGCTCCTGCTCTACGCGCAGTCGGACGACCTTCTGATCCCGAACCGCGTCGTGCGGCAGCTCTTCCACCAACTGTTCGACTCTTGAGAGGAGGACCGCGATCGAAACCCACAGTCCCTACCGGATCGAGCGGCTGCGCGCCGCCTTCGCCGAAGACCCGCGCGTGTGCGAGACGACGATCCGCGTCACCTCCGCCGGCGGACGGATCTGGCTCTCGGGTCAGGTCGCCTCCGAGGCCCGGCGCCACGCGGCGGAGGCGCTCGCCCACGAGCAGTTCCCGGGCGTGGAGATCCGCAACGAGCTGACGGTCCAGGTCGTCGGCGAGCCCCGCGAGGAGCGGATCTGACGTGACGCGCATCGCGGCCGTCGCCGACATCCACTTCGGGATCGACTCCGGAGGGACCTACGCGCCGTTCTGGGAGAAGCTCCACGAGCACGCCGACCTGTTCCTGCTGGCCGGCGACCTGACCCGGCTCGGTCGCGTCGAGGAGGCCGAGGTGCTCGCGGCGGAGCTCACGAAGGTCGCGGTGCCGGTGATCGCCGTCCTCGGAAACCACGACTTCCACGCCGATCAGGAGGCGGAGCTGATCCGCGCGTTGGAGCGCTCCCGGCCGTCGATCCGGGTGCTCGAGGGCGAATCGACGGTGGTGGAGATCGGCTCGACCCGGGTGGGGATTGCCGGCACCAAGGGGTTCGGCGGCGGCTTCGTCGGCGCGTGCGCGATGGAGTTCGGCGAACGGGAGACCAAGTCGTTCATCCGGCACACCCGCGAGCTCGCCGAACGGCTGGAGTCCTCCCTCCGTTCGCTCGACGCCGACCTGCGGGTGGCGCTGCTCCACTACGCGCCGATCGAAGGGACGGTCGAGGGGGAGAAGCGTCAGATCTACCCGTTCCTCGGCAGCTACCTCCTCGCGGAGGCGATCGACCGGGGGGGGGCCGACCTCGCCTTCCACGGACACGCCCACCTCGGCCGCGAAAAAGGGGTGACACCGGGAGGGGTGCCGGTCCGCAACGTCGCCCAACCGGTCATCCGCCGCGCCTACAACGTCTACACGGTCGACGCGCGGTCCGGCCGAGGAGCCGAACTCCTACGAAATACTTCGGAATCGTGACTCGCCCCCCCGGCCGGGTGTAAGGTGGAGGGGGGTGCGAACGAGGCGCCCGGCTACTGCCGCTTGGGAAGGGTCGCTAGGGTCAGGAGATAGATCAGGATGGGAACGAGACTGTACGTGGGGAACCTGCCGTTCAGCACGGACGAAGCGTCGTTGCGGCAGCTGTTCGAGCAGGACGGCCGGCAGGTCACGGAGGTGAAGATCGTGACCGACCGTGACACCGGGCGCTCGCGCGGATTCGGCTTCGTGGAGATGGGGAACGAGAGAT
>CAYJRR010000035.1:8651-36439 GCA_964372275.1 uncultured bacterium
GAGGCCGATGCGAAGGCGGCGATCGAGGCCTACAACGGGCAGGTGTTCGAGGGCCGGACCCTGACCGTGAACGAGGCGCGCGAGCGTCCGTCGGGCGGCCGCGGCGGATTCGGGGGCGGAGGCGGGGGCGGCGGATACCGTGGCGGCGGCGGCGGATACGGCGGCGGGGGCGGCTACGGTGGAGGCGGCGGCGGGGGCTATGGCGGCGGTGGCGGCGGCGGCTACGGTGGCCCCGGTGGCGGCGGCCGCGGTGGACGCGGCGGCCGGGACCGCGATCGCGACCGCCAGCGGCGCGACGACGACTAGCCAACCGCTCAGGACGCGGCCAGGATCCCCTTCGCGGCGTGCGTCGACAGTCCGTAGATCGTCAGAGACGGATTGACCCCCAGCGACGTGGGGAAGACCGATCCGTCGACCACGTACAGGTTCTCGACCACGTGGTGGCGGAAGTCGCTCCGCACCACCGAGGCGGCCGGATCGGCCCCCATCTGGCATCCGCCCATGATGTGCGCGGTGAAGACGCCGACGCGGTTCGGTCCGACCTCGGCCCGGTCGATCTTCTCCACGTCGGCCTCCGACCGGATCGATAGCGGATCGGCGTGGAGCGTGCGCACCTCCTCTGCCCCGGCCGCGAGCTGGATGCGGGCCATCGCCTTCATCGCCTCCTTCGCCGCGCTCCAGAAGCGCGGCGTGAAGTGGTAATCGACCTTCGGCGCCCCCGACGGACGAAGGGTGACGGTTGCCCCCTGCTCGTCGTCGTGGAAGCCGTCGATGCACAGGCCGATCAGGGCGTTGAGGTAGGGGAACTTCTCCATGTGGCCGCGGTGCGTCGGCCCGAAGCCGACGGCGTTGAGCGCCGCGAGCACCGGGTGCACCGGCGCCGTCTCGATGAAGAACCCCATCCCTTCGCGGTGGGCGAACTGGTGGCAGCTCACCGACTGGGGCGCCCCGTAGAACCCCTCCACCTTCTGCGGCATCAGTCCCACCGACGCCACGACGGTGTGGAACCAGGTCCGCTTGCCGACCGGGCCTTCGTGGATCCCCGATCGGAGCAGGAGGCGCGGCGTGTTGATCGCGCCGCCGGCCGCGACGAACCGGCGCGCCTTCACCGTGATCGTGCGCCCGGTCGGACGCTCGGTCTCCGGGTCGAGCACCGTGGCGTGCGCCGCGACGATCCGGTTCCCCTCCCGCTCCAGACGCTCGACCCGCGCGTTGGCGTGGATCCGCGCCCCGGCGTCGAGCGCGTCGCGGAGGTAGGTGATGTGCATCGCCTGTTTGGCGTCGAAGGGGCAGCCCATCCCGCAGAAGCCGGAGTGCCGGCAGTTGCGGACGTTGCGGCGCAGCAGGCGCGGGTTCCATCCCAGCTTGGTGGCGCCATCCCACAGCACGCGATTGTTGCGGTTGATGTTCTCCAGCGGGATCTCCTCGATCCCGAGCCGCGCCTCGACCTTGTCCCAGCTCGGACCCAACGTGGCGTGGTCGAGGCCCTCCACCCCCCAGCGCTTCTTCCAGTGGTCGAGCGTCGTCTCCGGCGTGCGGAAACAGGTCGTCCAGTTGACGACGGTCGACCCGCCGACGGCGCGCCCCTGCAGGATGACGATCGACTGATCGGAGGTCGCCCGACCGCCGCGGTCCTGGTAGAGGAGGGGGTACATCTTTCCCTCCTGCATGTTGAAGTCGGCCCGGGTGAAGTAGCCCCCTTCTTCGAGCACCACCACCCGCTTCCCGGCCTGGGACAGCTCCGCCGACATCACCGCTCCGCCGGCGCCGGAACCGACGATGCAGACGTCGGTCTCGAGCGTGACGTCGGCGTCGACCTCGTTCCCGCGGATCACCTCGTTCGCCGGCGGAGCGTCCGGGGCGCGAGGGATCATGGCGAGACCTCGATCGGACCGGGGTAGCCGATGCCGCGGTAGGTGCGCGGATCGCCGTAGTAGCAGGCCATCGTCAGACGCTTGAGCGCGACGAATCCCGTGCGGAGCACGGGCAGCCGGTGCCGCTCCCAGCGCGCGAGGAACGCCTGGCGCCCGGCGAGATCGAGCTGGGTGAACGGCGCCGTCGTCCCGACGAGCAGGAAACCGGCCAGCGCGTTGTCGAACAGCGCCAGCAACCGGTGGATGTCCTTCTGCGCGTCCTGCGGGTTGCGCGCCATCAGGCGGTCGGCGTTCAACGCCACCGGCACGTCGGTCACGGTGGGCTGCCCCGGGGGGACGGTGATCATCGCCTCCGCCACCGCGTGCACGATCGAGAACTCGCGCGGCGTGAAGTAGGAAAGCGGCTCCGACGGGAGCGGCACCATCCGCGTCCGCCGCGCGAAGAGCGCCCCCGCGCCACCCAGGGCCACCAGCGCCACGCCGCCGGCCGTCTTGAGAGCCGTCCTCCGCCGCATCGCGTCGGAACGCTATCAGAGCTCCGCCGGCGTGGGAACCGCCGGCGGTTCCGCACGCAGCGTCGGCGTAGGGCCCGGCTCCGGCGGCGGAAGGGTGACGCGGACGGTCGTGCCGCCGTTCCGCACCAGCTCGATCGCGGCGTGGAGCTGATCGACCAGCCCCCGTACGATCTGGAGTCCCAGCGTCGTCGCCGACTCCAGACGGACGTCTTCGGGGAGCCCCACGCCGTCGTCCGATACGGTGATCTGGCTGCGGCCGGCGCGGTCGGTGTGGACCTCGACGTCGATCCGTCCCCGCCGCCCGCCGGGAAACGCGTGTTTCAGGGCGTTGCTCACCAACTCGGTCACGATCAGTCCGCAGGGGATGGCGAGGTCGATCTCCACCGCGATCCGTTCCGAGCGCACGCGGCAGGCGATCCGGCCGGCCTCGACCGAATGGCCCGCCACCAGTCTGCGCAGGAGCAGCTCCAGGTATTCGCCGAGGTCGACGTGAGCCAGATCGCGCGACTGGTAGAGGAGCTCGTGAACAAGTGACATCGACTGGATCCGGCCGCGGCTCTCCGTCAGGCCACGGCGAGCCGCCCCCACCGGAAGCGCATCCGCCTGGAGATTGAGCAGGCTAGCGACGACCTGCAGGTTGTTCTTTACCCGGTGATGGATCTCCCGCAAGAGCACCTCCTTCTCCTCCAGCGAGGCCCGGAGGCGAGCGTCCGCCGCCTTGCGATCCGAGATGTCCCGGATCGCGGCGGCGACCAGAAGCCCCTCCTCGGTCGGGATCGGGCTCAACGAGATCTCCACCGGAAATTCGGTCCCGTCCGCCCGGAGCCCGAACAGGTCGAGCCCCACGCCCATCGGACGCGAGACGGGATCGACGGCATATCGGGCGCGGTTTGAAACGTGCCTCGCCCGAAAGCGCTCGGGCAACAGGACCTCGATCGTCCGGCCGACGAGATCGGAGCGGGTATGGCCGAACAGACGCTCGACCTGGGCGTTGGCTCGCACGATCGTCCCCGCCTCGTCGACGACGATCGTGGCGTCCGGCGCGCCTTCCAGAAGAGCGTGGAACCGTGCCTCCGCCCGCTTGCGGTCGGAGACATCCTGGACAATGCCGATGAGGCGCACGGCACGGCCGGCGTCGCCGACCACCACCTTCACGCGAGTTTCGACGAATCGCACCGTACCGTCCGGGCGAACGATGCGCATCTCCAAGCTCCACGGCTGGTGGTCTTCGACCGACGCTTCGTACGCCGAACGGACCCGATCGCGATCCTGAGGGTGGATGCGCTCGAGTAGGTTCGCGAAAGACGGCGCCGCCGTCCCCGGAGCCAATCCGTAGATGCGAAACATCTCGTCGGACCAGATCGCTCTCCCACCGTCTATCCTTTCTCCGACAATCTCCCTTTCGAAGCTTCCCACGTGAGCAATCTCCTGGGCCGCCCGGAGCTGCTCTTCCCGCCGCTGCAACTCGGCGTTGGCCTGCGTCAGTTCGGCGGTCCGCCTCTGCACCGTCTCCTCCGCCGTTTGTTGCGCGCGACGGAGCGCCTCCTCGGCCTGCTTGAAGAGGGTGAGGTCGCGGACGACTCCGGTGAAGAGGTCCGGGCCGTCGATCGGCACCCGGACGATCGAGATCTCCGCCGGGAACTCCGAGCCGTCGGCGCGACGCGCGTGAAAATAGACGCGACGTCCGATCACCGGCCCCTCGCCCGTGCGGCGGTAGCGGGCAAGCCCCTCGCGGTGCGCTTGCCGGAGCGACGGCGGGATGATCGTCTCGGCCAGCTCCTTGCCGATCACCTCGTCTCGGCGGAATCGGAACAGCGCCTCCGCGGCCGGATTGACCTCGCGGATCGTCCCCTCCTGGTCCATGGTGAGGATCGCGTCCAGGGCCACGTCCAGGAGCGCGCTCTTGCGCCGTTCGGTCTCGTTGGCCTGCCGTTGCCGCCCCTCCCGCTCCGAAACGGTGGCACCGAGGATCAACGCCGTGATGCCGGACACCTGCAGGAACGCTTCCAACGTCATGAAACTCTCGTGTGGCGCCGGCAGGATGAACGGCCCTTTCCCCAGCGCGGTGGCCGAGACGGCGACGGTCGCGACCAGGAAGGTGGCGGTCGCGGCGCCGCGCGGACCGAATCGTGTCGCGGCCCAGATCGACAGCGGATAGACCAGGTAGGGGAGACGGAGTCCGGCGAGCCACTCGGGTCCCACGTCGTAGAAGACGAGCGCGCAGACCAGCAGCAGCGAAATGCTCAAGGCCCACCGCTCGATCGCCGGCGGCCGCTCCTCGGCGGGCGGGAAGGTAGACGGCCGCGCCCAGGTCAGAATCAAGGGGGCGACGAGCAGCACCCCCGCCATGTCCCCCCACCACCAGGTCGACCACGCCGCGGCGATTCGCGAAGCCGGGATCACGCCGCCGATCCACAGACTCGACACCCCGCCGGTGGCGCTGAACAGAGTGCACGCGATTCCGGCGATGGCGATCAGCGCGACGACGTCCCGCAGCCGGTCGAGGGGCGGGTGAAAGTCGACCACGCGTCGCAGGAGGGTGGCCCCCAGCAGCGGCTCCAGCGTGTTCCCGACCGCGATCCCGGCGGCGACCGGAAGCGGAGCTCCGACCCATGCGTTGACGATGAAGGCGCCGAGCGCGACCCCCGGCCACAGTCCGCGACCCAGGAGGAGAAGCGCGGCAAGGGCGATGCCGGAAGGGGGCCACACCGGCGTCGCGAAGCCGGCGACCGCGTCGATCGCAAGGCCCAGCCGCGCGGTGGCCACGTAGGCCGCGGCCAGGCCGATCGCCCGAGCGGACCCCGTTGCCGAGACGATCCCTCTCCCGCGCGGCGGTATCACGGCCCGACCGGCGCGACCGGCTGCTCGCCGGCCTCCGGCGCCAGCGGGAGGGTGAAGAAGAAGAGACTCCCGACGCCGACCTCGCTCTCGACCCAGATCCGCCCGCCGTGCGCCTCCACGATCCCCTTGGCGATGAAGAGGCCGAGGCCGGTCCCGCCACGCCGGGTCCGTTCCTTCCAGAAGCGGTCGAAGATGTGCGGAAGATCGGTCGAGGGGATGCCGGATCCGGTGTCCTGGACCTCGAAGCGGACCTCGTTCCGTGCGCGCTCGGCGCGCACCACGATCGTGCCGAGGCGAGGCGTGAACTTGATCGCGTTCTCCAGGAGGTTGGAGAGGACCTGCAGCACTCGGTCGCGATCGCAGATCACGCGCAACGCTTCCACCGGAAAGCTCTCGATCACGGTGAGGCCGTGCTCCTCGGCCGCGCCTCGAAATTGCGCGACCGCCTCACGGCCGAGCTCGGCGACGGCGTGGATCTCCTTCCGGATGGGGAGGCCCCCGGCGTCGACCGACGCGGCGTCGAGCAGATCGGCGATCAGCCGGTTCATCCGTTGCGCCGAGCGGTCGATCGACCGGGCCGCATCCGGCGTGGCGGTTCGCCCCGCGGCCAGTCGTTGGGCCTGCAAGAGGATCGTCCCGAGGGCGTTGCGGAGATCGTGGGAGACGATCGCCAGCACCTCCTCCCGCGACCGGATGGCGCGCTGCGACTCGCGGTAGAGAAGCGCGTTGTCGAATGCCAGCGCCAAGCGGGAGGCGAGCTCGATTGCGGCGGTCAGGTCGACCGGACCGTACCGCCGGTTGAACCCGGTGGAGATCCACGTGATCGATCCGAACGTCCGATCCCGCGCCCGGAGGGGGACGCTGAGGAGCGATCGCGCGCCGCGCGCCGCGAGGGCCCGCGCCGCCGTCTCGCCGACGGCGCGTCGCAGCGCCGCCGGATCGGAGAGATCGTGCCAGCACAGCGGCTCCGCCCCCTTCGACACGGCGTCGACGGCGCTTCCCGGCTCGAAACGAAGGGTTTCCGCATCGCCGGCGGGGGGATGAGTGATGGCAAACGCCGGAACGAAATCGTCGACCGGCTGCAGCCGGATCAAGCACGCATCGGCACGTTCGGGGACCACGATCTCGGCCGCGTGCCGTGCCACCGTCGCGAAGTCGAGCGTCGTCGCCAGCCGCGCGCTCGCCTCCGCCAGGAATCTCGAGAGCCGTGCCTGGCTCTCGCGCGTGACCTCGGCCTGGTGCCGCTGCAACGCCATCTGGATCGTCGCCGTCAGCTCCCGGTCGTCGAACGGCTTGAGGATGTAGCCGTAGGGCTCCACCGACCGCGCCCGATCGAGTGTGCCGGCGTCGGCGTAGGCGGTGAGGAAGATCACCGGTACGTCGGACCGCGTCCGGATCTCCGCCGCGGCTTCGATGCCGTCGATCTCGCCGGACAGCTTGATGTCCATCAGCACGAGAAAGGGACGTTCCTCGTCGACGCGGCGAATCGCCTCCTCGCCGGAAGACGCGACCGTCGTCGAGTAGCCGGCAAGTCGAAGCGCGCGCTGGATGTCCAACGCAACGAGCCGTTCGTCTTCGACCACCAGGATCATCGGCATGTGCATACCCGGGGGCCCACGAGTCCCCCGACATGTTCGCGTCTCGCCCTCGCCGATAGCGCCGAAGAATTTCGTCGAAAGCCGCCCGGCAGTCCTTGCGGCACCGACCCGTGTGGGCGGCGCGCGTACGTTGCGGGCGTCCGGCGCTAGGCGGCGCCGGACTGGGCGTTGCGTTCGGCGAGCTTGCCCGCCATGTCGGTGCCGAGAACGGCGTGCAGCGCGGCGCGCAGACTGGAGTCCTTTTCGAGCATCCGGTAGAGCGACTCCTTGGGCCACACCACGCAGCGGCTTTGGCCGGTCAGGACGACGTCGGCCGAGGCGGGGCGCCCGCCGAGGAAGCTCATCTCCCCGACGAACTGTCCGGAGACCAGCTTCGCTACCGCCTTGTCTCTCGCGCGCACCTCGGCCGCGCCGTGGACGATCAGGGTCAGGCTTTCCATCGGACGGCCCGCCTCGGCGAGCGGCGTCCCGGCCGGCTGGTCGACCCACCGGGCGTGGTGCAGGAGGCGCTTCAAGGCGACGGCGTCGAGGGCGGGGAAGAGCGCGCGGTGCAGCGCCTCCTCCTCGGCAGTGAGCTGCGTCCGCAGGCGCTCGCGGATCAAGAGCACACAGTGCGCGCCGTTGATCGTCATGAAGGCGAGGTTCCATCCCAGCGTGACCCCCGACAGTCCGTCCGCGGTCGTCATGCTGAAGGCGATGATCGAGAGGCTGGCGGCGATCGAAAGCAGCCGGAGGTAGAGGATCTCCTTCACCAGATAGGAGACGCCGATCAGCCCGTAGCCCAGATGTCCCAGAAGTTCGGACGACACGCGGAACTCCCCCCCGAGTTGGTTCTCGCTCGCGCGGCAGGTTGAAACGTAGCATCGCCGCATGTCCGTCCGTTCCTCCTCCGCCGGGGGGCCCGCGCCCCCCGGGCGCGATCCGACCGACGAGGCGCGTCGCCGGCTGGAGCGGCTGCCGGCCGACCGACTCGCCGAGGTCGCGGCGCGGTTCGCGCGGCGCGCCGCGGAGGACGGTCTCTACGTGCTGCGCGCCGGCGGGGAGCCGGCGGAGGGGGCGGCGTCGACGCCGACTCGCCCCGCGCGCGTGCCGATCCCGCCGCTTCTGACCCCGGTTCTCCCCGACGGGGAGGCGCCGGGCGCGGCGCGCGATCTGCTCGAAGCGGTCCTGCTCGTGGCGCGCGCGATCCTCTCCGGCCGCCACGCCGAGCCGGCGGCGATGCTCGCCGGGTTCACGCCGCTGGAGCGCGACTGCATCCGGGACGGGTGGCGCGACGCCGAGCGGGTCGCGTCGGCGCGGGTCGACTTCCTGCGCGAAGCGGGGGGCGCGCTCGCCGCCCTCGAGCTGAACACCACCATCCCGGCGATGCAGGGCTACTCCGACATCGTCTCGCGCGCCTTCGTCACCGAGGTCGCGCCGGCGCTCGGGAGCCCGCCCGCGGCCGTGCGGGAGGCGCTCGACCGCCTGCCGTCGAACGTCGACGAGTTGCGCCGCTCGCTGCTCGCGCACGCCGCCGAGACCGGTAGCGGCCGTCCCGGACGTGTGGCGCTGCTCGCCCGAAGGTACGACGCGCAGACCGGGGAGCTGACATGGATCGCGGCGCGTTTCCGCGACGCGGGGCTCGACCCGGTGATCGTCTCCCCCGACGATTTTTTCGAGAAGGGTCCCTACGACCTCGTCTACCGGCACCTGTTCGCCCGACGCGTCGAGGCGGGGCATCCGATCGAGGCCGTCTTCCGCGCGCCGCGCCGCTTCGGGATGTGGAATCCGGTCAACGGACACCTCGAGGTGAAGGGGATGCTGGCGCTGGTCTCGACGGCCGCCGCCGATCCGTCCGCGGCGGCGGCGCTCGGACTTCCGGACGACCTCCTCGCCCGGTTGCGCGGCGTCGTTCCGTGGAGCCGGATCCTGCGGGCGGGGTCGACGACCGGCCCGGACGGGGAGGCGATCCCGGACCTGGTCGCCTGGTCGGCGGCGAACGCGGGGGCGCTGGTGTTGAAGCGGTCCTGGGAGTACGGCGGGCGCGGCGTCTTCCTCGCGGAGGACTTCCGGGAGCGGGCGATCGCGGAACGTCTGTCGGCGCTCGTCGGGCGCCCGATCGAGGACTGGGGCTCGCTGGTTCGTTTCGCCGCCGCCGACACCACCGACTGCTGGATCGTGCAGCGGCGCATCCGCCCGGCGCGCCGCCGCCACCTGCGCGCGGCCGCGAGTGGTCCGGTCTGGGAGGAGCTGATCACCGACGTTTCCGCCTTCGCCGGACACGGCGCCTCGTTCGCCCCCACCGGCCAGACGGCGCGCGCCTCGGCGAGCCCGGTGGTCAACATCGTCTCCGGCGGCGGAATGGCGCCGATCGTCCCGTGCGGGATCCTGGAGCGCCTCCTCGCCTAGAGCCGGCTTCAAGCCAGGGGGCCGAGCCCGGGCCGCCGGTCGCCCGCCCGTCAGCGCACGAGCGCGCCGAGGCGGAGCTGCGCGAGGTAGCGCGCGTAGGCGGCGGCGCGCGCGGCGGCGGCGGGAAGACCGGAAAGATGCACGCGCCGGCCGGCGACCTGGATCCAGCCGACGACGTCGCCGTCGCCCAGAGTGAGGAACTCGCCGAGCGTCGAGGCGCGGAAGTCGGGCAGCGGCCGTCCGGCGACCCGCGCGGCGATCGCCTGCGCGACGTGCGTCCCCTCCTGGATTGCGTGTTGCGCCGACGCGGCGATCGGCGGAGCGCCTTCGGACGCCTGGACGACCGCGGCATCGCCGGCGGCGAAGGCGTTCGGCGCGCCCTCCACGCGCAGGGTCGCGTCGACGAGCCATCGACCGGACCGCGCGAGCGGATTCGGCGCACCGCCGGAACCGGCTCCGCCCGAGGGGGCGGCCATCCGGGGGACGACCCCTTCGATGCCGGTGGCGAGCAGCACCGTCCGGGCGCGCGAGCGATGGCCACCGACCGACGCCCCCTTGGCGTCGAACGCGACCGCCTCGCCGGTGCGCACGTCGATCCCCTTGCGGGCCAGCTCCTCGTCGACGCGGCGGGCGAGCTCCTCGTCGGGAACGCCGGCGAACAGGCGCTCGCGCTGCTCGCAGAGGGTGACGTGGACTTCGGAGGCCGACAGCCCCCGCCGGATGGCGAGGCGGCGAAGCAGCAGGGCGATCTCGGCCGAGGCTTCGACGCCGGTGTAGCCGCCGCCCACCACCAGCGCCGACAGGCGATCGCGGCGAGCGGAGGGCCTCCGTTCCGATGCGGCGCGCTCCACTCGACTTTCCAGATCGATCCGCAGACGCCGCACGTCGTCGAGCGAGTCGAGCGTGTGCCATCCCCGGCCCTTCGCATTCCGGGGTCGCTTGGTTCGCGCGCCGGACGCGATCACGACGAAGTCCCCCCGGTGACGGCGGCCCGCCGCCTCGACCTCGACCGCCTCGGGATCGACCGCGTCGGCCGGCGCCACGATCCGTTCGACCCGCGGCGACACCACCAACGAAGCGAGCGGCAGCTCGAGAGAGGGGCTCCCGGCCAGGGCTTCGTGCAGGCGCGGCTTGAGGAGGTGCGTGGAGCGCGGCTCGATCAGCACCACCCGCGCCCCGGGGAGCCTCCGCAGCACGCCGTGGACCGCCGCCAGCCCGGCGTGCCCGGCGCCGACCACCAGGACGCGCGGGCGGCCCCGGGTCGGTCCCCCGGACGGCGCACCCTCGTTCACGAGATCCCGACGATCTCGCCGCGGTCGGTGAGGTCGATGGCGTTGGCCGCCGGCTCGGCCGGAAGACCCGGCATCGTCACGATCTCGCCGGTGAGCGGGAGCAGGTAGCCGGCGCCGGCGGCGATGCGCACCGAACGGACGGTGAGGGTGAAGTCGGTCGGCCGGCCGAACGCCTGCGGATCGTCGGAGAGCGACATCTGCGTCTTGGCGATGCAGATCGGCAGATCGGCGCACCCGAGCTTGCGCGCGCGGTCGAGGTCGCGCCTCGCCTCGGCGGTGAAGTCGACCGCCTTGGCGCCGTAGATCGTCCGCGCCACGGCGCGGATCTTCTCCTCCGGCGACTCATTCAGCTCGTAGAGGAAGCGGGGCGCCGGGCGCGGGCGGTCGGCGGCCGCGGCGACGAGGTCGGCGAGCGCCTCGGCCCCCGCCCCGCCCTCGAGGAAGCCGCGGAACCGCGCCGACGGCAGCCCGCGCGCCTCGCAGCCCCGATCGATCGCACGGAGCTCCTCTTCGCCGTCGCGGGTGAAGGTGTTGACGGCGATCACCGGATCGAAGCCGAACGCCCGCACGCTCGCCACGTGCTGGTCGAGGTTGGCCAGTCCCCGCTCCACCGCCTCCAGCGCCGCCTTCCCGGTCGCGCGGCCGTCGAGATCGCCGCCGTGGAAGCGCAGCGCCCGCGCCGTCACCACCAGCACCACGGCGCTCGGCCACAGCCCCGACGAGCGGCACTTGATGTCGAAGAACTTCTCCGCCCCGAGGTCGAAGCCGAACCCCGCCTCGGTGACGACGTAGTCGGCGGTCGCGGACGCCGCGCGGGTGGCGATCACGCTGTTGCAGCCGTGCGCGATGTTGCCGAACGGGCCGCCGTGCACGAAGGCCGGACCGCCCTCCGCCGTCTGCACCAGGTTCGGGAGGATCGCGTCGGCCAGGAGCGCCGACATCGCCCCCGCCGCGCCCAGCATCCCGGCGGTGACCGGCACCCCCTTGGTGTCGAAGCCGACCAGGATCCGCGACAGCCTCGCCTTCAGGTCGGCGACGTCCCGGGAGAGGCACAAGACCGCCATCACCTCGGAGGCGGCGGTGATGTCGAAGCCGTCTTCGCGCGGGACGCCATTCGCCTTCCCGCCGAGCCCGATCACGATGCGGCGCAGGAACCGGTCGTTCATGTCGAGCACCCGGCGCCACAGCACCTGCCGGTGCTCCATCTCGAACGCGCCGCGGAAGTTGACCGCGTTGTCGACCAGCGCCGCGAGGAGGTTGTGCGCCGAGGTCACGGCGTGGATGTCGCCGGTGAAGTGCATGTTGATGCGCGTCGACGGCTCGACACGGCAGCGTCCGCCGCCGGTGCCGCCCCCCTTCACGCCGAAAATCGGCCCGAGCGACGGCTCGCGCAGCGCCAGCGCCACCCGCTTCCCGCGGCGCCGCATCCCTTGGGCGAGCCCGATGGAGACGGTCGTCTTCCCCTCACCGAACTTCGTCGGGTTGATCGCCGACACCAGCACGATCCGGCCGGCCGAACCGTTGGCGTCGAGCCGCTCGAGCGCCGGCCGCGTCACCTTCGCCATGTGCGGGCCGAACAGCATCAGGTCGTCCGGCGAAAGGCCCAGCTCGCCGGCGACGTCGACGATCGATCTCATTCGCGCGCGGGTTGTAACACGACCCCGGCGCCGTCTTGCGCTCGGCGCGCCTCTCCACTAGCGTCGCCGCCATGCAAATCCCACCCGTCCCCGAAGCGCCGCGAGCCGCGCGGGTCGCCACCGCGGCCGCGGTCGCCGCGGCGTTCCTCGTCCCGGTCGCGGCCTCGGCGCATCACGACACGCCGGCGCCGGCGGCCGTCGCACCCACCCCCTCGATCTTCCCCTATCCGATGCGCGTGGAGCGCCTGCCGAACGGCCTGCAGCTGGTCGTCGTGCCGATGAAGAGTCCGGGCCTGGTCGCCTACTACACGCTGGTGCGCGTCGGCAGCCGCAACGAGGTGGAGAAGGGGCGTTCCGGGTTCGCCCACTTCTTCGAGCACATGATGTTCCGGGGCACGAAGTCCTACTCCGCCGACGACCGGAACGCGTTCCTGATGTCGATCGGCGCCGACGACAACGGATTCACCACCGACGACTTCACCTGTTACACCGTGTTCGGCGGCAACCACCGGCTCGAGGAGCTGATCAGGATCGAGGCCGACCGATTCCAGAACCTCGAGTACGGTCCCACCGAGTTCAAGACCGAAGCGAACGCGGTGCTGGGCGAATACAACAAGAACGCGTCGAATCCGACCGAGAAGATGCACGAGATCCTCTCTGGCCTCGCCTTCACGCGCCACACCTATCGCCACACCACGATCGGCTTCGAGGAGGACATCAAGGCGATGCCGAAGGGGTTCGACTACAGCCGGACCTTCTTCAAGCGCTACTACCAGCCCGACAACACCACGCTGGTGGTGGCCGGCGACGTCGATCCCGCGGCCGTCACCGCCCTGGTGACGAAGTACTACGGCGGCTGGAAGGGGAAGACCAAGGCGGCGCCGATCCCGACCGAGCCGCCGCAGACGAAGGAACGGGTGCGCGAGCACGTCTGGGACACCGACACCGCCCCGCGGATCATGGCCGGCTACCACACCCCGGCGCAGAACCTGGAGACGAAGGACGCGGCGGTGCAGTACGTCCTCGGAGCGCTGCTCCTCGGGCCGGCATCGACGCTGTACCGGGAGCTGGTGCTCGAGAAGCAGAAGGTCGAGAGCCTCCAGAACTGGACCTACGATCACCGCGATCCGAACCTGTTCCTCTTCCTGGTGACGTTGAAGGAGGAGAAGGACCGCGCGGAGGTCTGGGCCGCGGTGCAGCGGGAGATCGACGCGCTGGCCCAGGGCAAGGTCGACGCCGCGCTCCTCTCCGACGTGATCTCCAACCTTCGGTACGGCGTCCTCACCGGGCTGGAGACGCCGAACGCCGTGGCCGACACGCTGGTGGGGTTCATGGGACCGAACGGGGATCCGGCGGCGCTCGACAAGACGTTGTCGATGGTGGCGCTGGTGACCGCGAGCGACGTGACCGGGTTCGCGAAGAGATGGTTGCGGAACGAGAATCGGACGGTGGTCCACCTCCGTTCGAAGGCGGGGGCGGTGCGATGAGGACGCCATCGGAGGTTCGGTTCGCGTTGTTGGTTTGCGCGGCGACGGCGGCGGGTTGTCCCAAGGCGGCGCCGCCGGCCCCCGCCCCGACGGCGGAGACCGTGTCGATGACCCGTGCCGCGCCCCACGTCGCCGTCCGGGAACCGGAGAACGCGGTCGTCTCGGTGCGCCTGGCCTTCCGCACGGGGTCGGCCGACGACCCGCCCGGCAAGGAGGGGCTGACCTCGCTCACCGCGCACCTGATGGCGGAGGGCGGCACGCGGGCGCTCTCCTCGGCGGAGCTGGTGCGTGCGCTCTATCCGATGGCGGCGGAGATCGACGTGCAGGTCGATCGCGAGATGACCGTCTTCGTCGGCCGGTGTCACCGCGACCACCTTCCGCGCCTGCTGGAGATCCTGGGGGACGTCGTCCTGCAGCCGCGGATGGATCCCAAGGAGTTCGAGCGACTCAAGGTCGACGCCCTCCACGACCTCACGCTGACGCTACGGTTCAACGACGACGAGAACCTGGGGAAGGAGGCGCTGGAGACGCTGCTGAACCCCGGACACCCCTACGGCCATCCGGTCGTCGGGACCGAGTCGGGGCTCCGGTCGCTCACCCTCGCCGACGCCGTCGCCCACCGCGCGAACGTCTTCGGCCAGGCGCGGCTGACGATCGGGATGGCGGGCGGCTTCTCCGAGACGACGCTGGGGACGTTCGAGGGCCGTCTCGCGGCGCTCCCCGCGGGCAAGCCGCCGGTCCCCGTCCCGCCGCCGCCGGCGGTGCCGCACCGTACGGTGCTGATCGTCGAGAAGCCGACCCATTCCACCGCCGTCTCGATGGGGTTCAACACCGCGGTCAACCGCGGCGATCCCGACTTCCACAAGGTGCGGCTCGCCATGGGGTGGTTCGGCGAACACCGGCAGATGGTCGGGAAGCTGTTCAACGAGCTGCGCGAAGAGCGGGGCTTGAACTACGGCGACTACGCCTACGCCGAAGAGTTCGTGCAGGACGGTTGGACTCGCTTCGCGAAGAACAACGTTCCCCGGCGGCACCAGCATTTCGAGATCTGGATCCGACCGGTGGAGACGAAGAACGCCGTCTTCGCCCTGCGCGGAGCGCTCTGGCAGCTCGACGCCCTGCTCGCGCGCGGAATCCCTTCGCCGGAGCTCGAGGCGACGCGCGCCTACCTCGGCGGCTACAGCCGGCTCTGGGAACAGACGGTCGATCGCCGACTCGGCGGCGCCATCGACGCCGTCTACTACGGCACGCCGAACTACCTGGAGCAGTTCCGCACCGCGCTGCGGTCGATGAGCGCGGACGAGGTCCACGCCGCGGTTCGGCGGCACCTCGGCGGACGCGAGCTCCAGATCGCGATCGTCACCGCCGACGGAGAGGCGCTGCGCAAGCAGCTCCTCTCCGGATCCCCCACGCCCCCGGCCTACGCCTCCCCCAAGGCGGAGGCGGTGGAGAAGGAGGACCGGGTGATCGAGAAGTTCCCGCTGGGACTCGCGCCCGACCGGGTGATGGTGGTGACGGCCGCCGACCTGTCCACGTCGCCGCGCCGGCGCGACCGCCACCGCAAGCGGATCGTCTACCGAGCCTATCGGATGGGTCGCGTGAAGCGGCCCGGGTCTTCAAGGATGCCGCTCATCAGCAACTGGTCGACGCGGACGCCCTCCAGGTCGGCCGACGAGAGGATCTCGTACTTCCGGATCGGCGCGAGCACCACGTCACCGTCCCAGACGACGCCGCCGCTGCCGAATCCGTAGTCCTGCAAGGTCGGACCCATCACCATCGTGCGGCCGTCGCCGGACGGACGAAGGATGACCCGTGCGGTAGCGGGCCGTGTCTCGAAGAGCGCCCTCCCCGGCAACGGACCTCGTTCGGCGATCGGCGTCGCTTCGACCGCGGCCGCCTGCGCGCGCGGCCGGAAAGAGATGCGCACGTCCCACATCTGGTCACCGGGGACGAGCTGGCCGTCGACGACTCCGACCACCAGACTCCGTCGGACGCCATCCACCGGTGCCGCATCGCGTACCAGAACGCGTCCTTCGGCCACCACCGACGGCCCGCCCGAATCGGTCGGCGCGATCGGCGCGGGTGCCGCGTGTGCGCGGACGAGGGCCGCGGCATGCGCCGACGGATCGTAGAGGCGCGAGATACCTCCCGCACGCCGCGCCCCATAGGCCGTCATCCCGGCCCAGAAGATCAGCTGCGATGCCGCCCACGCTCGCTCCGACGCGGATAGGCGCGGCCAATCGCTCGCCAGCGTGTGTGCCTGGTTGGCGACCGACACGGTGCTCGCCACCTGGGAGCCGACCGCGATGACGCCGGCGACGCGCGCCAGCTCGGCGCCCTCCCGCGCTCCACTCGAGAGGACGGCGGCCGCACCGGCGCTCGCGGCGAGAGAGGATAGGCCGAGAGTCGAAGCGCCGAGCTGGATCCACTGGCTTCGCGCGTCGCGACTCGCCCACGGCCGAAGCGTCTCGCCGTGAGCGAATCGGTCGTACAGACCGGACCCGCCGCGGTACGCGCCCCACGCCATGAACGCGGCGCCCGCTATCGGGACGATTGCGCCGCCCGTTCCGACGATCGCGGCCACTCCGACCGCGACGCCGCCGACCCCCGCGGTGACGTCCGCCGCCCGCCCGAGCCGCTCCGACAGCGAGTCGATCGTCCCTGGCGTCGCGCGCGACTCCGGTTCCGCCCGGCAGGTCGTACCGACATCGCCACGTCGCGGAAATGTCATGCGTCCGCGGGGAAGCCGGTTGTTCCGCTTCCAGTCTTCGAAGTCACGGTAGCGGCGACCACCATGGTCGACGTATGCCACCCTGCCGCCGGCCTGGGTCACGCGGTAGATCGGGACGAGAATCGTCTCCCCGTTCGAAACGACGGAGACCGGGAGCGTCCGCACACGCGCGCCCGCGCCCATCCGCACGATTTGGGACGTGGCCTCCACCGTGCGCGAAGGAAACAACTCCGCGCACGGATCGTTCGCCGCTGCAATGGCGACGAGATCGCGGATCGTCGCGTGCTGATTACCGTCCTCGCAGGGCTCCATGGCATCGCGTGCCTGCGCAGCCGAGCTGGCGAGCACGAACGCCGCCGTGAGCGCCGCCATCGTTCGTTTCATGGAATCCGTACGGGTGCAGGAGATGTGCCGCGGAAATCGCCGCTGGCGCGGGTTCGATTCCGGACGACGCTGGCAAGACGTGTTTTCGATCCGGATGCGCCTCTAGCCACCCGGCCGCGAATCGCCGTCGAACGCGACGACGACCGGCTCATGACCGATATCGGCCGGGTCGAAGCCGACCAGCAGCTCCCGCGGAGTGACGATCGAGCCTGCATCGCACAATCCCGCCGACGCGGCGAGGGCACCGACGACTCTCGCGCCGTCGTACCCCGCCGCGCGAAGGTCGGCGAGCGACGCGGGGCGATTGCGCTTGGCGAGCCGCCCCCCGGCCGGAGAAAGAACCAGCGGCACGTGTCCGAACGCTGGCGGCTCGCGACCGAGCGCCCGGTGGAGCGCGATCTGCCGAGGCGTCGACGGGAGGAGGTCGTCGCCGCGCCAGACGTGGGTGATCCCCATCGCGCCGTCGTCGACCACCACCGCCAGCTGGTAGGCGGCGACGCCGTCGCCCCGGCGAAGGACGAAGTCGTCGATCGGCCGCGGTCCGATCTCGCCTGCGACCTCGTCCTGGAAACCGATCGGTCCGCCCGTTCGGGCTCCCTCGGGGCCTCCCCGGACCCCTGCTTCGCCGGCGCGGAAGCGGATCGCGGCGCCTCGGCCGGCGGCGCGGGCGCGCGCCTCGGCCATCCCCGGCGGCAGGTCGCGGCAGGTTCCGGGATACCGCGGCCCCTCCGGATCGTCCCCTTGCGGCGCGCTCGCGGCCAACGCCACCTCGGCGCGCGAGCAGGCGCACGCGTAGGCGCGGCCGTCCGCCGCGAGCCGTTCCAACGCCGCGGCATAGTGCGCCGTCCGCTCGCTCTGCCGGTACGGCCCGAACGGACCGCCGACGTCCGGCCCCTCGTCCCAGTCGAGCCACAGCCACCGGAGATCGCCGGCGATCGACGCCTCCGCGCCGGCGACGACCCGCGCCCGGTCGAGGTCCTCGATGCGAAGCACCATCGTCCCGCCGGCCGACCGGACGCGAAGCCAGGCGAGCAGCGCCGTGCGCGCGTTCCCGAGGTGCATCGCTCCGGTCGGACTCGGCGCGAAGCGCCCTCGGACGGTCGCGTTCAGTGGATCCCGGTTCCGATCGCCAGCCGCGTCGGGTCGACCCCCATCTCGCGGAGGACCGCCGCCCACGCGTCGGAGGGGGCGGTGTCGAGGACGTGTTTCGGATCGGCCTCGACCGTCAGCCAGGATCCGGCCTCCAGCTCGCGCTCCAGCTGTCCCGCCCCCCAACCGGCGTAGCCGAGCATCAGTCGCAGCCGCTTGGTCCCGTCGGCCATCAGGTGGTTGAGGGTGGTGATCGAACCGGAGAGGACGAGCCCGCCCATCACCCGCTGCTTCTCCTCGACCGACTCGTCGTCATGGAGGATCCAGCCGCGCGACGGATCGACCGGTCCGCCGCGGAAGACCGAAGACTCCTTCACCCGGGAATGGCAAGGGAGACCGTGCTCGTGCGCGAACCCGCCGAGCGTCAAGGTCAGCGGCTGGTTCACCACCAGCCCCAGGGCGCCGGAGGCGTTGTGCTCCAGCAGGAGGACGACCGAGCGCGCGAAGTTCGGATCCCCGAGCTGCGGGATCGCGATCAGGAAGAGCGGATGGGGTCTGGGCGAGGTCACCGGGCGTAGTGGGGGAACGATTCCGATTCTAGCAGGCGCCTATGGGTGCGGCACAGACGGGGCGCGTTCGGCGCGAACCCGGGATTCGTGGTAGGAACGCGCGCATGGCGCTTCGCAAGCGGGTCTCGACCGTCCCCTCCAGGCGGCTGGAGACCTTCCCGAACCCCAAGCCGGAGAGGGAGTACGAGATCCGCTTCGACTGTCCGGAGTTCACCTGCGTCTGCCCGATGACCGGGCAGCCCGACTTCGCCACGATCCGCATCGCCTACGTCCCCGACCGGCGCTGCGTGGAGCTCAAGAGCCTGAAGCTCTACCTCTGGTCGTTCCGCGACGAAGGGGCGTTCCACGAAGCGGTCGTCAACCGGATCCTCGACGACCTGGTCGTCGCGCTGCGACCGCGCCGCGCCACCGTCGTCGGCGACTTCCTCGTGCGCGGCGGGATCCACACCGTCGTCGAAGCCCGCCATCCGTGAACGATCCGCGCGTTCGTCGATCGCTGGTGATCGGGATCGCCGGTGGGACAGGCTCGGGGAAGTCGACGATCGCGCGGAACCTGGCGGCCGGTCTCCCGCCGGGGTCGGTCTCGGTGATCGACCACGACGCCTACTACCGCGATCTGGCCGACCGGCCGTTCGAGGAACGGGAGCGGGTCAACTTCGACCACCCGGACAGCCTGGAGACCGAGCTTCTGGTGCGGCACCTCGACCTGCTCCGGTCGGGAGCCGCCGCGGACGTCCCGCAGTACGACTTCCGCACCCACACCCGCCGTCCCGACACGCGGCGGGTCGAGGCGACGCCGCTGGTGATCGTGGAAGGGATCCTCACCTTCGTCGACGAGCGGCTGCGGGAGCGGCTCGACGTGAAGATCTTCGTCGACACCGATCCCGACATCCGCGTCTTCCGCCGCATCCGGCGCGATCTGGAGCAGCGCGGGCGCTCGTTCCAGTCGATCCGCGATCAGTACTACCGCACCGTTCGCCCGATGCACCTGCAGTTCGTCGAGCCGTCGAAACGCTGGGCCGACCTGATCGTGCCGGAGGGCGGAAACAACCGCGTGGCGCTCGACCTGATCCTGGGAAAGTTATGGACCGTCCTCGCACCCGATCTGCCCGCACGCTCCTCCTGATCCTGCTGGCGGCGGCCTCCGTCGGCGCATGCCGCCGGACCGGGGTCGAGCGGCGCTGCGAGGCCTGCATCGAACGCGACGGATCGACGTGGTGCGGCCGCGCGGCCGTCGACCTCGGCAAGCGACCCGGCGCCTCCGAGGGCGAGGTGAAGCTGGACGCCGGCCGCGCCGCCTGCGTGGAGTTGGCGGCGCGGAAAGGGGGCGGCTACGCCGGCCCGCTCTTCGAGAAGGCCCGGAGCGAGTGCGAAGCGTCGGTGCGCCCGGCCGACCTCCGCCGCGCCACCTGCGAGGACAGAGCCTTCAGCGTGCCGTGGAATCCGCGGGACGGCCTCTGACCACGCGGTGGAACCACCAGCCGAACGGCAGGGGCGCCCAGAGCGAGAGCGCGTGGAAGGCGAGCGTCACCGCCACGGCCGTCGCCGGCCGGACGCCGAATCCGGTGAACAGCCCACCGAGCCCGAGCTCGAGCGTTCCCGGAACGACGACGATCTGCGCCAGGATCGTCGCCATCGTGTAACCGGTCGACGCGAGGAGCATCGACGCGCGCGATCCGAGCCCGTGGAAGAGCGCCCAGAGCGTGAGCCCGTCCGCCCAAAGGAGCGCCAGCTCCGCCAGGCAGACGGCGGCCAGCACGCGCCACGAGAGGACCGACGTCCCGCCAGCTTCGCGTAACCGTTGCGCGTCGAGCAGCAGGGCCCGTGTGTCGACCCCGCGCGCCATCCATTGCGGCGCCTTCGACAGCAGTCGGACGAACCCCTCGGCGATCGCCACCGGCGTGCGCAATGCGCGGCGGACGGCGAGCGCGACGATTGCCGCGACTCCCGACAGCGCCAGCGCCGGGCCGACGATCGGCATCCCGGCGAGATCGCCGCCGAGCGCGGCCCGCCCGAGGACCGCCGCGGCGAAGACGACGAGCATCGCCAGATAGGCGGCGCGCTCCACCAGCACGATCAGCGCCCCCGTTCCCACCGGGATCCCCTGGCGACTCATCGCCTGCACCAGGAACAGGTTCCCCGAGAGACCCGCCGACGGCACCGCCGAGTTCACGAAGAGGTTGACGACCGCGAGCCGGACCGCGAATCCGAATCCGAGGCGCATCCGCAGCGCGCCGGAGAGCAGCGCGTAGACGGCGCCCACCGCGAGGTAGGTCACGCCCTGGAGCGCGATCGCCAACAGCAGCCACGCCGGCCGGACGTTTCGGAGCGTCTGGGCGCCGCGCCCCACCTCCTCCCGCTGCGCCACGGCGAAGGCGGCCAGCAGGACCACCAGCACCAGCGGGACGGCCGGCACGTTCCGGGAACCGATCCGCACCGCGTTGGTGCTAGGCGCGCAGGAGGACGCAGCAACGTCGGCCGGAGCGGGTTGACAGTGGTGCGCGCCGTCCCCTAGCCTGCGAACCCATGGCACGTTCCAAGTCGAAGCACGTCCGCATGAAGATGCGCCGCCGGGTGAAGCACAAGCAGCGCATGAAGCGCCGGAAGGCCGCGCTGAAGGCGGCGCTCGCCAAGGCCCCGCCGAAGGTCAAGCCCGCCGCCAAGGCGCCGGCCAAGGCGGCCGCGAAGAAGTAGCGCGGACCGTCACCGGAAGAAGCGATCGATCTCGGCGTCGGTGAGCGACTCGCGACCGTCCTCGGCGACGACGACCGCCTTGCCGGCCACGATCTGCACCACGACCCGCTCGCCGATCGACATCGCCTCGCGCAGCTCGGGATGGAGCCGCACGACCGCGAACCACGCGGGCGACAGGTACTTGACGCGCAGCATGCGCGAGGCGCCGCGATAGTCGGCGTCGACCCAGCTCGCGTCGCGCCAGACGAACGTCCTCCCGCCGGCGCGGACGACGCCCGACCCGGCATCCCGGTCGAGGACCTCCTTCTCGCGCTTGTCCTTCACCTTCTTCGCCACCGCCACGCCCCCCGCGCCGGAGCGCGTCGAGATCTGCGCCGAGGGCGCTTCGAAGGCCATCGCCGATCCGTCGACCGGGCCGGTGGCACAGGTGGAGCAGCCCGGTTCGAATGACGGCGCGCCCGCGATCGACGTCGCGTCCTCCGCGGGCGCAGGAGCCGGGGGCGGAGGAGCCGCGACCGCGCCGCGCCCCGCGCCGCCTCCGCCGGCCACCCGCCCGAAACCGTTCCTCTTCCCTTCGCGGCGCGAACGATCCTCCTCGAACGGCGGCGCGCCGTCGGCCCGGCGGTTCGGCACCGGCGCCGGCGGGAGGTTCGCGGCCAGCGGCGTGTCCTCGACCACCAGGTAGCTGGTGTAGGGGGTCATGATCCCGAACCGCCGCGCGAGCTGGACCACCTCGTCTCGCAGCTCCGGCTTCTCGCCGCGCGCGCGGATCTCGTCCAGCAGGTACCCGACTTTGCGCGTCGCCCACAGCCGCGGAACGAACGACCCCGCATCGCGCGGATCGGAGGCGCCGCGCTCGAACGATCCCTCGTGCACGATCGACTGCGCCCGGCCCTGCAACGTGCCGGTGAGCGTCATCGCCGCCGCCCCGCCCGCTCCCTTGTAGCGGCCGAAGAGCGTGACCTGCCCGCCCTTGAACAGGTCCGGGATCGTCCGCGGATAGAGGTCGTAGACGTGCGTCTTGCCGAAATCGACGCGCAGGTCGGTCATCACGGGGTTGTTGATCTTCGAGGCGAAGGCGGAGAGCTTGAGCTCGACCTCCTCTTCCTCGGTGGCGTACTCCGGAACGCCGCCGTGCTCGGTGGCCAGCCGGTCGAGGAGCATCGCGTTCAGATCGGTGCCGATCCCGAAGGAGAAGAGGCGGACCCCGCGCGGGATGCGCGCCGACACGTTGGCGAGGATCCGCTCGGGGTCGGTTTCGCCGACCGTCGGCTCGCCGTCGGTGACGAAGACGATCATCGCCGGCCGGCCGGCCGACGGCTTGATGCGCAACGCCTCGGCGAGCGCCTCGTCGATCGCCGTTCCGCCGGCGGCCCGGATCTCGTCGACGAAGGCGCGGGCGCGGGCGATCTCCTCCTTCCCCGCCTCGACCAGGCGGGTGGCGTAGCTTTCGACGCCGGTGGAAAAGCGCACGATGTTGAACCGATCGCGCGGGTGGAGCGATCCGAGTACGAAGCGCATCGCCTCCTTCGCCTTCTCCATCTTCCGGCCATCCATCGAACCGGAGCTGTCGAGCACGAACACCACGTCCTTCGGCAGCAGGTCGCTCTCTTTGAGGTCGCTCTTCGGCGCGAGCATCAGGACGAAGTAGCCGTCCTCCGACGCGCGATCCCGGAAGGTGACCAGGTTCAACCCCACGTCCTTCTCGGAGACGGTGTAGAAGAGGGTGAAGTCGCGGTCGAGCCGCGCCCCCTTCTCCTCGAATCCGGCAATCGCGTGATGGTCCCCCTTGCGATCGACCGAGACCTTGTGCGTCGGGGAGTAGACGCTCTTGAGCGCGATCTTCGAATCGAGCGTCACCCGCACCGAGAGATCGCCCAGGAGGCGCGTGGCGCGGCCGCCGGTGGCAAGTGGATAGGTGTAACGACCGACCCCTCCGTCGATCGCCGTCAGCTCGCCGTACTCGACTTCGATCCGCTGTTCGCCGCGCGGCGGAATCGGGAAGACGCGCGCGCGCAGCAGCCGCCTGCCGGCGTATTCGAGCAGACCGGGATCCCGCATCCGCGCCACGATCCCCTCGTAGATGCTCCGCGCCTTGTCCGACTCGAGCACCTCGCCGACCACCTTCTTCCCGTTCATCCAGAGCGCGAACTCCGAGACGGCGATCCCGTCGGGAATGGGAAAGACGTAGGTCGCCTCCAGCATCCGGTCGGCGCTCGAGACGAAGACCTGCTCGATGCGCGTGCGCGCGAGCTGGTCCTTGACGGTCACTTCGACGCGCTGGCTCTTGATCGCCAACGGCGAGAGCGAGGCGTCGGTCGGGACGAGAACCTGTGCGTCCGCGGTCGGGACGAGGGTGGGGGCGGCGATCGCCAGAGCCGCCACGAGTCGGCGAAGTCGGTTCATACCGGGACCGACACCGCCCTCCCCCGGTAGGTTCCCGGCCCCCCACACCGCGGCGTTCCGTGGGACATCGCCGCCTCCCTGTGCACAATCGTGCTCGGACGCGGGGTCGGCCCCAGGTTCGATCCGGATCCGTTTCCTTCGCCGTTCCAACCCCTTGCGCACCGCGTTGGACGTGCCAAATCGGCGCCGAACCGGTACGTCGGTTGCTCTTTCTCCGGCCGGGAGGGTCGATGCGCGGAGCGTTGGCGGGGCTGGTCGTCTTGTTCGCCGCGTGCGAGGCGCGGGCACAGTGCCCCGACGGGGCGGTGACGCTGCCGGCGTGGATGACGACGACCCACCGCGCGTCGATCCTTTCGCGCACCGAGTTCGGCGGCGCGGTTCCGCCGCCGGCCCCCTGCGCCAGTCCTTTGATGCGACACATCCACCGGGCCGTCGCCGCCGTCGCCGACCGCGGAACGGTGCCGCCGCCGCTCGTCGCCACTTCGCGGAACGTCGCGCGGCCCGCGGCGCTGGTCCAGGGTCCGAGGATCTTTCGCCGGATGTCCGACCTCATCGCCGCGGCCGACCGCGAGGTGCTGATCCAGAACTGGCGCTGGAACACCCAATCGCGGGGGCACACGACCCTGCTTCAGGGTTTCCGGCGACTCGCCGCCCGCCGCCGGATCGAGAAGCCCGACGGACCGCCGGTGACGGTGCACCTGCTGGTGAACGTTCGCGCGCTCGAAGATCCGCGGATGATCTCCAAGCTCTCCGAAGAGCTGGAGAACCTCCGGATCGATCCCAAGCTGGTCCGCTTCGAGATCGCCGGGCACGCGCACACCGGGCTCGGCGCGCTCCACGTGAAGACGACGGTCGTCGACGGCGTCCACGCCATCACCACCGGGGCGAACGTGCAGAAGAACCACGACACGTTCGGCGACAACTACGACCTCGGCTTCGAGTTCCACGGCGAGGTCGCGTACGCCATGCGGGCCGACTTCGCGAACGCCTGGAAGGGCAGCACGCGGTGGACCTGCGGAGGGCTGACCGACTACCTCGATCTGTTCGGCCGGGCGTCGAGCCCGTGCTGGAAGACGAACATCCCGCTGTCGCCGTCGATTCCGCATCTCGATCCGGCTGCGGAGCGTGCCTGCGCCCCCATGCTGGTCGTCACGCGGCCGGCGGAGCAGAGCCCGTTCGCCAACGACGACCGCAATCCGCAGAACCAGGCCTACCTCGCCGCCTTGGCCGGCGCGCGCGAGCGGATCCGGATCGTCACCCCGAACCTCAACGACCGGGCGGTGAAGCGGGCGATCGTCGGCGCGCTCTCCCGCGGGGTGACGGTCGAGCTGGTCACCGGCAAGGGGTACCAGGACTTCGCCGAACGGATCCCGACCCGCGGCGGGACCAACCATGACGCCTTCCGCGAGATCTTGCAGGAGGCGCGCAAGGCCGGCGTCACCGACCCGTGCCGGCTGTTCCGCCCGCGCTGGTACGTGCGCCGCGAAGGCCGGCCGGTGATCGGCAACGTCGACGAGTCGATCCACGCCAAGTACCTTTCGGTCGACCGGCAGGTTTCGATCGTCGGCTCGGCGAACCTCGACGAGCAGAGCTTCAACAACTCCCGGGAGCTGAACGTGGTGGTCGACGACGCCGCGCGCACGATCGACTGGGACCGGCAGGTGTTCGAACCGAACTTCGACCGAGGCGTGCCGATCGAGGAGTGCGGCGGTTAGCGGGAGTCGACGTAGAGCGTCTTCCAGCGGGTGAAGAAGTCGACGGCGGCGCGGCCGCGCTCGGGGCCTCCGGTGGAGGTCGCCTTCCAGCCGGCGAACGGGACGTGCGTCTCGCCGCCCACGGTGGCGGAGTTCACGTGGACGATCCCGGCTTCGATCCCGCGCGAGAAGCGCAGCGCCCGGTCGAGGTCGCGGGTGTAGACCGACGCCGACAGCCCGTAGCGGATGCCGTTGGCCAGACGCAAGGCGTCGTCGTCGCCCGACGCGCGCAGGAGCACCACCACCGGCCCGAACAGCTCCTCTTGTGCGATCCGCGCGGCGGGGTTCGACGCGCGCAGGACGGTCGGTTCGACGAAATATCCGTGCCTCGTCGACGGATCCGGCGGGCGACCCCCGCCGCAGAGCCGGTCCACCCCCTCGCCGGCCGCCTTCGCGAGCTCGGCTTCGAGCGACTCGCGCGCCGCTCCGGAGACGAGCGGACCCATCTCGCTCGCCGGATCGGCGCCGGGGCCGATGCGCAGGCGGCGCGCGCGCTCCACCAGCGCTTCAGTGAAGCGCCGCTCCACCGCCGAAACGACGATCACCCGCGAGGTCGAGGTGCAGCGCTGCCCGGCGTTGCCGAACGCCCCCTTCGAGCACGCCTCGGCGGCGAACTCGACGTCGGCGTCGTCGAGCACCACCAACGGGTTCTTCCCTCCCATCTCGCAGAGCGTGGGGATTCCGCGCGCGACGGTGGCGGCGCGAACCGCGGCGCCGTTCGTGGCGGAGCCGGTGAACGAGATCGCCGCCACGCGCGGATGCGTCGCCAGCGCGGCGCCGACCTCGGCCCCCTCCCCTTCGACCCGGTTGACCGTCCCGGCCGGCGCCCCCTCCTCCTCCAGCGCCGCGGCGATCCGCTCCGTCAACCGTTGGTGCACGAGCGGCGTCCGCGCCGACGGCGCCCAGACGACGGTGTTCCCGGCCGCGAGCGCCGGCGCGATCTTCCAGGCGGAGATCAGCGCCGGGTAGTTCGACGGCGTGACGACGCCGACGGCCCCCAGCGGCTCGCGCAGCGTCAGCGTGAGCCGCCCCGGGACTTCCGACGGGAGCGTCTCCCCCGCGATGCGCCGCGTCTCGCCGGCGCAGAAGTCGAACGCCTCGGCGGCACGGCGGACCTCGGAGCGGGCTTCGGCGATCGTCTTCCCCTGGTTCCGGGTCAACGCGGCGGCGAGCGTCTCCGACTCCGCGGCGATCCCGGCCGCGATCCGTGACAGGACGGCCCCGCGGCGCGGCGCCGGCCACGCGCTCCACGCGGGGAACGCGGCGCGCGCGGCCTCGACGGCGGCGTCGACCTCGGCGGGGCCGGAGCGCGGCGCGTCGCCGATCGGCTCGCGCGCGTCGGCCGGGTCGAAGAACGGCCCGTGCCTGGGCGCGTCGGTCCAGCGGCCACCGACGTGGTTCCGCAGGATCACGATCCCTCCAACGCCTGCTCGAGATCGGCGACCAGGTCCTCGGGCTCCTCCAGTCCGATCGAAAGCCGCACGAATCCGGGGGCGATCCCGGCCGCGGCGAGCGCCGCGTCGTCCAGCTGCCGGTGGCTCGTCGCCGAAGGGAGGATCGCCAGCGAGTGCGCGTCCCCCAGCGACCCGGCGCGCACGAACAGGCGCAGGCGCTCGACCACGCGCGCGGTACGCCGGCGATCTCCGTCGATCTCGAACGCCACCATCCCGCCGAAACCTCGCGGGAGGAGCCGCTTCGCCAGGGTGTGCTGCGGATGGCTGGGCCGCCCCGGATAGACGACCCGACGCACCGCCCGGTGACCGGACAGTCTCTCCGCGATCGCCGCCGCGGCGGCGCCGTGCCGGTCCATCCGCAGCGCGAGCGTCTTCAGGCCCCGCAGCGCCAACCACGCCGAGAACGGCTCGAGCGAGGCCCCCAGCTCGATCCGCATCTTCCGCACCCGGGCCATCGCGGCGGCGCTTCCGGCGCAGATCCCGGCGATCAGGTCACCGTGCCCTCCGAGGTATTTCGTCGCGCTGTGCACCGTCACGTCGGCGCCGAGCGCGCAGGGTCGCGCGAGCCAGGGCGTGGCGAAGGTCGAGTCGACCACCAGCAGGGCGCCCGCCGAGCGGGCGATCTCGGCCAGGCCGGGGATGTCGGCGACCGCGAGCGCCGGATTGCCGATCGTCTCCGCGTAGACGATCCGGGTCCGGGGTCCGCAGGCGCGTTTCACCGCCCCCAAGTCGGTCGCGTCGACGAAGGTGGTCTCGATCCCGAACCGCGGCAGGAGGTCGCGGAACAGCGAGAAGGTGCCGCCGTAGAGCGACGCGGGGGCGACGATCCGATCGCCGGCGGCGCAATGGGCCGCGACGACGGCGTGGATCGCCGCCATCCCCGACCCGAACGCCACCGCCGCCTCCGTCTCCTCGAGGTCGGCGAGCGCGCGCTCGAAGACGTCGACCGTCGGGTTCGCGACGCGCGAGTACATGAACCCGGCGTCCGGATCGCGCAGCGTGCGGGCCATCCCATCGACGTCGTCGAAGGCGAACGAGGCGGTCTGGAAGATCGGCACCGCGACCGACCGGCTGG
>CAYJRR010000036.1:0-3546 GCA_964372275.1 uncultured bacterium
CGGCCGCAGGATCCGAGAAGGAGGATCCACCCCAGGAGAGACGTCACAAAGATCGATCGCACGCGGCGGTTCATCGTCGTTCTCCTCACCAGCCCGTTCCGATGCCGAGGTAGTAGCGGAACCCCTTCCGTTCGATCTCCCCGACCGGGTCGTCGTTGGGCGGGAGATCCCGGAAGATGCGGTCGCCGTTGTGGTCGCCGATGCCGGTCGTGTCCTGGAGCCCGTAGGCGACGCGGAAGAAGGAGAACCACGGGGTGTAGTTGTAGATGTAGGCCCGGAGCCGAAGCTCGGCGCCGACGTCGGTCAGGATCCGGTTGCCGTTCTTGTAGGCGACCGGAAACGCCTTCTCGAACAGCCCCGGATCGTCATCGCCGTAGGCGTGCCCCATGCCCTTGATGTCGATGCCGGAGTATTCGTCCTCGAGCTTGCTCACCTTCTTGTCGTCGAACAGTCCGACGAACGGAAGCTCCCGCCGCGCCCCGGTGACGGTCAGCGGCCGGATCTCCCCCTCGACCGGCAGCGGCCGGAAGCTCCACAGGTTGCCGGCGGTGCCGAAGAACTGGAGATAGAGGGAGTCGAAGTAGATCGGCCCGACCTTCTTGTCCCAATCCCGATAGACCGGCATCCGGTAGGCGAGCGACGTGATCAGCATCGTCTCGCCGACGACGCTGAACGGCTCGAAGCCGGCGAACTGGGTGTTGGCGTTGATGTCGCTGAAGGAGGCCTGCGGATGCTGGCCGCCGGCGAAGAACTCGTCGTTGTACTGGACATTCCGGTCGACGTACCCGGCCTGCAGCGTGAACTGCAGGGTGTGCTGCAGGTACTCCCACCAGGGCACGGCGTAGTACTCGGCGTAGGAGGCCTTCAGCGTGTTGAAGGTGTAGCTGGTGAGGTTCTCCCCGTCGTCGACGTCGCCGCCCCCCTCGACGATGTCGGTGAACCCGACGTCCCAGCTGGTGTTGAGCTCCCTCGCCCCGCGCGGGTTGACGTCGAACGTCCCGCCCCCCGCGAAGCGGTCGACGGTGAAGTAGTTCAGGTTGAAGCCGACGCTCGCCGCGTTGGAGAACCCCTTCTTGCCGAAGCTCCACGGGCCACCGACGGTGAGGTCCGGGGCGGTGGCGCCGTAGCCGAAATCGAACGAGCGGTAGGTGGCGACGATCCCGGCGTCGTGCCGCGGGCTGATCCGCCAATTGAGCATGGCGAGGTAGAAGTCGACGCGGGAGGCCAGCTTCAGCTCCGCGAAGTCCCCCTCGTCCGAGATCTGGAAACCCGACTCGCGCTTGCGGTCGAAACGCGCCCAGATCAGTCCCAGCGTCGGGCGGAACATGTCGTTGAAGTAGCGGACGATGAAGTCCTTGTTCTGCCCCATCAGCACGTCGGCGATCAGGGCGTGCTTCCCGGCGTAGTCCCACCAGATCAGCTCGCCGCCGGCCTGGACGTTCTGGTCCTCGTAGCGGGCGATCGGCACGAACGACGGCGGCTCGAGATCGCGAATCGCCGAGTACTTCCGCCCCTCCGGGATCGGAGGCAGCTCCTCGACCGTCTTCAAGTTGCGGTCGACGTCGGCCGTGGCGACCACCGGCAGCGGATCGGACGACTTTCCGAAGAAGTCGGGCTTCTTCAGGCCGAAGTTCTGGAACCCGTAGGCGTTGAAGCCGGTGTAGAGGAGGTTCCCCCCCTTGGTCTCCGCCGGCCAGAAGGCGCCGCCGACCACGTTGGTGACCTGTGTGACGGCCCGCGTCGCCAAATCGATCCGGTAGACGTTGAAGATCCCGCTGCGATCGGACGAGAAGAGGACCCCCTTGCCGTCGGCGGTGTAGATCGCGTCCTTGTCCTCCGCCTTGTCCCAGGTCAGCGGATGGAGGTCGGTCCCGTCGGCGTTCATCTCCCAGATGTCCTGCTGGTCGTTCCGGTAGACGTAGAAGACGAGCTTCTTGGAATCCGGAGACCACTGCGGCTCGCCGATCTGGGTCCCGTCGGCGAACAGCGTCAGGTAGAGGAGCTCCTCGCCGTTCGGACGGATGCGGGCCACGTTGTAGGTGCCGTCGTTGTACTTGACGAAGGCGATCCACTGCCCGTCGGGCGACCAGCTCGGGCTCGAGGCGCGCAGCTCGTGGGTGATCTGCATCTTCCGCCGCCGGTCCTCGGAGCAGGAGGGGTCCCAGTCGTCGGCCTTCTTCCCCTTTTCCTTCTTCTCCTTCGACCAGGCGATCGCGTCGGCGAGGTCGTAGATGATGAGGTCCTGCCACTCGTATCAGTCGAAGTTGAAATCGCCGGTGAGGCACGGCTCGATGTGGTCGCCGGTGTAGACGATCCGCGTCCCGTCCGGCGAGAAGTCCCAGCTGGCGTCGCCGACCCCGGAAAGGGAGATGCTCGGGATGCGCTCCAGCTTCTCTTCGTCGGTCAGCGGCGCGCCCGCTTCACCCTCGGCGCGCGCGGACGAGCCGCGTCCCGGCCCCGCGCCGGCTCCGGTCGAACCACCCGACTCCCCGTCCTTCTTCTCCTTGTCCTTGTCCTTCTCCGGATCGAGCCAGGTGCCGGTGAAGGCCGGCAGGTCGTCGGGATTGACGAAGGTGATCTTCAGGCTCCCCTTCCGGGTGTCGAGCGAGCCCCAGGCCTCGCCGGTCGGCGAGACGCGCTGGTAGTAGTGCCAGATCCCCGGCTTCTCGCGCATCCAGCGGCGCTTCCGCTTGGGCATCTCGGACCACGACTTCATCTTCTTCTCGTCCTTCGACAGCCAGAGCGGTTGCTTCCAGGCGACCTCGGTCCCCTCGTGCAGCCCTTGCTTCTCCAACTCCTCCTTCACCCGGCCGTACTTGTCCCGGTTCCATTGCACCCACCCCTGCCACATCTCCTCCGGGGTGATGCCCAGGACGTCCTTGATCACGCTCTCCCAGTCGAACCGGGACTGGTTCTTCGACGCCTCGGCGAACTTGGAGTAGGTCTCCTGCCCGTACTTCTCGGCGAGGTAGAGACCGATCGAGTAGCCATGGTTGTAGCCGCGTTCCCCGTCGAGCCCGGTCTTGTCGCCCCGCACGCCCAACTGATCGAGCGTGAGCGTCGCGTCCGGATCGAGGATCGACATCCGCAGCAGCATGTCGCGGCTGGAGCCCCAGTGGTTGTAGCCGACGTTGTGCGTCCAGAATTCGGCGCCCCCTTCGGTCCACCAGAACGGCGCCGAGTTCCCCTCCCCGAGGGGGAACTCCATCCCGTAGGCGACGTTGTTCCGGCCGTCCTCCTCCAGCCCCGATCCCTGCACGCCGGCAAGCGACATCCCGATGCCGCGGTTCTCGTTCGCCTTGAGGGAGACGATGTGCGCGAACTCGTGGGTCATGACGTCCGGGATCCAGTCCATCCGCCCGCGCAGCCGGTAGTAGAGCGGCGTGGCCCAGATGGTGATCCAGTCCATGGTGTAGACGGCGAAGCCGTTGGAGATGTCCTCCTGGTCGCGGACGACGACGTGCACCTTCTCCTTGAGGAAGTGATTGAACTGCTCGCAGACCTTCGGATACATGATCTCGGCGTACTTCGCCGCGCGCCGCGCGG